>JAFLRV010000052.1 GCA_022511245.1 Coprobacter sp.
GTTTTCCGGACATGTCACGACATGTCCCTACATGCGGCGACTCCGAATCGGTGGTATTGTTTCACGGGTTCGGTCGCCCCGATATGCGGCGACAATGCCACGAACATATACGGTTCCCGTGTAGGGACGTGTCGTGACACGTCCGAAAAAAAACACATCCGAAAAAAAACATGTCCGAATAAAATGTTATTCACGGGTTCGGTATTCCGGACATGTCACGACATGTCCCAACATGCGGCACGAAAATATGGTGTTGTCGGGACGAAAAAAAAACGGGAGTCCCGAAGGAACTCCCGTTTTTATCAAAATCGGTGTCTGTATTATTTGCTCAATACTTTTACCGTGCGCAATACCTGGCCGTCGCAAACGACTTTCACTACATATACACCGGCGTTACCCAGCGTGATGCGGGCGTTCTGTCCGGCGGCAGCGGTCAGGGCCTTGTTGGCCACGAGCGCACCGGCCGTGTTGTACACCTGTACGTTGTAGTTGCCGTTGGCGGCAAATTCGAGGAAGAGCACATTGTCTACCGTGTAGGTCAGCAGACCGGCATCAGCGGCGGTTTCTTCCACGCCTACCGGATCTGCAATCGAGAATACGGGGAACTCCTTGCTGTCGCTGCCGTAACCGTTCTGCAGGGTCAGGGTCACCGTATGGTCGCCGGGTTTGGAGAATTTCACCGTCGTGCTTCCGGCGGTATCTTCTTTTTTAGCCGGAGTTTTGGTGAACTGGGTTCCCCGACTGCTGTCTTTCCAGCTGGCGGAAGTCTCGATGGGATAGGCCGTACCCGAAAGGAACGGACAACCCGGCTGGAATACCGGTTTCTGAGCCTCCAGATGACGCGTGATACCGGCGGCGGCATCTGCATCAATAATGGTATACGAACAAGCGTCTACATTCGGTTTCGAGCCAATCGACTTGAAGAGATTGGTGTCGTCGGTATCTTCCTCGAACGTCCACATGCAGAGCAGACCTTCCGGCATGTTTTCGGCGGTGATGCCCTTCAGAGAGAGGTCTACATCGGCCTGCGTCATGGCTTTGTTCCATATCTGGAAGTCATCTACCAGACCGTCGATAGTGCTGCCCTGATGTTTGGGGCCGCCGAAATAGATGCGGTCGGTATTGGCCGTCGCATGCGACATGGGGACGTAGATATCGCCGTCATGTGTTCCCTGCCAGGGAGAGCTGGAGGAATCCCAAGAGAGCGATTCGCTCTTTATAGACGAAGTTTGGGGGTCATAGATATTGCAGCGGCGGGCCGAACCCGTATTGTTACCGGTAGCATACTGGAAGACGGTCGATTTCTGTTTTACGCCGTTGATGTAGACCTGGCAACGGAATGCGGTACCGCTACCCAGCGAGTAGGAGGAGTTGTAGTCGACCACCCATGCGATGTGTGTCCAGACACCGGCCTGCAGCTTGGTGTCGGGGAAGGTGTAGTGCAGCTCACCGGGACTGCTGCTGTCGGAAGAGGCACCCCGGAAGGTACAGAAGAGGCTGCCATCGCTGGTACAGTGGTTCCAGCACCAGCCCCAGTTGCTCGACGGCCAGGCTCCGGTAACCAGATTCGAAATGTTCATGAAGTTCCAGTCGAGGGCGGGCAGTTCGGTAAACTTGAACCAGCCGGCTACCGAAAGGGGCTGCAACGGACCGATGCCGACATCGGCCATCTGGGCACCGATAAACTGGGATTCGAGCGAGAGACAGCGGGAAGCCGAACCGTCGGCCGACCGGCCGGTATAGCTCAGGGTCGGGATGTCGGCCAGTTCGATTTCGATCGTCTCGTCGCTTCCGGTCACATTCTCATCGTTGTGGGAGATGGTGTGGATTTCGGGCAGTGCACCCACTTCGTCGCTCGTTACCTGTACGAAATAACCGAATTTGCGTTCCTGGTCGGTACCTTTGTCGAGACAGAGGTTGTAACCGCCGTAAGGCAGACCGTTTTCTACCGTCAGTTCGAGACCGGTAGACGAGGCTTTGACCTCTCCGGTCAGGGCATCGGTCAGTTCCCAAGTCGAAGGCGTATGTTTGGAGTCGACATAGTAGCAGGTAAATTTCTGGTCCGGTTTGATGACCGGTTTGTCTACTGCGATATCGTTCGAGGGCTTATAGTCGCCTTTGGAGTGCCACTCGCCCCAGGCAATATCCGATTCGGCCGAGAGGTCGAGAGAAACGGCGCTCACCCCGAAACGGATTTGTTTGTCGTTATCCGTGTTGGGACAGCGGAAAGCGACAGCGGCCCACGATGTAGTGGTTCCGGCCAGCCACTCTGCTCCGTCCTGCTCCTGTGCATACACCTTGAAGAATGCGGTGTTGACATCGAAGTTGTAGACCGGTACGCCCGTTCCGGCGGTGCCGGACATTTCCCAGATGATTTTACCGTCGATACCGGTATAGCTGTTACCCAGCACTCTGGACCGCGTAACGGTCGGCTTGGCCGGAGCGGAAAAGGTCGTGTTGGGCAGGATTTCCAGGCCGCCGAGCAGCAATTCCATGTTTTCGGCATGCTCGAACTGCAGGGCTATCACGCTGATATTGCGGTTCAGACCGCCCGACAGGACATCTTGGGGTTTAATGGACACAACGGCTTCCTGCCAGCCCTCTTCGTAGGACTTGTCTTCTGCTTCGGCACAGCCGTCCACCGTCAGAATCTTCTCCGATTTACCTACAGTGGGAACAACCCCGCTGTTTATCTTTTTACCCAGAGCGAGGGTAATGTCGGCTTTACCGCCGAGCAGTTTGTAAAGCACCCGTATCTTATATCCGTTCTGCACATCGAAGTCGGTTTTGAACAGGTGCAGCCACTCTTCGTCGGTCGTACCGCTGATTTTCAGACAGGAGCCGCCGAAATAGGCATCTTCCCACGTAAAGTCGGCTTCAAGGTCGAGGTCAGCTTCCTGAAGACCGGTGGTCGACTGTCCGCCGAGAAACGAGGGTGCAAACCAGAAACGCCACGTCGGCAGGTAGTCCTGCATACCGATGTTGTACCACTCGTTGTCGTTCATGCGTACGCCCTTGTAGTTGAAGAACGTACCGTTACCCAAGTTGAAATAGGTGTAGAACGGCTCTTTGGAGAGGTCCCATTTCAGGGTCGAGCGGGCCGTCACCATCGACGAGATACCGGCCCATTCGCGGTCGGGACGATGGTTGCGCACCGTCTTGATGGCTTTCTTCACGGCCGGGTTGCGGGCTGAGCCGGTATACCATCTTTCCGTGATGTTGAGGTAGTAGTCCTGAGTGGCTTCCACAGTGGAACCGCCGGCGTTGCGGCCCTGCCAGAACATGTTGTAGGAGTGGGCGCCCCAGAGACCGATACTGTGTTTGTAGTTTTGCAGCATCGAGTAGTTTTCTCCCTGTGCGGGCTTGCCGCCTTCCTGGTCCATACCGGCATAGATGTACATCGGATTTTTACCGGCATTCTCGAACGTGGAAATCGAAGAATTCATCGTAGAGGCGGAGTTCCAGTTGTAGTTGAGGAACATGGAGGCGCTGTTGAGCAGGTTGGTGTAACCGGCAACCCCGTTATCGAACGTACAGCTTCCGTTGTCGTTGGTACCGCCGTACCAGATGTTTTCGAAAAGGGGATTCTTGCCTTCCATAAACGTCTTTATCCCGTTGTGCATGGTAATCAAACCGCTGGAAGAGGGGCTGAAACCGCTGGTCCACTCCGAGTTGTAACCGAGACCGTCGACGCCGTGATAGTAGAGGAACTTGCCCACATCCGTTCCGGACAACTTCGCCATAGCGGTCAGCGTCGAAGCCCAGCCGGAAGGTATAGAGCCCCAGGGTACCGAAGCGACACCCGAAACGGCGACACCGTTCTTGTGGGCCACGTCGGCAAATACGCCGGGCACCCAGCCGTAAGGCGAGGTCCAGTCACCGTAGTGGTCGACATAAGACCACATCGAGAATACCTCCGAATCCCAGATACCGTCGGGAAGGGCATTGAATTCGGGACTGTTGATGGGCACCCAGTTCAGATAACGTTTGTCGACATTGGATGCAGCGGCACTGGGCGAGTATTGTACCAGATCGGGACGTACCTGCGTACCGGTGTTGTAGAAGCGTTCTTTCGGCTTCACACGGGAAATGTAGAAATTTTCATCTTCCCAGTCGGCGTTACTTCTCACGGTAATCTTACCGTTTCCGCCATTCCAGTTGGAGATGTAATTGTGCAGCTCCGTCGATTCGGGGGTCGTGATATACCCCTCCGTCAGCTTTTGCGCAGAGAGAACTCCCGCAAACAGGAGACCGCAGCCAAGAAAAATAGTCCTTTTTCTCATAAGCGTTGTTTTTGGATTAATATTAGGGTTAGTTGTATAGATTCCTTGATATAGATATTATAATATAGCAGATTTCCTGAACGGAGCTCATCTTCGAACCGAAAAGGGCTCATCGTCCGGAGACGGAGACGACGGTATGCTCTTCAGAAGCATACCGTCATCTGTCCGGGAACAATCGTCGTTATTATCCTACAGTCACCGTCAGGTTCTGGAAAGTGAGTCCCGTACCGTCAGGCAAAGTCACCGTACCGTTGATGACCACCGTACCGGCGCCCGGCGTGATGGAGAGCTCATAGGAGCATCCTTCGATAGGATCACCGGAGAGTTCGACCATTGCATCGCTGCCGGTAGCAGAACCGGAGAGCGACCCGGCGGTGAAGATAACAGAGGTGACATCTTTTCCATGTTCGATATAGAGGAGCCAGGTGCCGTCTTCGTTGTCGTAGATGAGACGGGTATCGGTATTGTCATCGGTATAGACGGCATCCTGACGGGATACTACCGTAAGGACATGCTCGTAGGGGATACCGCCGACTATACAGGTAATGGTCGTCGTCCCTTCGGTCAGCGTCTCGATCGTTGCGTTTCGGGGGTCGGACGCATCGGGGGTCACCGTAGCCACCTGCGGATTGCTCGACGTCCAGTCCACCGTAATGTAGTCCGGAAGCTGGGCCGCAGCCATATCGGGATTAGAGGCGAGGAACACATTGACGGCAATGGGCGAGGTAGCACCCGGCGAAAGGGTTTCAGCCGGAGAGCCGGCCCATCCCAGACGGTTTACCCGGTCATTGACGGTCACCTCCAACTCTCTCGTCACATCGAGAGCCTGGAAGGTAAGCGTAGTCTTACCCGGCTTGAGCACGTCGAACGAATAGATATGTTTGTTTTCCGACGTGCTGGTCTTGAGGTTCAGCACGTCAGGCGCCGACGAGGTGACGGTGGGCGTGCGGTAGAGGAACGATTCGCTGGGGTCGGTATCCACATCGAGATCGAAGGTGCTGGATTTCACCGTGACGGCCTGGCCTTCGGGTATCGTGTCCTTGTCATAAACGAGGACGATGCCGTGCACCGGATAGGTCGTGTTGAAATCGGCCACCGTAATGTCGCAGACAAAATCGACAGCTCCGGTGTAGGGAGAACTTTCGTCCTCTTCAGGGAAACGGGCCGGCGACGAGAGGAAGAGGCGGGCCGAACCGGGACGGGAACCGGAGGTGAACTTGATGTAGGTGACATAACCGGCCGAAATCGTACCGGAGAGATAGTCATCGAAATACTCCTGTGTCACCAGAATGCCGCTGCCTTCGACGGTCCACTGCAGATAACCGGCCTCCTGCGCCTTCCGGGCGTTGGCGATATCGATGTCGTCGCCGTCGACATAGAAGCAGACACCCACACTGTCGACCGAATTCATGTCGATGGTCTTGGTCATGTTTTTGCTCTTCAGGTTCGAGGGAGTCTCTCCCGCAGCAAGCGGACGCCGGGTAAGCCCCGTCGTTTCATCGTACTCTTCAAAACCGCCCGATATTCTCGGCATAATGAGAATGTTCATCGACGCCTCCGCCGACTCTTCTTCGTTGCCGATGGTAATCGTACAGGTTCCTTTACCCACGCTGCGGGGAGCGATATAGGCCATACCGATGAGTTTGTTTTCCCGGTCGACCCGGAAGGTCTCTTCGGGGAAGATGAACTCGCCTTCATCGGCGCCTTCGGCCGGCGTGAATTCAAAATCGAAATGAACGTCGTATTCGTCTACCAGACCGATTTGGTCGACCCGGAACCAGGCTACATCGTCTTTAATGGTATAATAGGACGACCAGTCGGCCTGTTCGGGTTCCAGCAACCCGCCGACTGAACTGCGTTTTACCGAAACGGTGGTCATGGCAAACTTGCCGTTTTCCAGCGAGGCCCGCAGGTTGGTCGTGCGGCCCTGTGCTCCGGGCTGGCCGATGATGGCCCAATACTTGGACGGCGTATAGATGAACCGGCCGTCGGGGCTGGTGATGGTTCCGTCGGGGTTGCGGGTGCCTTTGGGCGTTCCGTCGGCGTCGAACTCGGAATCGGCACCGGCTTCCGGCGTTCCGGCAGCCTCGCCGCTCTCATCGCCTTCGGCCTCCTCGCCTTCTTCCGGCTCGGTGGCATCGTCAGGCTCCTCGACCACCGGAGGGGCTACATAACCCGAATTTTTCTTCCGGCTCCAGTCGGTCAGTTCCCGGAGGTCGACGACAGAGGGGTCGTCGACACTCCATTTAATGGACGTTACAATCTCTTTGCCGCTTACATTGGATACATGGGCCGAAAGACGCACGGTATCGCCGACGAGCAGCGAAATATCGGTCTGGTCCATTTCGATGTAAACGGCTTTGGCGCCGCCCAGCGTATCATCCTCCTTGCAGGAGGAGGTGAACAGCATGCCGCAGTATGCCGCAGCAGCGGCGACGCTCATCAATATTCGGTTGAACCTTTTCATATGTTTTGTCATATCTAATGTTTGTGATTAAAGAAATTATTGCAGACGGTTGTCAGGGACAATCCATCCGTTCTCGTCTTTGCCCCACAAGGCGGAGTTGACATCCCAGAATACCCGGTCGCCGCAGGTCTGCGAACCGCCCAGCAGTCTCGTAATCTGGTCTATCTCGGTCGTGTTGTTGTCCGTCGAGGTATAGTTCATCCGGCGAATCTGCATTTCGAGGTCGACTTTGTCGAGGTTGTTGAACTTGCAGGGGAAGATGCGCGGATAACCGGTGCGGCGGAACGTCGTCCAGGCTTCGGCCGAGAGGGGGAACACGGCAATCCATTTCTGGGTGATGATTTTCTCCAGCTGCAATTCAGGCGAGTCGGCGTCGTTCCATTTCACGCCGATCGACACCCGGCCGTCGCAGTTGTTTTTGCTGTCGTAATAGTCTACGTATTTCACAGCGGGCAGATTGTCCTGTGCCAGATATTTGTCGACTTCACCTTCCAGACCGTACTGTTCGAAACAGGTGCGGATACCCTGTTCATAGAGCTCCTGTGCCGTTCCGCCCATGTTCCAGCCGCGAAGCGCACCTTCGGCCCGGATAAAGAGCACTTCGGTGAGTTTGAGGAAGGGCTGGTCCATCGCCTTCTGCTTGTCGGCCAGTTTGCCGAAGGGGCCGTACTGGGACTGCTTGGAGGGGATGTTCTGCGCCATGATGCCGGGATAGATGCCGTTGATGTAACCGGTGGGGGCGTTACGGCCGTCTTTACCCTTGATGGGATAGTTTCCGGGATCGAACCACTCTTCGAGCAGCGGCGACTTGAAGTGACGGAGGATATTCTCCATCGAGGCGTTCAGCCGGAGGTCGTCCCACTCTTCACAGATTTTCCAGAGGGCTACGCCACGCGTATCGTCCTGCGGCGTGCGGTAGGAGATATCGCGGTCGCCCGGCATGAGCACACCGTCGGCAAAGGCTTCTTCGGCGATGTTCTGCGCCACGAAAGGCTTGTTGTCGGGACCGTAAACGGGATTGGGGTCGGTATAATCGACCATGTTCATCGCCATACGCAGCTTGATGGAGTTGGCGAATTTCACCCAGCGCTGCCACTCCCAGTCGCAGCAGGTCTTGTAGGCATCGTTCCCTTCGACTTTCATGAACTCGGCCACCGAAGGCTGGCGTTCCTTGAGGATTTCGACCGCCTCGTCGAGGTCGGCGAAAATCTGCTTGTAGACTTCGGGCCCGCTCATGTACTGCAGGTTCGACTGTTTGCCGCTGCGCCAGTCGAGATAGGGGCATACACCGAAGAAGTCGGTCACCTCATGTCCCAGATAGGACTGGATGATGAGCGCCACCGCCCGCCATTCGGGTTTGGCGACATTGTTTCCGTCTTCGTCTTCCATCGTGGCGGCATAGAGCACGGCATTCTTGGACTGGATGAAGAGCTGGTTGTCACGGGCGCCGCCCATATAGCCGTTGGGCTCGTAGTAGAGGGTGGGCAGGGCGGGACCGAATGCGAAGATGGCCTTCGACGTGGTCCAGTAACCGGCGTAGTTGTCGATGGTATTGGCCCGGTAATACTGGTATTTGTGCGGGGCCCACGTACCGGTCGGTTCGTGGGAGTAGTTAATCATGAACGGAATGGCGCCCCGAAGCTCGGCTTCGCAGACCTCCATATCTCGTGCTCCGGCTCCCTCAGTATCGTTGACGTCTCCGTCGATAATCCAGGGATAAGGCTCCAGTGCATCGCCGCAAGAGGAGAGCGACAGCAGGGAGGCCCCGCCCAGCAAGGCGGCGCAAAACGGAAATATTATCTTTTTCATATTCATAGTAGGCAGAAGATTAGAAGTTAAACTTGAGTGTCAGACAGTACGAGCGAAGCGTAGGCAGGGCATACGAGTCGATACCGGAAACACCATTGCCGGCCGATACCGAGATATCGGGGTCTACGGGCGAGTTCTTGTACAGGAAGAAGGCATTCTTCACCGAGAACTGCAAGGTCATGCCTTTGGACCGGGCAAACAGGTTGGGCATGGCATAGGAGAGCGAAATGTCTCTCATGCGGAACGACGTGGCGTCGTACACGTGGTCTTCCATCGGGAAAGCACCGATGGTCTTGTAGTAGTTCTCTACCGTCACTTTCCGTCCCGAACCGTCGGGCAGGTACTTCATCAGCAGCAGGTTGCCCTCGCTGTCGTAGGCCTGCAGGTCGGGATTCTTGAGTGCGGCCAGCCGGTCGTCGGCCGTGCGGGTCGATACGCCGAAATAGTCGAGGTCGGCTTCGGTGAGCGACATCACGTTGCCTTTGATGCGGCCGTCGATGAGGAAGTAGAGCGTCCAGTTCTTGTAGGTGAAGGTGTTGGACCAACCCAGCGTGTAGGGCGAAACGGTGTTGCCCACATAGGTCTCGAACTGGCCGGTGGCCATCTGGGGAGCGGCCGTTGCGGGGTCGTCGGCATTGGTCACCTTGATGGTTCCGTCGGGGTTGCGCAGGAACGAGTTCACGTAGATGTCGCCGTATTTTCCGCCCTCTTTGTATTTGATGTGGAAGGCGTTGGGGCCCATCTCATAGATGTAGGGCGTACCGTCGGCTTTCTTGTAGGTCTCCTTGATGATGTTGGAGTTCCAGGCGAAGTTCAGGTTCGACTGCCAGGTCCAGTCCTGATTGATGGCCCAGCGGTAGCCGGCCGAAAGCTCGATACCGTAGTTGCGGATTTTACCGGTGTTGACCGGTTTGGACTGTCCGTTGTCGGTAGAGATATAGAGGAACTGGTTGCGCAGCGTCGAGTTGTAGAACGTGAGGTCGAAATTGAACTTGTTGTCGAACATCCAGGTGTCGAGACCGGTTTCGAACGCCGAAGTGGTTTCGGGTTTGGGGTCGTCGAACGTGGGCGGTTTGGCCGAGATGACTCCGGTGTGGAAGTCGGTCACGGTCTGCCGCGAGAAGAACTGGTTGGGCACGGGGTTACCCACGACCGACCAGCTGCCGCGCCATTTCAACTGGTTGAGCCAGTCTTTGCGCGGGAGGAATTTGTCAATCAGCACATTGGCACCCACCGAATAGTAACCGAACGAGAGGTAGTCGCCGTTGGGCGTAAACTGCTGGAACGACTGGCTCCAGTCGCGGCGGTAGGAGGCGTCGAGGTAAACTTTGTCGAACATACCGAACGATACGGTACCGAAAATGGCGGTCGACCAGTCGGTATAGTTCCACGAGTCACCGGCGCCGCCGGTGGTCCCGCTGGGGTTGTTGGGACGGTAGGCGCTGTTGTTGCTCGGCAGGAAGGCGTTGGGCATACCGGCCGTATCGATGCCCACCGTGATGTTGGTCGAGCGGTCGTAGTGACGGGTGAAGCTGGTACCCACTGCCACGTTCACGTCGAACTTGTCGGCGAAACGGTCGTTCCAGGTCATCATGTGGTCGTTGTAGATATCGTGCGAACGGCCGGCCGAAGAGTAGTATTTACCGCCCTTGTAGTCGAACGTCTTGCGGAACATGGTGGCATACTCTTCGTTCAGGCTGTTGTTGGACACCATGTCGACCGAGAAACGGGTCTGGTACTTGAGGTTTTTCCAGATGGTCCAGTCGAGGGTGGCGTTGGCCATGATACGGTCGCGGCGGGCCTGGTCGTTGACCATGTTGGGCACCCAGAAGGGGTTGTTCAGGTATTCGTCGAACCAGGGCCAGGTCTGCACGGGCTGTCCCACCAGTTTGGGGTTACCCTGTTCGGGGTTGGCCACCAGGTTCTCGCCCGGCACACCGATGTGTTTGTAGTGGTTCTTGAAATAGCGCATGTCCACATCGGCCGGCGTGCGGTAAAGGGCATAGAGGCCCGAAATGGCCTTGCCCACGATGGGAGAGTTGAACGTCGCCTGGTGAATCCAGTTGATGGAGGTGCTGAGGTTCACCTTCTTGTCGAAGAGCGAGAACGACTCCTTGAACATGATGTTGTTGCGGACGAATTTGTTCTCAGGCATCACACCGGTCTGGTAGGTATTGTTGTACGAGAAATAGGTACGCGATTTCTCGGTACCGCCCGAAAGGGTGACGCCGTTGTTGAGGGTGACGCCGAGCCGGAAGAAATCTTTGGCGGCGTTGCGGGCCGAGTTCATCAGCCACACGTTCGAAGCCAGATCCTCTTCGGTGCGGGTGCCCACCTGCGGACCCCACGAGTTGTAATAGTCATGCTTGTTGAGCGCCGAATTGGCAATACCGAACGACTGCTGCTGTTTGGGCCACAGGGCAGCCTGGTCGATGGAGGTGGAGCTGGATATATCGACTCTCACCGTCCCCTGCTCACCGGTCTTGGTGGTTATCACGATAACACCGTTGTTGGCCGCGCTACCGTAAAGGGCGGCGGCGTTGGGACCTTTCAGAATGGTCATCGACTCGATGTCTTCCGGGTTAATGGTCGAGAGCAGGTCGTCGCCCGACTTGGAACCCCCGTAGATGAGGGCGTCGGCACTCGCCTGCGCTCCCATACCGTCCTGCATGGGCACACCGTCGATAACGATAAGCGGCTGGTTGGTTCCCAGAATGGAGGTATTACCGCGAAGCACGATACGGGATGCACCGCCTCCGGCACCGGAGTTGTTCGGCGTAATGGTCAGACCGGCACTCTTGCCTTGCAGCGCATTGACGAAGTTGGTCTCCTTGATACGCACCACCTCGTCGTTCTTGATGGTCTGCACGGCATAGGTCAGGGTCTTTTCCTCCCGCTGGATACCCATAGCGGTCACCACCACAGCGTCGAGCACTTTGGCGTTAATCTCCAGAGTAATTCTCAGGGGAGAGCCTTTCCATACCACTTCGGCACTCTTGTAGCCTACTGACGTAATTTGCAACTTGGTGCCCACCGGGACATTCGCCAGAGAGAAATTTCCGTCGATATCCGTAGCCACACCCTGAGAAGGATTGTTGGCCACCCGCACGGTAGCACCGATCATCGGTTCACCTGTTTCATCCAGAACTACGCCCGTAGCCGTATTCTGCGATTGAGCTGCTTCCATCGGCGCAACAGCGGCATACGCAGGCGTATAGCCGACCATCGCTCCGGTCAGAAGAGCCACCCAAAGAAACTTGTACATTAATTTAGCTGGTTTTAACATAAGGTTAATTATTATAGTTTTTCCTTTCCTTAATTCCTTTTCATATCGTTCCGCCATTATATTATATATATATCGGTATATACCCGGCGGAGAACAGCCTGTCCCATAACCTTGTCACAAGCCCGTTTTACTTGGTTGTTGCCGACACATAATTCCCTAAATATCAATCGCCTGACATTTTCCTCTTCACAAAACAGAGAAAGCACACAAAGGCAACTAACCAAATCAAATGCAATTATATGAAATATTTTTGACAAAACACGCATTTATGTGGGAAATTTTGCAGATTTAACACAACCGTGCTCCGGATATATGGTTGTTGCGGCATGCGGCGAACATATGCGGATTCCGTGTAGGGACATGTCGTGACACGTCCGAAAAAAATAAAACACATCCGCATATACGGATTCCGGTTGCAGATTCCGTGTAGGGACGTGTCGTGACATGTCCGAAAAAAATAAGACACATCCGCATATACGCACCCCGACAGGCGGATTCCGGTTGCAGATTCCGTGTAGGGACGTGTCGTGACACGTCCGAATAAAACACGTCCGAATAAATGTTGTTTCACGGGTTCGGTCTCCCGGACATGTCACGACACACAGCTGTCCCAAGAAAAAATTAACAAAAAGGGAAAAA
>JAFLRV010000053.1 GCA_022511245.1 Coprobacter sp.
CGCGACCCTAACCTTGGCAAGGTTATGCTCTACCAACTGAGCTATTTTCGCATTTCCAAAATATAAATCCACCAACTTTTTCTCTAAAAAGTCTTCGAGCGAAAAACGGGACTCGAACCCGCGACCCTAACCTTGGCAAGGTTATGCTCTACCAACTGAGCTATTTTCGCATTTGCGACTGCAAATATAAAGCGATATTTTGAGTTGTGCAAATCGAAATGTTTATTTTTTACCTTTTTTTATTATCTATTTTTCGCAAAAAGGTTCTTGTTGGCTGAAAAACAGCACTTCCCCTCGATTTTTTATTTTTGATTTTTAATTAAAGAAATAAATTCTTCCCGTGTTTTCAAGTCCCGGAACACGCCGGTAAAATCGGAAGTTGTCGTCACCGAATGGCGTTTTTCGACGCCACGCATCTGCATGCACATGTGCTGGGCCTCGATAACGACCATTACACCGAGCGGGTCAAGCGTTTTCTGCAAACAGTCTTTTATCTGCATCGTCATGCGTTCCTGTATCTGCAACCGCCGGGCAAAAACATCCACAATGCGGGCAATTTTGCTCAATCCGGTAATGTATTTGTTGGGAATATAGGCTACATGGGCTTTCCCGTAGAAAGGCAGCATATGATGCTCACACAACGAGTAAAAATCGATATCTTTTACAATGACCATCTGGCGATAGTATTCCCGAAACATGGCCGAAGAGATAATCTCCTCCGGCGACTGCGTATATCCCTGTACGAGAAACTGCATCGCTTTGGCTACTCTTTCGGGGGTCTTTACCAATCCTTCCCGATTAACATCCTCACCTAACAGTTCAAGGATACATTTATAATGGTATGCCAACTGTTCCTGTTGCTGAAGTGAAGTTACCGGCGGCATATTATCTTCTGACTGTATCATTCCCGAATATATCTTTTATGGATATCAATACTGTGGAATCCGGATGTTTTCCCGAACGATTCTCATCTCTTTGGCAAAAGCCGGAAATTCCGTTTTCAATTCCCGCAATTTGGCATCGGCTTCTTCGTAGGTGCGAAAATCGCCTACTCTCAACCGCCAAAAAGGAGAGGTAAAGGTGACGTAGGTCTCCACATCGAGAGCGGAGGCCCGTATCAACTGGGCTTTATAATTAGCCTCATCTTTGGACTTACGCTGGTTATTGTCGGAAAACACCTGTATCCGATACCCGCTGACCGTAATGTAGGAAGATGCCGTCCGGTTTCCGGAGGAAGAGACTGAACCGTCTCCATGCGCACGGGACAATCTCGCCGACAGACGGTCATCCTGAACAATCGTTACCGTCCCCCGACCTGCGGGCCGTTGAAGATATTGCACGATAGAGGTATCGGCCACCTGAACCTGTGCCCGAAGGCCGCCCAGCGCTCCGCACCAGAAGAGCATAAAAAACAGATATTTTCGCATCGTTTCCTGTATATACGGGTTAAACAAGAAAGCTGCAAAAATAAGTATTTTACCTCATTTTTGCAGCTTTTTATCTTATTTTAAAGATTAGAACGCATCAACGATACCCATGAAGCTCTCCACTTCGAGGGCTGCGCCGCCAATCAAACCGCCATCTACATCGGGGTTGGCAAACAGTTCTTTCGCATTGGACGGTTTGCAGCTGCCGCCGTAAAGGATTGAGCAGTTGTCGGCTACTTCCTTGCCGTATTTGTCGGCCAAAGTCTGACGGATAAAGGCGTGCATTTCCTGTGCCTGTTCTGCCGTAGCCGTTTTTCCGGTACCGATAGCCCATACCGGCTCATAAGCCAGTACAATCTTGCCGAAATCCTCAGCGGAAAGGTTGAACAGAGAACCTTCAATCTGCGATTTTACCACATCGAAATGTTTATCGGCTTCTCTCTCTTCCAGCACTTCTCCGATACAGAAAATCGGGGTAAGGCCGTTTGCCAGTGCCAACAGCACTTTTTCTTTCAGAATTTCGGGAGTTTCGTGATAATAGGCACGGCGTTCCGAGTGACCGAGTATAACATATTTGGCTCCGGTCGAGGCTACCATCGCAGCCGAAACTTCTCCGGTATAGGCACCTGATGCCTTGTCGGCACAGTTTTCGGCAGCTACTCCGATTTTATCGGTATCGATAGCGTTCACCACGCTGGCCAGATGAATAAACGGCGTTCCGATGACTACATCGCAATTGGGGGTTTTGCCTGCCAGCACTTCGTTAAGGCCTTTGGCCAATTCAAGCCCTTCCTGAAGGGTCTTGTTCATTTTCCAGTTTCCTGCAACAATGTTCTTTCTCATAATTTCTGTTATTGTGTTTGTATATAGTAAAACATGATTTATCCGTTCGTTTCGTTCCCGCCATTGCCCGGTGTCTGCGTTTCTTGCCGGGCTTGTCTTTGCAACCGGCGTTTCGTCTGCCGGGCTCTCCACCGGGAGATAATCGCCATTACCGTTTTTTCGGTCAGCAGCAACAACAGCATGGGCAGCAAATATACCAGCGAGACGAACACAATCCGACGGCGGGCATTGTATTCCCGCAACTGACCGAACGGCAGTTCCTCCAGCGGAACCGTCAGTTTCGATTCGTCGGGCAAAGCCAATGCACTGCGTTTCCAATAGATGCGGCCGTCTTTAAGCAACATCATACCGGGATTGGAGCGCATCACGGTTTTTATCGCCGTTTTATCCATGAAATAAAACGGATATTCGGCTCCGGTATCGTCTTGCCATTCTTCAATCTCTTCTTGAGACGAGGGGGTTACGCAATAAAATCCATATCCATTCGCCAAAGCGTAATCATAAATTTCATTAATCCGGTCTATCTCGCTGTTGTCGGCGACTGCTATGTCGGGCGACATCAACAAAAAAGTGTAATTCTCGTCGGCGAGGATATCACCGGTCACCTCTCCTTCGGGAGAGATAATCATAAAATCGGCAACAGAGGTCTCAGTGCGATTTACCGGAACCTCTTTTTCAATCCGGTCTACAAATACCCAAGCGGTATCGTCGACGGGACAATCGTCCAGTGAAAATTCCTGCCGGAGACCGTCTTTTTCATATATAAATATGAACTCGCCCATCTCTTCTTCTTCCGATTCGTTCTCCAGAGCCTGTCTTAAATCGAGGCCGCTCTTATAGGGCCGGAAATCGAGAATGGGCTGGAAATTGTATCCTACCCAAATAACCGTCAAAATAAACAGCAGCGAATACAATACGGTAATCCACTGGACGGGACGGTTATATACGCCCCGCGCCCGCCCATTGTACAGACACAGAAAAACAATCAGGAGCAACAGCACCACATTTTTATAAAATGTCTGCCAATTGGTCAACAGAAGTGCATCGCCGAAACAACCGCAATCACTTACCGGATTTTTAATGGCCAGATAAAGGGTGAGCGGGGTCATAAAAAGCATCAGCAGCAAGGCCAGTCCCGGAGCGGAACGGCGATAAGAACCCAGAAACAGGTTGATTCCGAGAATAAATTCAAATGCGGCTAAAACGACTGCAAAAAAGAGTGAAAACGGAGAAAGGAATTCGAAACCGAAAGCGACAAAATAATCATCGAACTTGTAGACCGAACCCATCGGGTCGACCCCCTTCACAAATCCGGAAAATATAAAGACAGCCCCTACCACCAGCCGGGCAACAACGACCAGCCATTTGAACCATACCCGGTATGTTATCGGTTTCTTTGTCTCTTTATTCTCCATACTCCAGCTTTATCAGCCCGAACAAAGCATAATTTATCATGTCTTTGTAATTGGCATCTATCCCTTCGGAAACAAGGGTTTTCCCCTGATTGTCTTCTATCTCTTTGGTGCGGTATATTTTCATCAGAATCAAATCGGTGTACGAACTGATGCGCATACTGCGCCACGCTTCGTCGTAATCGTGATTTTTGGCATACATCAGGTTCTTGGTCTCGGTCATGTATTTGTCATACAGTTCCAGCGCATCGGCCGCAGAGATATCCTTTTCGTCGGCATATCCCAAAGCCAGCTGTATAAGTCCGATAATGCCGTAATTGACAATACCGATAAATTCCGACCGGATTCCTTCATCGATTTTGGTCTCTCCCTTGACTTCTATACTGCGGATGCGATTGGCTTTGATAAATATCTGGTCGGTAACAGAACGGGGGCGCATAATACGCCACGACGGGCCATAATCCTGTAATTTCTTCGCATATAAATCGCGGCATACGGCGATTACATGGTCAAATTGTGCAACGGTATCTGCCATAAAATAAATTTTAACCATACAAAGGTAAAAAAAATAACGCATCCGGCTGTTGTCCAAGCCCGGAAAATTTAGTCCGATACCCGATTTATTTCATCCCTATGCCCAAAAAAGTCCGGCACGGCCGGCAAAATTCGATTGCCATCCCGTGCCGGACTCCCTGTATGTCATTTTAGTAATCAGAATCTCCAGCCTACAGAAATCTGGAACATCTCATTCTTACATTTGTCGCCCAGTGCATAACTGTCTTTTATCGAATTGGTCAGACCGATACCATAGCGAACATCTGCCGTCATTCCGAAGTTGAATTCATATCCCAACCCGACGACGAACATCACTTCAAAACCGGTAAAAGCTCCCGAATTCTTGACATCGGCCACATCATACATGTTGATTTTGTCATACACCTTCACACCGAACTGCGGGCCGAGCTGCATGTTCAGATTCCGGAAGAGATACAATTTTCCCAATATCGGCAAGGTCAGATAATTGAGCCGGATATTGCCTTCATCGTAATCGGTTCCCATCATGGAGAACATCAAATCGGCTTCCAATCCCCAGTAGTCGTTGTACCGGCACATAGCAAACATACCGACATTGGCTCCTGCTCTCCAGGCCGAAGCCTCCGATTTGGTAATGGTAGAAATATTCAAACCGGCTTTAGGCCCCCAATACAGTCTGTTGTTTTCCTCAGCAGATGCCAATGAAACCCCAAGGAACAACATCGATACAAACATCAATACAAATTTCTGTTTCATACATCATTTTTTTAATTACACTTAATGCTGCAGGGCATATCTTGCACCCGACATTTCCTGCACACTTATTATAACATCTCTTTCTTCAAAAAGTTTTTACCGGGCTGCGGTTAACAAGACAAAAGCCGAACCGACAGCGTATAATATCCTGTTTCCGTACAAGGCAATCTACCGGCCACCGCCCGCCTTTTTACATAATAAATGCATAAAAATTCCATTATAAATCAAAAAATAGCTATATTTACCCCAAAATGCAATGTCTACATAGCAAAATGGGCAAGAATATAGTGCATGAAGGAGTAGTAGCCGATATACAGGATGGTGTGGCCCGTATACGGATTAACCGGCAATCGGCTTGTTCGGCATGTCATGTCCAATCGGCCTGTACCCTCACCGACACCTCTCAAAGAACGATAGATGTTGCCTGCCCCGACACCCCGCTCCGCATCGGAGAGACCGTACTGCTCACCGGAAGCTGCCGGCTCGAAACCCAACTCATCCTGTGGGCGTTTCTGTATCCGTTTGTCCTGTCGGCTGCCACGTTGCTGGCTGTGTACCGGACAACAGAGAACGAACTCTGGGCCGGGCTATCGGCTTTGGCCGCTCTGATACCCTACTACATTACATTGTATTTCTGCAAAAACAAACTGAAAAAGATTTTCGAATTTTCAATCCGAAAAACAGAACCTTAAAAAAGAGACCGCATGTATTCTGTTTTAACCGCCATCATATCATTGGGAAGCATCGGGGCTGTAAGCGCCGTCATATTATATTTTGTCGCCCGGAAATTCAACGTTTACGAAGATCCCCGCAACGCAGCGGTTGCCGAAGTGCTGCCGGGTGCCAACTGCGGAGGGTGCGGTTTTCCGGGATGTACGGGCTTTGCCGACGCCTGCGTCAAAAGTGACAGTCTGGAGGGGCTGATGTGCCCTGTCGGCGGCAGCCGGGTCATGTCGGCCGTAGCCGGCATATTGGGCAAAGAGAGTACCGCAGCCGAACCGGAAACAGCGGTAGTCAGATGCAGCGGGAACTGCGAAAACCGAGCCCGCACGAACCTTTACGACGGCGCCCGGAGCTGTGCGATTGTATCTTCGCTTTACAGGGGTGAAACCGGCTGCCCTTACGGGTGTCTCGGATGCGGAGACTGCGCTGACGCCTGTCCGTTCGGAGCCATCCGCATCGACCGGGAAACGCTGCTACCCGTCGTAAACGAAGCCCGGTGCACCGCTTGCGGCACTTGTGTCCGGACTTGTCCGAAAAACATCATCGAAATGCGGAAAAAGGGGCCGAAGTCCCGGCGGATTTTCGTTTCGTGTGTCAACCGGGACAAAGGGGCCATCGCCCGGAAAGCCTGTACGGCGGCCTGTATCGGCTGCGGAAAATGCGAAAAAAGCTGTTCGTTCGGTGCCATTACAGTTTCGGACAACGTAGCATATATCGACGACAAGCTGTGCCACCTGTGCCGCAAATGCGTCGAAGCGTGCCCGACCGGGTCGATTCAGGCACTGAATTTTCCCCCTCGCCGGAACGAGAGCACCGAACGGGATTCTACGCCGACGATGCAGTAATATATTGAAAACAAACGGTTATGCTAAAAACATTTCGTATAGGAGGTATTCACCCGGCAGCGAACAAACTCTCTGCCGGAAAAGCCATAGAAACAGCGATGCTGCCTGAACAGGCCGTTGTCATGCTGTCCCAGCACATCGGTGCTCCGGCACAGGCGGTTGTCGCTAAAGGAGACCGGGTCAAAACCGGGACGCTCATCGCCAAAGCCGGCGGATTCGTATCGGCCCATATCCACTCGCCCGTCTCCGGAACGGTTCTTAAAATAGACCTGATGACAGATGCGTCCGGTTACAGCAAACCGGCCATTTTCATACAGACCGAAGGCGACGAATGGGAAGAGTCCATCATCCGGGACGAAAGTCTTTGCACCGAATGCCGTTTGTCGCCGTCCGAAATTATCGAAAAAATTACTGCCTGCGGCATCGTAGGACTGGGCGGCGCCACGTTTCCGACCCATGTCAAACTGTCGCCTCCTCCGGGTATGCAGGCTTCGGTGCTGATTGTCAATGCCGCCGAATGTGAGCCGTATCTGACGGCAGATCATGCCCTGATGCTGGAAAAAAGCGAGGAGATACTGGTCGGCATACAGATTCTGATGAAAGCCCTTCAGGTCAACCGGGCGGTTATCGGTATCGAAAACAACAAAAAAGACGCTATCGCCCGGTTTCAGCAACTGATACCCCGATATCCGGGCATCGAAATCTGCCCGCTGAAAATGAGGTATCCGCAAGGCGGTGAAAAACAGCTTATCGATGCTGTTCTCCGCCGGCAGGTTCCCAGCGGGGGACTTCCCATCGCCACCGGCGCCGTCGTACAAAATGCAGGCACCGTGTTCGCCGTATATGAAGCGGTACAGAAAAACAAGCCGCTGTTCGAACGGGTGGTCACCGTCACCGGCAAATCGTTGAACCGTCCGGCCAATTACAAAGTGCGGACAGGTACTCCCGTCGGACAGCTGATTCAGGCGGCCGGAGGGCTTCCCGAAGATACCGGAAAGATTATTTCAGGCGGGCCCATGATGGGAAAGGCGCTTGTCAATACCGATGTACCCGTTACCAAAGGATGTTCGGGAATACTCCTGCTTCCCCGAAACGAGGCATTGCGCGGCGAGATGTCGAACTGCATCCGTTGCGCACGGTGTATCTCGGTGTGCCCTATGGGGCTGGAGCCGAACCTGCTGATGAATCTCTCACTGCATAACCGGTGGGAGGAAGCCGAACAGGAACATATCATGGACTGTATCGAGTGCGGCTCCTGCAGCTATACCTGTCCCGCCCGACGACCGGTGCTGGATTATGTCAGACTGGGAAAAGGAAAGGTAGGTGCCCTGATACGAAACCGGGCCGCTAAAAAATAAACAACGGCGCAAAAAACATCAATCTTATGAATCATAAACTCATTTTATCGCCATCCCCTCACATACATAGCGGAAACACGGTTTCCCAAGCAATGTACGGCGTTCTTGCCGCCTTGATACCGGCCTTTCTGGTTTCCCTCTGGTTTTTCGGCATCGGGGCATTGATTGTCACCGCCACTTCGGTTTTATCCTGTGTACTGTGCGAATACCTCATCCGGAAATATCTGCTGAAAGAGAAACCGGACATCGGTGACGGCTCGGCCATACTTACCGGCGTTTTACTGGCGTTCAACCTGCCGTCGAACCTGCCGGTATGGATTGTGGTTATCGGTGCCGCCGTAGCTATCGGCATCGGGAAAATGTCGTTCGGCGGTCTGGGGTGCAATATCTTCAACCCGGCGCTGGCCGGACGGGTGTTCCTGCTTATCTCTTTTCCGGTGCAAATGACATCCTGGCCGGTTCCGGAGGTATTGAGCCTCCATTATACCGATGCCCTGACCGGCGCAACCACGCTGACCCAGCTGAAAATGAATCTGTCCGCCGATTTCTCATACACCGACATGCTGACGGGGAATACAGGAGGCAGTCTCGGAGAAATGAGCGGTATCGCCTTGCTGCTGGGATGGGCTTACCTGTCTTGGAAAAAGATTATAACGTGGCACATTCCGGTATCGATTCTGGGAACCGTCACCCTCTTTTCGCTGCTTATCGGGGTCGATCCCGTCGTACAGTTGCTGAGCGGCGGGCTGCTGTTGGGGGCCATTTTCATGGCGACCGACTACGTCACTTCCCCCATGAGCAAAAGAGGGATGCTCGTCTATGGCGTCGGTATCGGTCTGTTGACCGTTGTCATCCGGCAATGGGGAGCCTATCCGGAGGGTATGTCGTTCGCCATCCTGATTATGAACGCATTTACACCGCTGATAAATATGTATATCAAACCTAAACGATTCGGGGAGAGCGTGCAACATGGCTAAGAAAGCATCTACATTTTTCAATATGACCCTTGTACTGACGGCGGTTTGTATCGTTGCAGGAGTTGTACTAGGGGCGGTTCACCGGCTGACCGAAGAGCCTGTCATGCGGGCCGAAAAAGCCAAACAGGAACAGGCGGTGCAGGAAGTCGCACCCGATTTCGACAATGACCCTCTTGCCGAACAATACGTCTGCACGCTGTATGCCGGAACGAAAGAGGAGATGACGCTGACCGTCTTCCCAGCCCGGCAGAACGGCGTATTTGTCGGAGCAGCCGTAGAGAGTCTCACCCGCAAAGGGTTCGGAGGGGAAATCTCGGTGATGGTCGGATTCGATGCCGACAGCACCATCCGTAATTATCGGGTGTTGAAACATGCCGAAACTCCGGGATTGGGTTCGAAAATGGAAGAGTGGTTCCGGAGCGACAAAAACCGGCAAAGCATTCTGGGACTGCATCCCGACAAAGAGAATCTGAACGTGAGCAAAGACGGCGGACAAATCGATGCCATAACGGCCGCAACCATCAGTTCCCGTGCTTTTCTCGATGCCATACAAAACGCATACCGGGCTTTTATCCAAAATCCGGAAACCATAAAACCATAAGGAGGAGCATCCATGAACAAACGAAATATTCTTTTAAACGGCATCATCCGGGAGAACCCGACTTTCGTTCTGCTGCTGGGCATGTGTCCCACGCTGGGAACTACCACATCGGCCGGGAACGGAATGGGTATGGGACTGGCGACCCTGTTCGTACTCATCTGTTCGAACCTCGTCATCTCCTGTGTAAAGAACCTTATCCCCGACAAGGTGCGCATCCCGGCCTTTATCGTGATTATCGCCACATTCGTCACCGTACTCGAAATGTGTATGAAAGCCTATATGCCGGCGCTGTATGCCAGTCTGGGACTGTTTATCCCGCTTATCGTCGTCAACTGCATCGTGCTGGGACGGGCCGAATCGTTTGCCGCCAAACACGGCTGGTTCGACTCGCTGCTCGACGGGCTGGGCACCGGTCTGGGATTCACACTGGCCCTGACCTTGCTGGGAGCGGTCCGGGAATTTTTAGGTTCGGGAAAGATATTCAATCTGACGCTGTTTCCCGAAAATTACGGAATATTGATATTCATTCTCGCTCCCGGAGCTTTTATCGCACTGGGGTATCTCATCGTTCTTTTTAACCAATTAACCCGTAAATCATGATTACCTATCTCTCCATATTCATTACCGCCGTATTCGTAAACAACATTGTGCTGGCCCAGTTTCTCGGAATATGCCCGTTTCTGGGGGTCTCCAAGAAAGTAAGTACGGCGTGGGGCATGGGAATGGCCGTTACGTTCGTGATGACCATCGCCACCATCGTTACTTATCTGCTGCAAAAATACCTGTTAGACACCGCCGGACTGCAATATCTGCAAACCATCGTATTCATACTGGTTATTGCGGCATTGGTGCAAATGGTCGAAATCATACTGAAAAAAGTGTCGCCGGCGCTGTATCAGGCTTTGGGGGTATTTCTGCCGCTCATCACCACCAACTGCGCCATATTGGGAGTAGCGATTCTGGTGATACAGAAAAATTTCAATTTGGTGGAATCGGTCGTTTTCGCCGTATCTACGGCAGTCGGATTTACACTGGCTCTGATTCTGTTTGCCGGTATCCGTGAGCAATTAAGCCTGACCAAAGTTCCCAAAGCCATGCAGGGCATTCCCATCGCCCTCATCGCCGCCGGATTGCTGGCTATGGCGTTTATGGGCTTTTCCGGCATCAAAATCGGGTAAAAACGCTGTCGGCTTCCGATTAAGCCTTGCCGTACTCTTCATCGTACTCTTCATTATTGGGGAATATGCTGTCCCAAATGGCATCGTGACGGTCAAAATAGTCGTGATAGAAACCGGCAAATCCTTTCCGTTCGGAATAACCGGTCGCACTGCACCACTCCCGATATTCATCCCTCAACGGCTCATCGCCGGCCAACCGGTCGAAAAAGGCATTGTCGGCATCTTCCAACGAGGTGTATTCCAAAATAAACTGCTCGAATACATCGGTTATATCTCTGTCCATATTACCCGTATTTGTCCTATAAAACAAAAAGGGCTATCGATTGTTTAATAGGTGTATTCATTAATTGCAAAACGATATTTTATGAAAAAAGTTATTTTTTTACTCAGTGTGGTTCTACTTTCGGGTTGCAGCGCCTATCAGCTGGTCAACAGCGAGGTCTACAACAACGCCGACCTGTCTGCCTACAAGACTTACCGCATCGTAAATCTCGATGAGGGGAAACTGCCGCCTATCATGACCGAAATCGATTTTTACAATATTTCCAATGCCATCCGTACGCAGATGACGGAACGAGGCTTCACGGAATCGCCCACCTCCAATCTGCTGGTCAACATCGGTCTTACCGTACAGACCAAAGTGGAGACCGAACCGGCCATACCGCCCGGAGGATTCGGAGGATTTCCTCCTTACAACGGATATTATCCCTACTTTGTCTATCCCCGCTCCCTCTACTGGCAAAGCTATTATGCCAATGCCAAACTGATTACCGGAATATACAAAGAGGGGGTATTGACGATGGATCTGGTCAACATCAACACCAAAGAATTTTTGTATTCGGCCTCTGTTTCCACAATTCTGGACAACGGACAAGGGGCTTTGAGAAATGTTTCGGAAATCCAGCAGGCCGTACAGACGCTTTTCTCCCGATTCCCCGTAAAACCGCTGACATCCAACGCCAAAAGCAATTAACGGTTCCTTGCGACCTCATGATTCAATTCTTTTATAATCCGGAGGTTATCATCTACATCCAAGATGATAACCTCTTTTTTTGCCGTCACCGGCCCGATTCTCATTTCTTATTCCTATCTTTGCGTATAGGAAGAGATAAACCGATAAATATATGATTATCGACGAAAGAGAGAACCGCCGCCAGTCGGTACTGGAAGCTGCCGGTCAGATTATGACCGCCGCCCGCACCGCCCCCAAAGGGAAAGGGATAGACATTATCGAAATCATTACCGTTACCGAAGAGGATATCGAACAGATATCCCGCCACATGCAAACCCTGTCGGAACAGACCGGCATGAAATTTCTGCTTCGGGATGCCGAAAACATTCTTCAGGCTGAAGCGATGATACTTATCGGCACCCGGCAGCAGGTGCAGGGGCTGAACTGCGCTTATTGCGGCTTTTCTACCTGCGTGGAGAAACCGCAGCAAGTACCTTGCGCCATCAATTCGATAGATGTGGGCATCGCATTGGGTTCGGCCTGTGCCAAAGCCGCCGATTTGCGGCTCGATACCCGGCTTATGTTCTCGGCCGGATGGGCGGCACAACAATTGGGATTGCTGAAAGAGTGCGGACAGGTTATCGCCATGCCCCTGAGTGCGGCATCCAAAAATCCGTTCTTCGACCGGAAACCCAAAGAGGAGGTTCGTCCATGAAAACGGAACGCCGTTTGCCCGCCGAATGGGAGCGGCAGTCGGGCGTACAGCTGACCTGGCCGCATGCGGGCACAGACTGGGCTCCCATGTTGCAGGAGGTGCAGGCTTGTTTTCTGGAAATCGCCTGCCAGA
>JAFLRV010000054.1 GCA_022511245.1 Coprobacter sp.
GAGCAGAGGGCTTTGCCGGTTGGGCCGGCTGTGCGGTCGGACGGGCCGAAACGGCCGGAGCCTGAGGCTGAGCCGACGGTGTCGCCGGAGCCACCTTTTGCAACGGGGGTTCGACAACGGCGGCGGGTTGTGCAGGGGCCGACAGCTGACACAGTTTAATCAGCATCAATTCCACCAGTAGCCGTTTGTTATTGCTTGCCCGGTAGGCCAAATCGCACTCGTTGCTGATGTTCATGGCTTTGTACAGAAAATCGGTACTGCATCGGGCGGCCTGCTGTCCGTAACGTTCGGCCACAGAGGGGGCTACTTCGAGCAGAGGAAGGGTCGACGCATCTTTGCACACCAGCAGATTGCGGAAATGGCCGCTCAGTCCGCTGACAAAATACTGGGCATCGAATCCGTTGCGCAAAATCTCATCGAATCCCAGCAGCACGGCGGGAACGGCCGACTGCAAAAAGGCATCGGTCAGTTTGAAATAATTTTCGTAATCCAGCACATTCAGGTTGTCGATGACCGAAGCATAGGTAATATGCCCCTGCGTGGAGCTTACAATCTGGTCAAAGATGGACAGGGCATCCCGCATACCGCCGTCGGCTTTCTGCGCAATGACATTCAGTCCCTCCACTTCGGTCTCGATTCCCTCCTGTTCGGCCACATATTGCAGATGCTCCACCGTATCGGCAATCGTGATACGCTGAAAATCATAAATCTGACACCGGGAAAGAATCGTGGGCAATATTTTGTTTTTCTCTGTCGTAGCCAGAATAAAAATGGCATGATGCGGCGGTTCTTCCAGCGTCTTCAGAAAGGCGTTGAACGCCTGCGAGGAAAGCATGTGCACCTCGTCGATGATGAACACCTTGTACCGGCCCACCTGCGGAGCGATGCGCACCTGCTCGGTCAGCTGACGGATATCGTCGACCGAGTTGTTCGAAGCGGCATCGAGCTCCATGATATTGTAGGAACGCTGTTCGTTGAAAGCCACACAGGATTCGCATTGGTTGCAGGCTTCGCCCTGCCCGGTTGGATGCAGACAGTTTATCGTCTTGGCGAAAATACGGGCGCATGTCGTCTTTCCCACTCCTCTCGGCCCGCAGAACAGATAGGCATGGGCCAGTTTTTGCGAATCGATAGCGTTTTTTAACGTCTGTGTCAATGCTTTTTGTCCCACTACCGAGCGGAATGTCGACGGCCGGTATTTGCGGGCTGAAACAACGTAATTCTCCATTTTTGCGAAAAAGTTCTTGATACGACAAAGATAAAAAATTTTTCGATACCGGACATCCTGAACCGACACAATATCCGGCGACAAAACATCACCCGTTGAGACTCTCCTGACCGAAATGCAGCGGGAGCAGCGTCTGAACGGTATCGGCCACATAAACGGCATCCCGACCGTACATCAACAGCCGTATCGGTTTCCCGAAACGCATCTCCGACTCCAGTATCACCTGCCGGCAGGCACCGCAGGGCGTAATGGGAGAACCGGTAAACGCACCCCGTGTCTGTGCCGCCAGCGCCATCATCTGCACAGGCACATCCGGAAACCGGGCATGAGTACCGAAAAGGGTCACCCGTTCGGCACACAGGCCGGAAGGTGCGGCGGCATTTTCCTGATTGTTGCCCGTCAACACCTCCCCGTTGGCCAGCAGCACCGCCGCTCCCACCCAAAAATGGGAATAGGGAGCATACGCTTCGGCACTGGAGAGCCGGGCGGCCGTTATCAAGTTTTTTTCGACCTCACTCAGTTCATCGTAAGAATAAACTGTTATCTTTGCAGAGATATTCAATTCGTTCATGACTTTATGCTATAATACATACAAATATAGTAAAGTTTCGACGGAAAATACCGGTTTATACCGTACTTTTTTACCCTAAAAACGACTGAAATGCCGACCCGAAAAATTTTGCTCATCTGTCTGTTATTTGCTGTTCCGGGAATTCTTTTTACCGCTGGGGCGCAAAACAAAAACCGTCTTTATCTGCAATATATCGACGATTACAAGGAGCTGGCCATCGACCAGATGCGCAAATACAACATTCCGGCCAGCATCACGCTGTCGCAGGGGCTGCTGGAGTCGGGCGCAGGCACGGGAACGCTGGCCCGCAAATCGAACAACCATTTCGGCATCAAATGTCACAACAACTGGACGGGCGAACGGGTCTACCACGACGATGACGCCAAAGGCGAATGTTTCCGCAAATACAAACATCCGAAAGAGTCATACGAAGACCACTCCCTTTTCCTGACCCGCAACATGCGGTATGCCTCTCTTTTCGAACTGAAAGTAACCGATTATCGGGGATGGGCGCGAGGGCTGCAACAGGCCGGATACGCCACCGACAAAGCCTATGCCAGCAAACTGATTCAGCTGATTGAGCTGTATGAACTGTACCAGTACGACAATAAAAAGAGCGGACGCACGACCTCGACCGCCAAAAAATCCGAAACGGCCGCCAGCCGTCCGGTATACAAGGCCTACGGACTCCTCTACGTCGAAGCGGCGGCCGGAGAGACCCCCGAAACCATTGCCCGAGAAATGGGTCTTCGGGTAAAACGCATCTGCCGGTACAACGAACTGCCCAAAGACTTCCCCCTCGAACAGGGCAGCGTTATCTATCTCGACCGGAAAAACAGAATGTCGACCCGTGAATTCAAAACCCATACCGTCAAAGCCGGAGAATCGATGCACGAAATCTCCCAGCGGTACGGGATGAAACTGAAAAGTCTTTACAAGATAAACCGGAAGAAAGGCGATTACATCCCCTCCGAAGGCGACGTACTGAAACTCCGCTACTGACAAAGATATATTCCGGTGACGAAACGGCCCGAATGCACCGTCAGCCGCCGGGCCGAATAGAACCGGTCACACTGCGTAAACGTGCAAAGCCCTGCCGTCTCCATCTGGGAAACCGGCACGCCGGCACCCGCCAGGTCCTGTCGGTTGGCCTCCCACAAATCCAGATGATATCGGCCTGTATCCCGGTGACGGAAACTCATCCGGGCCATATCGAACCCGGCTTGGCTGAATGCCCCGAACACCTCGTCACCCACCTCGAAACAGGCTGCGCTTATCGAAGGGCCTATCATAGCCCGCACATCGGCCGCACACGTTCCGTATAGTGCCGCCATGCGCTCCACACAACGGGAAGCGATGCGACCCGCCGTACCCCTCCAGCCGGCATGGGCGGCGGCAACGACCCGCTGTCGGGGGTCATACAGCAGCACCGGCACACAATCGGCCGTCGTTACCCCGACAACCGTCGAGGGCACATTCGTTATCAGCGCATCGACCCCATCCAGCCGCCGGGCACGGGAGAACGCATCCAGTTTCAGAAACGAAGCATCGACAAGGCCGATTTCCACCCCGTGCACCTGACGGGGGAGACACAACTGCGCATCCGGCACACCGAGAGCACCGGCCAGCCGGGACAGATTGCGACGCACTTCGGTTACGTCGCCGCCCGAATATAAACCTAAATTAAAAGAGGCATAAGGAGAAGCCCCGCCGACTCCGTTGCGGGTCGTGGTAAAAGCCGATACACCGCTGTCAGACGCCGTCGACCCGAACAGCAGCAGTTCCACACCTGCCTTTTCAACCGAAATCATTCGTCCCAGTCGTATTCTTCGTAATCGGCCTCGTCGTCATCACCGCCCTCGAAATCGTCCAGTTCGAACTCATCCTCTTCCCGCACCCGGTGGTTCACATCGAGATTGCGGTGCGTAAAGGCGGTCACCCGGTTTTCCTCCCGGTTCAGCTCCTGCCACAGAATATCTTTCAGTTCCGGAATACCCTGTCCTGTTATCGATGAAATAAAGACACACGGTACATCGGGCAAATCCTCCTGCAAGGCAGCGGTCAGCTCCTCGTCCAGCATATCGCATTTGGTGACGGCCAGCACCCGCTGTTTGTCGAGCAGTTCAGGGTTGAACTGCCGTATTTCATTCAGCAGCACCTCATATTCGGCCCGGATGTCGTTACTGTCGGCCGGCACCATGAACAGCAGCAGGGAGTTGCGCTCGATGTGCCGCAGAAAACGCAATCCGAGACCCCGTCCCTCGCTGGCACCTTCGATGATACCCGGTATGTCGGCCATGACAAACGACCGGTTGTCCCGGTAAGAGACAATCCCCAGATTGGGTTCAAGCGTCGTAAAAGGATAGTCGGCAATCTTGGGCCGGGCCGCCGATACCGCCGACAGCAAAGTAGATTTTCCGGCATTGGGAAAACCGACCAGACCCACGTCGGCCAGCAGTTTCAACTCCATGATTACCATGCGCTCTTCGGCCGGTTCGCCCGGCTGTGCATATCGGGGCGTCTGATTGGTCGCCGTACGGAAATGCCAGTTGCCCTGACCGCCCCGACCGCCCCGCAGCAAAATCAGTTCCTGCCCGTCCTCCGTTACCTCGCACAGGTATTCACCCGTATCGGCATCGAACACGACCGTACCGCAAGGCACTTCGATAAGCTGGTCTTCCCCGTCCTTGCCGAAACTGCGGTTAGGGCCGCCGTGACTGCCGTGACCGGCAAACACATGACGGGAATATTTCAGGTGCAGCAGCGTCCAGTAATTGCGGTTGGCCCGCAAAATGACATGGCCGCCCCGCCCCCCGTCGCCGCCGTCGGGGCCGCCTTTGGGGGTAAACTTCTCCCGGTGCAGATGCGTAGAACCTGCGCCACCCTTGCCCGAACGGCAGTGAATCTTCACATAATCAACAAAATTCGAGTTTGCCATATCCTTTTCATTTGGTGCTTTACATTCGGCAAATATACGATTTTTATCCGACATCGGCGACAGCCCGGCCGCATATCACGGAAAAAGCCGGTACAAACCCCGCAACGGCGGCGCTGTACCGGCTTCAGTCCATATCGTCATATCAAAGATTGTCTATCTCTTCGGCAATCGAGTCGAAGATGGCATCGACCGAACCCGACCCGTGTATCTTCCGGTATTTCTGTTCCTGTATGTAAAAGTCCTTCAACGGCGTTGTCTGCCGGTGGTACACCTCCAGACGGCTTTTGATGGTCTCCAGATTGTCATCGGAGCGGCCCGAAACCTGACCCCGCTTCAGCAGCCGGTCGACCAGCTCCTCCTCCTCCACTTCGAGACCGATAACGGCCGAAACTTCCGTATCTCGCTCGGCCAGCATCTTTTTCAGGGCTTCGGCCTGAGGTATCGTGCGGGGAAATCCGTCGAAAATAACCCCTTTTTTCGTCTCCTCGTTACGGTCCAGCACACCGGCCAGCATATCCACAATCAATTCATCCGGGACCAGCTGCCCTTTCGAAATATATCTGTCGGCAATCTGTCCCAGTTCCGTACCGTTCTTTATCTCGGCACGCAGCACATCTCCGGTCGAGATATGAAACAATCCGTACTTCTCTATAATCTTTTCGCTCTGTGTTCCTTTGCCTGAGCCCGGCGCTCCAAAAATAACAATATTCAACATCTCTCTTTCTTTCTATAATTGTTTTTTTATTCTTTCACTACATAAATATCCTTCAACTGACGGCCCTGTTCGTTGTAATCGAGACCGTACCCGACAATAAACCGGTTCGGAATCTCCAGCGCCGCATAATCGACCGTCACCTCGCATTTCAGCGCCTCCGGCTTGAACAGCAGGGCGGCCACCCGCACCTCCTGAGGACCTTTGGCCAGCAGCTGCTCCCGGAGGTGCCGCACCGTATATCCCGTATCGACGATATCCTCGACAATGACCACCGTGCGCCCGGCAATATCCTCGTCCAGACCGTGAATCTCTCTCACCCGGCCGGTCGATTGGGTTCCGTCATACGATTTCATGCGCACAAACGTAATCTCACCCCCGATGGAAATCTCCCGGAACAGGTCGGCGGCAAAAACGAACGCACCGTTCAGCACGCAGACAAACAGCGGATTCGTCCCGGCCAGGTCTGCACTGATGCGGGCGGCCACCCGACATACAGCCGCATGAATCTTGTCCCGACCGATATAAGGAACGAAATTCCGGTCTCCAATCCGTATGATGTCCCGATTTTCCGGTGCTGCCATGTGATGACTGTTTTCCATTCGTAAAGGTACAATATTTTGAAACAACGCAAAAAAGATGACGCACTTTTTATCCCGTCACGACATGCGAATCATTTTATCCCGTGCATCTTTGCCAGAATCCATTTCCGGAGAAGCAGCAGCAGGATACCCAGACACACCGAAACGGCCGCTATGGTCATGAAAATGCTCATCGCTCCCAGCTTGGAAAAGAAAGAGGCGATTACCCCTCCGGCGATATTGGCCGCAAAACTGCTCAGAAACCAGACCCCCATCATAAACGAAGCCAGCCGCACCGGCGACAGTTTGGAAACCATAGAAAGGCCGATAGGCGACAGGCACAACTCGCCCATCGTGTGCAGCAGATAAGCCCCCACCAGCCACAACAGGCTCGCTTTGGCGGCGTCACAGGCTGCCGCATCACGCTGCAAGGCAGCACCGGTCATCAGCACGAAACCCAATCCGAGCAGAATCATGCCGCACCCCATTTTCACCGGAATGGAAGGCTCTTTTCCACGACAGGCCAAAAAATTCCAGAACAGGGAGAACAAGGGCGCCAGCAGAATGATAAAGGCCGGATTGACCGACTGGAACCACTCGGTCGGTATGGTAAAGCCGCCGACCGTGCGGTCGATAAAATTTTCGGTATAGAGGCTCATCGACGTACCGGCCTGTTCAAAGCCCGCCCAAAAGAAGGTACAGAACGCCACCAGTACGAAAATTATCGTCGTGCGGTCCTTCTCCTCCTTCGTCAAAGGCTTCTTTTCTGTCTTTCCGTTCACCGTCTGGCTCACGGCCGGAGTTTTTCCGATTTCACCCAACAGCCGGTTCGACAGCGTATTGTACAACAGCTGTCCCAGCAGTATACCCGTCCCGGAAGCAAAAAATCCCCACCGGTAGCCATACCGCATCGCCAGAAATCCGGTAACCAGCGGAGCGATAAGCGCACCCACATTCACCCCCATGTAAAAAATGGTAAAAGCAGAGTCTCTGCGGCTGTCGTTCAAAGGGTACAAATCGCCCACCAATACGGCGATATTGGGTTTAAAAAATCCGTTTCCGACCACCAGCAGCACCAGCCCCACCGTCAGAAACAGCGGGTCTGCTTTGGCAGCCAGAAAAAACTGCCCGACCACCATAATCAGTCCGCCGAGCGTAATCGACCGGCGCTGTCCGATAAAATTGTCGGCCAGCCAGCCGCCAATCAGCGGCGTAAAATAGACAAATCCCGTAAAAAAACCATAAATGAGACTGGCCCGGCTGTCGCTGAACCCCAAGCCCCCTTCAAGAGCCGTTTTGGTGAGATACAAAATGAGCATGGCCCGCATTCCGTAATAGCTGAACCGCTCCCACATCTCTGTAAAAAACAAGAGATACAACCCTTTTGGATGCTTTGTTGTCGTACTACTCATAAAAATTTCCTATATTTGTTTGTTTTTCGACTGCAAAATTAGAAAAACATCTAATTTTGTTGCGATATAATCATGTGTTTTTTACAATAAATTTCGGTTTCTTATATACAAATATCATCTAAAATGAAGATTTTCTTTACAAATGAAACCAAGAAACTCGATACCTATACCATCGAGCATGAACCGGTAAGTTCCCTCGACCTGATGGAACGGGCGGCAGCAGCCGTGACATCCGAAATCATGGCCCGGTGGCAGCGCCATACTCCGGTCATCGTATTTGCCGGGCCGGGAAACAACGGCGGCGATGCGCTGGCCGTAGCCCGTCTGCTGGCCGAAAAGGGATACCGGCCGGACATCTACCTCTTCAATCCGGGCCGGAACCTGTCGCCCGACTGCGCACAGAACAAAGAGCGGCTGGCCAGAATGGAAAACATCCGCTTTACCGAAGTGGTCAAAGGCGATTTCCTGCCGCCCCGCCTGCACAAGCACACGCTGGTTGTCGACGGCATGTTCGGGTCGGGACTGCATACACCTCTCTCCGGCGGATTCGCCTCGATAGTGCAATATATCAACGCATCGGAAGCACAGGTTGTCTCCATCGACCTCCCGTCGGGGCTGTTCGGAGAAGACAATTCCGAAAACTACAGCCGCAATATTATACGGGCGACACTCACGCTGACCTTCCAATATCCGAAACTGGCCTTTTTACTGCCCGAAAATGCAGACTACGTCGGCGAATGGAAAATCATCGACATCGGGATACATCCCGACATACTCCGGGACACCCCCGCCTTCTGTCACTACCTCGAAGCCCAAGAGATACGGCCATTCCTCAAGAAACGGACAAAATTCGCCCATAAAAACGATTTCGGACACGCCCTGATTGTCGCCGGAAGCTACGGAATGACCGGTGCCGCCGTACTGGCGGCAAAAGCAGCCCTGCATACCGGTGCCGGACTGGTGAGCGTCCACTCGGCCCAATGCGGATTCCCGGTGCTGCAAACCGCCGTCCCCGAAGCCCTGTTTCTCGCCGATGCCGACAACCGGCACATCACCGAAGTCGATATCAAACGCAAATATGCGGTCTGCGCCGTCGGACCCGGTATCGGCACCCACGAAGAGACCGGACGGGCCGTCGAGACCTTAATCGGGCAGACCAAATCCCCCCTTGTGCTCGATGCCGATGCACTCAATCTGCTGGCTGCACATCCCGACTGGCTCGTCAAACTGCCCGCCAACACCATCCTCACCCCGCACGTACGGGAGTTCGACCGGCTGTTCGGCCCGCAGGAAAACGCCCTCCGTCGGTTGAAAAAAGCGATGGAAACCGCCCGACGCTACCAGATAATCATCGTCCTCAAAGGCGCCCACACGGCCATCGTCACCCCGCAGGAACAACTATATTTCAACAGTACGGGAAATCCCGGCATGGCCACCGCCGGAAGCGGAGATGCCCTGACCGGCATACTGGCCGGACTGCTTTCACAAGACTATACCCCGCTCGAAGCCGCCCTGACCGGCGTATTCCTGCACGGACTGGCCGGAGACCTTGCCGCCGCAGCACAAGGTCAGGAATATATCACTGCCGGAGACATCATCGCCCATCTGGGAAAAGCATACCAACATTTGAAAAACGATTCCGAATAAAATACCACATCATGAAGAAGAGCATATTAACCCTCTGCATTATGCTGGCCACCGGTACCCTCCAGGCACAGGAAACCACCAAATTCACCGCCGGAAAACACAACGAATACGGATTGGTATACACCCTGCCGCAAACAGTATTCGACATCGAGGTGACCGCCACCAAAACCATCCAGAAGACCGGACCCTACTACAAATATACCGAAAAATATCTGGGCATACCCGTCACCATTACCGAGAACAAGGAGTTCTGGACCCTCGACAACGTCAATGTATCGTCCTACGGCGTCCCCGACCGGGAACAGGAATATATGGTGAAATTCAAATCCGGCTCCACCCCCTACATGTACCTGAACAAAGAGGGTCTGCTGCTGGCCGTCAACACCGACCCGGTCGAAGAGAGCACTCCGTCGGCCGCACCGGCAGCCTCCCGGAAAAAAGCCTCGCCGGACAACAACAGATACGCCTCTGTCCTGACCGAAGAGATGCTCATGTCGGGCTCGACAGCCAAAATGGCCGAAATGGCGGCCAAACAGATATACCGCATCCGGGAAAGCCGCATGGACCTTTCCACCGGAGACTCTGACCAGAAACCGGCCGACGGTGCAGCGCTCCGGCTCATGATGCAGCAGCTCGACGAACAGGAAAGCAGCCTTATGGCGATGTTTCTGGGAACCACGCAAACCGAACAGGTGACGAAACACTTTACCTGGACGCCCCGTAACGAGACGGCCAACGAGATTGTTTTCCGAATATCCGACCTGCTGGGAATTGTGGAAAAGAACGATTTAAGCGGTGCCCCCGTGTACATCAATCTGAAAATAACCGAGAAAGGCGAATACCCGCTCGATGCCAAAGGCAATGTCAAAGAGATGCCCAAAAACGGACTGGCCTACTGCATACCGGGAAAAGCGGCCATCGATATCGTGTTCAAAGGGAAACCGGTATTCAACGGTTCGTTCCAGGTTGCCCAGTTCGGCATTGTGTACGGCCTCGACCCCAGCCTGTTCGAAAACAAGAAAACACCCTCATACGTCACCTTCTACCCCCAGACCGGAGCCATCCGGGAAATCGGGCAGTAAGGCCGTTATCCGTTCTTTACTCCAATCCACGTACCCCGTTTCCAAAGGGTCTCCAGCGGGCCCTGCCGGTGAGCGGAAAGCCACCAGCGGCTGAAAAGCAGCTGAACGAAGAAGATGGCCAGCCCGATGAGCACGCAGGCCGTAGCCCCGGTCGATGACCAGAGTCCGAGACCGCAATGGTAATAGATGGCGACCCCGATAACAGACTGGGTAATGTAATTGGTCAGACTCATGCGTCCGTAAACGATAGTGAAACGCTGGAAACGGAACCCGTCGCCCCGACGGAACCAGCACAAGACAAAAACAGCCACCAGCACGCTCATAAAAGCGAAGTTATACAGACGGGGAACAGCAATACCATAATAAGAGACAATCGTCGTATTCGTCAGATGCGGCGGCACCAGCGTTTTCAACAGATAGAGCGGGACAGCCGCCGCCACTCCGGCAACCAGCACTTTGCGCCAGAAAGCACAACTGCGGGGCGTATTCACAAACCGGTCATGCCGGCCGAGCAGCATACCGAGCAGAAACAGCGCCGGTGTCTGGAAAAGACGGCCGGCCTCCACCTGCCACAGATTGCTGTACAGCTGGCCGTTTCCGATGTTGTTGGCTAACGTCTGCGCCCAGTTGCCGTGCATCCCCACCTGTTCCGCCGACAGAGCATACTTGACAAACATCGAATTGGTGTCGACATATTCCGGATGGAAAAGCGCATAGACGATTTTACCCCACGCATAAGGCTGCAACATGAGAACGGCAGCCACGACCAGCACGGTACGGTCTTTCCACGAAGAGGCAGGAATGAGAATCAGTCCGCAGACGGCATACAACAGCAGGATATCCCCGTTGTAAAACAGCGCATGCAACTGGGAAAAACCGGCCAGCAGCACCATGCGCCACGCAAACCGGGCCCGAAAATCGTGTCCCCGTCGCCGGGCGTTGCGCATCTGTATATAGAAACTGAAACCGAACAGCAGGGAAAACGTGGCATACGCATTTCCTGCCAAAAGGAAAAACAGCGTATCCCATACCGCCTTGTCGATTCCGGCCAGCCACTGCGGCGTATCGGCCGGTATGCAATAGAGGTTATAATGTTCGAGATTGTGCAGCAGCACGATGGCCAGCAGGGCAAATCCCCGAAGGGCATCGACGACCGACAGCCGGTCCGACTGCGAAAGTGACGGTGAAATCATGGCAACTCATTCAGAAAAAAAGTAATTCAACAATAACTTACCGGATGCGGGTACCGCCGTCGGTACCGATAGCGGAGGCCTGTGTAATCACCACCTCCCGAACACCGGCACGAATGGCGGCAAAGGCATTTTCGAGTTTGGGAATCATACCGCCCTGTATCACCCCGCCGGCCACATATTGCCGGAAAAGGGGTTCATCTATTTCGGGGATAACGCTCTCGTCGTCGTTCTCGTCCCGCAACACGCCCTTTTTCTCGAAACAGTACACCAGCGTCACATCGAAAAAGGCGGCCAGCGCCTTCGCCGCTTCACCGGCAATGGTATCGGCATTGGTATTGAGCAGATTCCCCTTGCCATCGTGGGTAAGGGGTGCCAGCACGGGAACCGCACCGGAGCGAATCAGGGCGGCCAGCGTGTCGCCTTTCACCCGCTTTACGTCGCCCACAAAGCCGTAATCGATTTCCTTGACCGGACGTTTTTCGGAACGCAGAATGTCCATATCGGCTCCGGTCATGCCCAGCGCATCGACCGAAAGTGCCTGCAACCCGGCCACGATGGTCTTGTTCACCAGGCCGCCGTATACCATAGTCACCACTTTCAGCGTTTCGGCATCGGTGATGCGGCGGCCGTCGACCATTTTGCTCTCAATACCCAGCTGAGCCGCCACACGGGTAGCCGAACGGCCACCCCCGTGAACGAGGAGTTTATACCCTGCTATCCGGGAAAAATCCTGCAAAAGCGCCTGCAAAGTGTCGGGTTCTTCGACAATCTTCCCTCCGACTTTTATGATGGTCAGTTTTTCCATACAATCTGTCTCCGTTTAGGCCTGTTCGCCGCCGAACTCCATCAGATAGGCTTTGATGAAAC
>JAFLRV010000055.1 GCA_022511245.1 Coprobacter sp.
TTGAGTTACACTCCGATTTGCTATCAGTGGCTATTGATGCCTGCCGGATTTATTTTACCTCCTCGAAATCGACGTCGGTTACCTGGTCTTCACCGCCGTTGTTTCCGGGTTGCTGTGCACCGGGCTGAGGGCCGCCGGCCTGCTGTGCGCTGGCCTGTGCATTGTAGAGGTCTTGAGCGGCAGCCTGCAATACGGTATTGAGTTCGCCCATAGCGGCATCGATACCGGCGATATCCTGTGCTTTGTGAGCCTCTTTGAGTTTTGCCAAAGCCCCTTCGATACTGCTTTTCTTGTCGGCAGGGAGTTTGTCGCCCATTTCGCTCAACTGCTTTTCGGTCTGGAAAATCATCGAGTCGGCCTGATTCAGTTTGTCGACACGTTCTTTTTCTTTGGCATCGCTGTCGGCATTGGCGGCAGCTTCTTCCTTCATCCGTTTGATTTCTTCGTCGGTCAGACCGCTGGAAGCCTCGATGCGGATGCTTTGTTCCTTGCCGGTTCCCTTGTCTTTGGCCGATACATTCAAAATGCCGTTGGCATCGATATCGAACGTTACCTCAATCTGGGGTACACCGCGCATGGCTGCGGGAATGCCGTCGAGGTGGAAGCGACCGATAGTCTTGTTGTCTTTGGCCATCGGACGTTCGCCCTGCAACACATGGATTTCTACCGAAGGCTGGTTGTCGACTGCCGTAGAGAATACTTCGGATTTGCGGGTAGGTATCGTCGTGTTGGCATCGATAAGTTTGGTCATTACGCCGCCCAGTGTCTCGATACCCAGCGAAAGCGGGGTAACGTCGAGCAGCAGAACATCTTTTACATCTCCGCTCAATACGGCGCCCTGAATAGCGGCTCCTACGGCCACCACTTCATCGGGGTTAACGCCTTTCGAAGGGGTTTTGCCGAAGAATTTTTCCACGATAGCCTGAATGGCCGGAATACGGGTCGAACCACCCACCAGAATCACTTCATCGATATCGGAGGCCGAGAGTCCGGCATCTTTCAAGGCCTGACGGCAAGGTTCGATAGTGGCCTGTATCAGTTTGTCGGCCAACTGTTCGAATTTGGCGCGGGTCAGTGTCTTCACCAAGTGTTTGGGCACGCCGTTCACCGGCATGATATAGGGCAGGTTGATTTCGGTAGAGGTCGTGCTCGACAATTCGATTTTCGCTTTTTCAGCGGCCTCTTTCAACCGTTGCAACGCCATCGGGTCCTGACGCAAATCGACGCCTTCGTCGTTTTTGAACTCGTCGGCCAGCCAGTCGATAATCACATGGTCGAAATCGTCACCACCGAGATGAGTGTCTCCGTTGGTCGATTTCACTTCGAACACGCCGTCGCCCAACTCCAAGATAGAGATATCGAACGTGCCTCCACCCAAGTCGAATACGGCAATCTTCATGTCTTTGTTCGATTTGTCGAGACCGTAAGCCAAAGCGGCGGCAGTAGGTTCATTGACGATGCGTCTTACATTGAGACCGGCAATCTCGCCGGCTTCTTTGGTGGCCTGACGCTGGGAGTCGTTAAAGTAAGCCGGTACGGTAATCACGGCATCGGTTACTTCCTGTCCGATATAGTCTTCGGCCGTTTTTTTCATCTTCTGAAGAATCATGGCCGAGATTTCCTGCGGAGAATAGAGCCGTCCGTCGATATCGATACGAGGCGTATTGTTGTCACTTTTTACCACTTTATAAGGCACCCGCGCCAGTTCGCCCTGAACCTGGTCGAAAGTTTCACCCATGAAACGTTTGATAGAGAATATCGTCCGTGTAGGATTGGTAATAGCCTGACGTTTGGCCGGATCGCCTACTTTGCGTTCACCGCCATCGACGAAAGCCACAATCGAAGGAGTTGTACGACGACCTTCGCTATTTGCGATAACCACCGGTTCTGTTCCTTCCATAACAGCCACACAAGAGTTGGTTGTTCCCAAGTCGATTCCAATAATTTTTCCCATTGTTTTATTTTTTAAGTTTATACTTTTCTGTTTTTATCCGACCGGCCGTTTTTAATGGCGGTCGTACACCTTGTTTGTTTCAAATTGCATGCCAAAAAACGTTTTACCGAAAATCTACTTTTTTGTCAGTTTTCACGGAGAGAAACCTACCGGATTGTCATATTCTTCTGACGATTTGGCAGAAACAGCGGATACCGTCGGTTCGAAATACATCCTGCCGGTTTCAGATTCCAAAGAGGTATTTCAAAATACTAATAAATATTTAATGAAAAATTTCTCTAATTGAAGAGAATCGCTTATATTTGTACCCAAAGGGTGGTTTCCTGCATATTGCAACAGATTGCCACCCTTTTGTTTATTGTTTAATCATCAAAAATTCATCATTATGAATCTAACACACATCGAGCATTTGGGTATCGCTGTAAAAAGCATCGAAGAATCTCTCCCATATTATGAACAAGTTTTAGGACTGAAATGCTACTCGGTAGAAGAGGTAGCCGACCAAAAAGTAAAAACTGCATTTTTCAAAATAGGACAGACCAAAATCGAACTGCTCGAACCGACCAGCGAAGAGAGCACTATCGCCAAATTCATTGAAAAACGGGGCGAAGGCATTCACCATATCGCATTCGCTACCGACGGCGTAGCCGATGCGCTGGCCGAAGTTGAAAGCAAAGGCGTTCGTCTGATCGACAAAGCTCCCCGCAAAGGTGCCGAAGGCCTGAACATCGCCTTCCTGCATCCGAAATCGACCGGCGGCGTATTGACTGAATTATGTGAAGATCCCAATAAATAAACAATAAAAAAGAGATATCATGAGTAATCAGCTCGAAAAAGTAAAAGAACTCATCGCACTTCGCGAACAGGCCCGTTTAGGGGGTGGAGAAAAGAGAATCGAGTCCCAGCACAAAAAAGGCAAATATACGGCCCGTGAACGTATCGCTATGGTACTCGACGAAGGTTCGTTTGAGGAAATAGACATGTTTGTCCGTCACCGTTGTACCAACTTCGGTATCGACAAAGAGAGTTTTCTGGGCGACGGGGTTGTAACCGGTACCGGTACAATCGACGGTCGTCTGGTATACATTTTTGCACAGGATTTTACCGTATTCGGCGGCTCGCTGTCTGAAACTTTCGCTTTGAAAATCTGCAAACTGATGGACCAGGCCATGAAAATGGGCGCACCGGTTATCGGTATCAACGATTCGGGGGGTGCCCGTATACAGGAAGGTGTCAACGCACTGGCCGGTTATGCGGAACTCTTTCAGCGCAACATTCTGGCTTCCGGTGTCATTCCCCAGATTTCGGGTATCTTCGGCCCCTGCGCCGGAGGTTCGGTATATTCGCCGGCACTGACCGACTTCAACATCATGACACGGGGAACCAGCTACATGTTCCTGACCGGACCGAAAGTGGTAAAAACCGTTACCGGTGAAGATGTTACCCAAGAACAGCTCGGCGGGGCCAACGTGCATGCCACCAAATCGGGCGTGGCCCATTTTGCCGTAGACACGGAAGAAGACGGATTGAAACTGATTCGCCAGCTGTTGAGCTTCCTGCCCCAGAACAATATGGAGGAACCGCCTCTGATGAACTGCGACGACCCCATCGACCGGTTGGAAGACGGACTGAACGACATCATCCCCGACAGCCCCAACCAGGCATATGACATGTACGATGTTATCGGCGGCATCATCGACAACGGTGAATTCCTCGAGGTACACAAAGACTATGCCCAGAACATCATCGTCGGCTTTGCCCGTTTCAACGGACAGTCGGTAGGTATCGTGGCCAACCAGCCCTGCAAAATGGCCGGTGTACTCGATATCAACGCCTCCCGCAAAGCAGCCCGTTTCGTGCGGTTCTGCGACGCTTTCAACATTCCGTTGGTTACGCTGGTCGACGTTCCGGGATTCCTGCCGGGTACAGGTCAGGAATACGGCGGTGTGATTCTGCACGGTGCCAAACTGCTGTACGCCTACGGAGAAGCTACCGTACCCAAAGTAACGGTTACGCTGCGTAAATCTTACGGAGGTGCCTACTGCGTGATGAGTTCGAAACATCTGCGCGGTGACATCAACTACGCATGGCCTACCGCCGAAATCGCCGTTATGGGTCCGGCCGGTGCTGTCGAAATCATCTTTGCCAAAGAGGTGGCCGCTTCGGAAGATCCCAAAGCTACGGCTGCCGAAAAAGAGGCCGAATACAAGAAAGCATTCGCCAATCCTTACAATGCCGCCCGCTACGGGTATATCGATGATGTTATCGAACCCCGCAACACCCGGTTCCGCATCATCCGTGCCCTCCAGCAGCTGCAGACCAAGAAATTGACGAATCCGGCGAAAAAACACGATAACCTGCCGTTGTAACCTATTAAACAGAAAAAGTTATGATGAAGAAAATAATAGGAAGTGCGTTATTGTGTCTCGGACTGGCCGGCGGGGCGTATGCCCAGTCTACTTCGGCTCTCCGCATCAATGAGGTGCTCACCAACAACGAAACCAATTATGTGGACCCGTTCAACAATCGGGGTGCCTGGATTGAGATATACAACAACTCGTCCGGAACGGTACAGATGGCCGGATGCTTTATCACCAACGATAAAAACAATCCGAAAAAGTACATGATTTCGAAGGGCGACCAAAAAACACTGATTGGCCCCCGTCAGGTCGTTCTGCTTTGGGCCGATGCGCTGCCGCATCACGGAACGTTCCATACGAACTTCTGTCTCGACCCGGAAAAGGAGAACTACATCGCCTTGTACGATGCCAGCGGAAAGAATCTGATAGACGAGGTTACGGTTCCCGTGCTGGAAGCCGACCAAAGCTACGGAGCGGAAAGAGACGGTTCGAAAAAGTTGACCGTACTCCCTCACCCCACTCCCGAAGCGGCCAACCATGTGGAAAACAGCAACCCGAAAATCGAGAATTTCGCCCAGAAAGACCCCAACGGAGTAGGTATGGCTCTGACTGCCATGTCGGTCGTGTTCTCGGCATTGCTTTTGTTGTTCCTGGTATTCAAACTCATCGGAAAGATATCGACCGGTATCAGTACCAAGCGCACCATGAAAGCGCAGGGCATATCGGGCAAGGTCAAAGATGCCAAAGACAGTTCCGAAATACCGGGTGCCGTGCTGGCCGCTATCGCTATGGCTATCCATGAATATCAGGGCGGAGACCACGATTATGAAGAGACCGTACTGACCATTCACCGGGTAAAACGCAACTACTCTCCGTGGAGTTCCAAAATCTACGGTTTGCGCGAAACGCCCCAAATCAAAAGATGGTAAACGCAAACCAGCGTGTAGCTTCGAATATAAACTATAAAGAAATAGACACACAATGAAAGATTATAAATTTAAAATAAACGGTAATCTCTACAAAGTTTCTGTAAGCAGTATTGTAGACAACATGGCGGAAGTCGAAGTAAACGGAACTCCGTACAAAGTAGAACTGGACCAGCCGGCCAAGAAACAGATTCGGCCGCTGAAACGGCCGCAGGCTGCTCCCACGACCTCGACCGGCGCACCGGTGGTAAGTCGTCCGGTAGCATCGGGAGCTCCCGGTGCCATCCACTCGCCGCTGCCCGGCGTGATACTGGATGTCTGTGTCAAAGCAGGCGACACCGTAAAACGCGGACAGAAAGTAATGGTATTGGAAGCCATGAAAATGGAAAATGTCATCAATGCCGACCGTGACGGAAAAGTGGTAGAAATCAAGGTTAATAAAGGTGATTCCGTACTGGAAGGTGCCGACTTGTTAATTATCGGATAATTATGAAAAATGAATTTATTCAATTTCTGACGGGAAACATTCAAGAGTTTCTTACGTATACCGGATTCGCCAATTTCGAGATAGGCAACCTGATTATGATTCTTTGCGGTATCATATTTATCTATCTCGCCGTAGCGAAAGAATTCGAACCGATGCTGCTTATTCCCATCGGATTCGGTATTCTTATCGGTAACATCCCGTTCAAAGATGCCGGATTGCAATTGGGCATATATGAACAGGGTTCTGTTCTGAACATTCTGTATCAAGGTGTAACACAGGGCTGGTATCCCCCGTTGATTTTCTTGGGAATCGGAGCCATGACCGACTTCTCGGCACTGATTTCGAATCCCAAACTGATGTTGGTGGGAGCGGCCGCCCAGTTCGGTATTTTCGGTGCCTACGCTATCGCTTTGGCTATGGGATTCGAACCCAACCAAGCCGGTGCTATCGGTATCATCGGCGGTGCCGACGGACCTACCGCCATCTTCCTGTCGTCGAAACTGGCCCCCAACCTGATGGGTGCTATCGCTATCTCGGCGTACTCGTACATGGCATTGGTACCGGTGATACAACCGCCTATCATGCGACTGCTGACAACGAAGAAAGAGCGTCTCATCCGTATGAAACCGCCGCGCGTGGTTTCTCATACCGAAAAAGTGATTTTCCCGATTGCCGGTCTGTTGATGACCTGTTTCCTCGTACCGTCGGGTCTCCCTCTGCTGGGTATGCTCTTCTTCGGTAATCTGCTGAAAGAAAGCGGTGTTACCCGCCGTCTGGCCGAAACCGCACGCGGCCCGCTGATTGATGTTATCACTATCCTGCTGGGTGTTACCGTAGGTGCCTCCACACAGGCTTCGCAGTTCCTGAAAATCGACTCCATCAAAATATTCGCTCTGGGTGCGCTCTCGTTTGTGATTGCCACCACTGCCGGTATTTTGTTTGTGAAACTTTTCAACCTGTTCCTGAAAGATGACAACAAGATTAACCCGTTAATCGGAAACTCCGGTGTATCGGCAGTACCCGACTCGGCCCGTATCTCCCAATCGGTAGGTTTGGAATACGACCCGACCAACTACTTGCTCATGCACGCTATGGGTCCGAACGTAGCCGGAGTTATCGGCTCGGCTGTTGCCGCCGGTATCCTGCTGGGATTCTTAGCCTGACATCAGATTCCATATACAAAGAAACGAAGAGCCATGCGGTTCTTCGTTTCTTTTTTATATACCTCCTGTTGCAAAAAAATTCGTACATTTGCAATGATGATAAATCCGATACTGTCATGACCACCGACCAATACGCAGAGAAACTGCAACAGAAAGGTATAAAACCTACGGCTGCCCGCATCATCGTATACAAAGAGTTATCGGGACAAAAAAATCCGGTGTCTCTGCTCGAACTGGAACGTCTGACAGATACGCTCGACAAATCGACCATTTCCCGTACCCTGTCCGTATTGCTCGAACATCACGCCATTCATGCGTTCGAAGACGGGAGCGGTTCGACAAAATACGAAATATGCACCAGCGGAAACAGCTGCCCGATACAAAACCGGCACATCCATTTCTTTTGCGAAAAATGCCGGCAAACCGTCTGTCTGGACAATATACACATTCCGGTCGTGCAGCTGCCGCAAGGGTATGTCATGGAGAGTGTAAACTATACGGTAAAAGGCATCTGCCCGTCCTGCAACCGCTCATAAATTACCGATTCCGTACATTTGCAACTTGGTTGCATTTTCTTTATCCTATCTTTACGACCAAACAAAAACAGAAGGATATGGATAATATACACTCTCCCGAAAAAACCGAATGCAGCGGCGATTGCGGCTGTAGTTGCGGTTGCAGCGGCTGTCATCACGATGAATCTCACGAAGAACATTTTTCGTTCTGGCGGCCCGCCCTCTCGTTCTGCCTACTGGCAGGCGGCATCATTCTGAACCGGTACGAAATCATACTCTCCCCCATTGTTGAATTGTGCTGGTATCTCTGCGCCTTCCTGCCGGTCGGTCTTCCGGTCATGCAAGAGGCATGGGAAAGCATACGGGAAAAAGAGTTTTTCAACGAATTTTCGCTGATGAGTCTGGCATCCATCGGTGCCTTCTGCATCGGTGAATATCCCGAAGCCGTAGCCGTCATGCTATTTTATACCGTAGGCGAACTGCTACAGCACCGGGCCGTAGAGAAAGCGTCCGGAAATATCCGGCAACTGCTCGACATGCGCCCTGAACAGGCCAATGTGCTGCGGGACGGCACCTTCCAGACCGTCTCGCCCCAGACGGTAACCATCGGTGAAATCATCGAGGTCAAGCCCGGCGAACGGGTTCCGTTGGACGGATTCTCCATGCAGGAGCGGGCCGTATTCGACACGTCGGCTCTTACCGGAGAGAGCCTGCCCCGAACCATTCCGGAAGAGGGCGAGGTACTGGCCGGAATGATTGCCTTGAACCAGCCTGTTCGTATCCGGGTATCGAAATCATACGACAACAGTGCCTTGTCCCGTATTTTGGAACTGGTACAGCACGCATCGGAGAAGAAAGCCCGAACCGAACTTTTCATCCGCCGTTTCGCCCGCATCTATACTCCCGTCGTCGTACTGCTGGCGGCTCTTATCATCGTTGTTCCGGCATTGGTTCCGCTCTGTTTACCTTCTTTTTCCTATCTTTTTTCCGACTGGTTATATCGGGGACTGGTATTCTTGGTTATCTCCTGCCCCTGCGCACTGGTTATCAGTGTTCCGCTGGGTTATTTCGCCGGTATCGGGGCAGCCTCCCGAAACGGTATTCTATTCAAAGGCAGCCATGCATTGGACAGCATCAGTCGTATCAATGCCGTCGCTTTCGACAAAACCGGAACATTGACATCCGGTGTCTTTGAGGTTTCTTCGGTTCAAACCGGGATGCCGACAGCCGAATTCTTACAGCTGCTGGCTTCAGCCGAGCAAAAAAGCAATCATCCTGTTGCGCAGGCCATTGTACGGTATGCCCGAAAACAGGGTATCGAACTGCTCCCGGCATCTTCCATACGGGAACACAACGGGTTAGGCATAGAGGCCGAAATCAACGGAAAACAAGTGCTGGCCGGAAACCGGCTCCTCATGCAGACATACCGGACAGAGACGCCTGACGATTTGAAAAGCCATGTATCGACCGTAGTTATCGGGGCCGTCGATGGCGCATATGCCGGATATCTGCTCCTGTCCGACACGATAAAGGCCGACGCCCGGCAAGCGATAAAACGGCTCGAAAAATTAGGGGTTACCGATATACGGATGTTGTCGGGAGACAAAAAAGAGATTGTTGATGAAGTTGCTTCACAACTGGGAATATCCAAGTCGTACGGCAATCTGCTGCCTGAAGACAAAGCGGACTATATCGAACAAATGGCGGCAGAGCCGGGTAAATCGACAGCTTTTGTCGGTGATGGGGTAAACGATGCGCCGGTATTGGCTCTGAGTCATATCGGCATTGCAATGGGCGGATTAGGCTCCGATGCCGCCATCGAAACGGCCGATGTCGTCATACAGACCGACCAGCCTTCCAAAGTGGCTGCCGCCATTGCCATAGGCCGCTCTACCCGACACATCATTCAGCAGAACATTGTATTCGCTATCGGAGCGAAAATGGCCGTACTGCTGGCCGGAGCTTTCGGGTTCGTCTCTTTGTGGGCCGCCGTATTTGCCGATGTGGGGGTTGCCTTGCTGGCCGTACTCAATGCGGTACGCATTTTCAGAATGAAATTCTGAAATGCTGCCGTTGCTTTTCCAGCTAAAACAGATACCTTTGCATCAAATAAGTGTGTAGATTATGAGTATCAAACAGCATTTCAAACGGACGGGCAGGACGGTCAAAAACTGGCTGGAACGACTGTCGTTTCGCACGGGCGTCATTGTTCTGTCCATGTGCATACCGTTCTATATCGTCTCTTTTGCACAACTGGCTCTACCCATCAGCACCTCTTTGAAAGGGATATTGTGGTTTATCTTTTTCGGACTGGCCAAAACTGCTCAATACGGAGGGCTGACCATTCTGGGGGCCGAAGGTATCAAACGGATACGGGCCGGCTGGAAGAAAAAGAAATCGTCCGGAAAACAAGCGTAAGATACAACCGTGTTTCCCGGACAATCCCGTCCTGTTATTTTTTTATTGATTCTTACAAAGCAAAGGGCCGGTAATCGTACTCCACGACAGACGAGGCCCGCAAAGAGGCCTGCACATCGACCAGCCGCTGGTTGCTGCTGCCCCGAAACAGCAGAGTGGTATCCCGAAGATTTTCCACATACGGGCCGTCGACCAGCACATCGATAAAAGGCAATATCGGGGAGAGGCGCGGGTCATCCACCACCTCTTCGTAGCGGTAACCGGTGTAACACCAGATATTTTTTCCGGTCTCTTCCTTTATGCGCCGGGCCAGCAGGGTAAACGCTTCCGGCTGATACAAGGGGTCGCCGCCGGTAAACGTGACACCGGAAAAATCGAACGATCTGACCACCGAGAGAATCTCATTCAGAGAGACGGTGCGCCCTTGTGTGATATCCCACGTTTCCGGATTGTGACAGCCGGGACAACGGTGCGAACATCCGGCCGCATATATGGCCACACGGAATCCCGGCCCGTCGACCACCGTATCTTCCACAATATCGGATATAACGACTGTATCGCTCATCCTCTGGTCTCCTGTCAGCATCAGTTATGGGTTACCCGGTCGTTCAGTTCACACAGTTTGGCGTGGTTCCAGCGGTCGGTCGTTCCCACCAGATAACCGGTAATCCGTTGCAGGCGGTCGATGTTTTTGCTGCCGCAGCGGGGACACTCTTCCAGATTGGCCGAAGCATCTTCATGACCGCAATCCAGACAGCGGTTGCGGGTATGGTTCACCGAACCGTAACCGATGTTGTATTTGTCCATCATGTCGACCACCGCCATAATGGCATCGGGGTTGTGCGTGGCATCGCCGTCGATTTCGACATAGAAGATATGACCGCCCCGAGTCAGTTCATGATAGGGGGCTTCGATTTGGGCTTTGTGGTGGGCCGAACACTTGTAATATACCGGTACATGATTGGAGTTGGTATAGTAATCCCGGTCGGTAATTCCGGGCAATACCCCGAAAGTGCGGCGGTCTTTCATGGTAAACTTGCCCGACAGACCTTCGGCGGGAGTGGCCAGTACGCTGTAATTGTGCTGGTAGTGTTCCGAGAAACGGTTGGCCTGGTCACGCATATAGGTAACGATGCGCAAGCCCAGCGCCTGCGACTCCTCGTCTTCTCCATGATGTTTTCCGGTAAGGGCGACCAGGCATTCGGCCAGCCCGATAAACCCGATACCCAGTGTTCCCTGATTAATCACAGAAGCGATATTGTCGTTCGGGTTCAGTTTATCGGAGCCGTTCCACAGGGCCGACATCAACAGCGGGAACTGCTTGGCATAGGCCGTCCGCTGGAATTCGAAACGCTCGTGCAACTGCAATGCGGTAATCTCCAGAATCTCATCGAGCCGGGCAAAGAAGCGTTCAATACGCTCTTTTCGGCTTTCGATACCCATACACTCGATAGCCAGTTTTACGATATTAATCGTCGTAAAGGAGAGATTTCCCCGACCAATCGAGGTTTTGGCTCCGAAACGGTTTTCAAACACACGGGTACGGCATCCCATCGTAGCCACTTCATGTTTGTAGCGCAAGGGGTCATCGGCTTTCCAGTCTTCGTGTACGTTGAATGTAGCATCGAGATTGAGGAAATTCGGGAAGAACCGGCGGGCACTCACCTTGCAAGCCAATTTATAGAGGTCATAATTGCGGTCCTCCGGCAGGTAGCTTACGCCCCGTTTCTTTTTCCATATCTGAATCGGGAAAATCGCGGTTGCCCCGCCTCCTACTCCGGTATAGGTCGAGAGCAGAATCTCCCGAATGATACAGCGACCTTCGGCCGAAGTATCGGTACCGTAGTTCACCGACGAGAATACGACCTGATTTCCACCGCGTGAGTGAATCGTATTCATATTGTGAATAAAGGCTTCCATAGACTGATGCACCCGGCTTACCGTCTGGTTTACTGCGTGCTGAATAATCCGGGCTTCACCGGTCAGCCGATCCAGCTCACGGGTAATATAATCGTCCAGTTCGACATCATACAGATGTGCATAGCTGGTTCCGTTCAGTTTTTCCAACACTTTCAGCTCCTCGACAAAACTTTTCCGCACAAAAGGTGCCAGATAAAAGTCGAAAGCCGGGATAGCCTGTCCGCCGTGCATCTCGTTCTGCGCCGTTTCCATAGAGATACAAGCCAGAATACTGGCCGTTTCGATACGTTTGGCCGGGCGGGATTCGCCATGACCGGCCGAGAAACCCTCGCTCAGAATTTTATCCAGCGGATGCTGAACGCAGGTCAGACTCTTGGTCGGATAGTAATCCTTGTCATGTATATGGATATAATTGTCATTCAGCGCCGCTTTTACTTTGG
>JAFLRV010000056.1 GCA_022511245.1 Coprobacter sp.
TTTATCCTGTTTTTCTTCCGGAAAAATCCTGCATATCTGACGAAAAACCGATATATTTGTGAGTTTAAAAGAATATTTCGGTATGGCGAAGGCAAAATCGGTATATGTATGCAGCAACTGCGGGGCAGATTCGCCGAAATGGCTCGGCAAATGTCCCGTGTGCGGAGAGTGGAATACGTATGTGGAAGAAATCGTCTCCAAAGCGGAGGGTGCCAAAACGGCTTATCTGCCCGACGAATCCCGGCGGAACAAACCGGTGAAAATCCATGAGGTGACCGTAACGGAGGAGCCCCGCATCGACCTGCACAACCAGGAGCTGAACCGGGTGCTGGGCGGCGGACTGGTGCCCGGCTCGCTGGTGCTCATCGGCGGAGAACCGGGTATAGGCAAGTCGACCCTTATCCTGCAGACCGTACTGGGCATGCGGGAGAAAAAGATACTGTACGTATCGGGGGAAGAGAGCGCCCGGCAGCTGAAACTCCGGGCCGACCGGCTGGAACAGGAGAATCCCGGCTGCTATATCGTGTGCGAGACCTCGCTCGAAAACATTTTTGTCCACATCAGAAACATACAGCCCGACATCGTCATCATCGACTCGATACAGACGATTTCCACCGAGCTGGTCGAGTCGTCGCCCGGCAGCGTCTCGCAGGTGCGGGAATGTTCGGCGGCCATTCTGAAATTCGCCAAAGAGACGGGAACGCCGGTACTGCTCATCGGACACATCAACAAAGAGGGCAGCATCGCCGGCCCCAAAGTGCTGGAGCACATCGTCGACACGGTATTGCAGTTCGAGGGCGACCAGCACTACATGTACCGCATCCTGCGCTCAATCAAGAACCGTTTCGGCAGCACGGCCGAACTGGGGATATACGAGATGCGGCAAAACGGGCTGCGGGAGGTGAGCAACCCGTCGGAACTGCTGCTGTCGCAAAACCACGACGGACTGAGCGGTGTGGCTATCTCGGCCGCCATCGAAGGGATTCGGCCGTTCCTGATAGAGACACAGGCGCTGGTGAGTACGGCTGCCTACGGAACGCCGCAGCGCTCGGCCACCGGGTTCGACATCCGGCGGATGAACATGCTGCTGGCCGTACTCGAAAAGCGGGTGGGTTTCAAACTGGCCCAAAAGGATGTGTTCCTCAATATCGCCGGCGGCCTGCGGGTGAACGACCCGGCAATGGACTTGGGCGTCATCAGCGCCATTCTTTCGTCGAACATGGATCTGGCCATCGGAAACCGGGCCTGCATGACGGGCGAAGTGGGGCTTTCGGGCGAGATACGGCCGGTCAACCGCATCGAACAGCGCATACTGGAAGCCGAAAAATTAGGATTTGAACAGATACTTGTCCCGTACAACAACCTGAAAGGCTTCGACGCCCGGCGGCTGAACATCGAAATCGTTCCGGTGCGCAAGGTCGAAGAGGCTTTCCGGCAACTGTTCGGATAAGACAACCCACGATATGATAAAAGAGATAAACCTCCGGGTGCTGCCCCGACAGGCCGCATCGGAACAGGCATTGAAAACATACCTCAGCCAGCAGCTGGCTGTGGGCGTGCCGGAGATTCAGGCCGTGCGCATACTCAAACGGTCGGTCGATGCCCGGCAGCGCACGGTGCTGGTCAATCTGCAGGTGCGTGTCTACCTCAACGAACGGCCTGCCGACGACGAATACCGGCGCATCTCCTACGGCGATGTGTCGGAGCGGCCGCAGGTGGTCGTGGTCGGCGCCGGCCCGGCCGGGCTCTTCGCCGCCCTGCGCCTCATCGAACGGGGATTCCGCCCCATCGTCGTCGAACGGGGCAAGGATGTGCACAGCCGCAAAAAAGACATTGCCGCCATCAGCCGTCATCACCGGATAGACCCGGAATCGAACTACAGTTTCGGGGAGGGCGGTGCCGGTGCCTATTCCGACGGGAAACTCTATACCCGCAGCAAGAAACGGGGGTCGGTCGAACGGATTCTGCACATCCTCTGCCAGCACGGGGCCAGTACGGCGATTCTGTCGGATGCGCATCCGCACATCGGCACCGACAAACTGCCGGGCGTTATCGAAAACATCCGCCGGCAGATTATCGCCAGCGGCGGCGAGGTGCATTTCGAGACCCGCATGGAACGGCTGCTTGTCGAAAAAGGCCGGGTGACGGGCATCGGGACGCACAACGGGAAAACGTTCAGGGGCATGGTGATTCTGGCTACCGGCCACTCGGCACGGGACATTTACCGGGAACTCCACCGCAACCGCATCCCGCTCGAAGCCAAAGGCATTGCCGTAGGGGTGCGGCTCGAACATCCGCAGGAGCTTATCGACCGCATCCAGTACCACTCCCCGCAGGGACGGGGAGCCTATCTGCCGGCTGCCGAATACAGTTTCGTCACCCAGTCGAAAGGACGGGGAGTCTATTCGTTCTGCATGTGTCCCGGCGGATTCGTCGTTCCGGCGGCCAGCGGGCCCGAACAAATCGTGGTCAACGGCATGTCGCCTTCTCATCGGGGGTCGAAATGGGCCAATTCCGGCATGGTGGTGGAAATACGGCCCGAAGACCTGCCCGGTTTCGAAAAACAGGGGGCACTGGCGGTGATGAATTTCCAGGAAGAGATCGAGCGGATGTGCTACCTCAACGGCAACGGCCGCCAAACGGCTCCGGCCCAGCGCATGACCGATTTTGTGAACCGCCACCTGTCGTATGACCTGCCGGTGTCGTCGTACACACCGGGCGTAATATCGTCGCCGCTCCACTTCTGGATGCCGGAAATGATTACCGAACGGCTGCGGGAGGGATTCCTGCATTTCGGCCGCATCTCGAAAGGATTCCTTACCCGAGAGGCGCTGATGCTGGCGGTCGAAAGCCGCACATCGGCTCCGGTACGCATTCCGAGAGACCCGGAGCGGCTCGAACACATCACCCTGCCGGGCCTGTTTCCCTGCGGCGAAGGGGCAGGGTATGCGGGAGGCATCGTGTCGGCGGCCATCGACGGCGAACGCTGTGCCGACGCCGCAGCCGACCAGCTGAGATAATACCTTTTTGAAACCGTATATATTATATAAAATAAGATTATGATTACATTTTGCTTTGCCCTGCTGCTCCTCATCGGAGGTTATTTCGTGTACGGAAAGTTTGTGGAAAAGGTGTTCGGCATCGAGCCCGACCGGTCCACGCCTGCCGTGACCAACCCCGACGGTGTCGATTTCGTACCGCTCCCCCATTGGAAAATTTTCATGATTCAGTTTCTCAACATCGCCGGTCTCGGCCCCATTTTCGGGGCGATTATGGGTGCCCGGTTCGGGGAGTCATCGTTCCTGTGGATTGTCTTCGGCACCATTTTTGCCGGAGCGGTGCACGACTACCTGGCCGGTATGATTTCGCTGCGGAACAACGGCGAAAGTCTGCCGGAGACCATCGGCCGCTATCTGGGGCTGACCACCAAACAGATTATGCGCGGGTTTACCGTCATCCTCATGATACTGGTCGGCGCCGTGTTCGTTGCCGGACCGGCCGAAATTCTGGCCTCGCTCACGCCGGCGCACCTCAACACCACGTTCTGGATATATGTCATCTTCATCTACTATATCATCGCCACGCTGTTCCCCATCGACAAAATCATCGGGCGGGTATATCCGTTCTTCGCCGCCACGCTGCTGTTCATGGCCATCGGGATACTGGTGGTTCTGCTGGTGAAATTTCCGGCTATCCCCGAAATTACCGACGGACTGGCCAACCGGCATCCCAATGCGGCCGGGTCTCCGCTGTTCCCGATGCTCTTTATCAGTATCGCCTGCGGAGCCATTTCGGGATTCCACGCCACCCAGTCACCGCTGATGGCCCGCTGCATGACCAGCGAGAAACAGGGGCGGCCCATCTTCTACGGCTCCATGATTACCGAAGGTATCGTCGCTCTTATCTGGGCGGCGGCAGCCACCTACTTTTTCAGCCCCGAAGGTCAGCTGGAGTTCGGTGTCGGCGGGCAGGAGGCGGCACAGGTGAACGGCAGTGCGGCCATCATCGTCAAAAAAATATCGGAAAACTGGTTGGGCATCGCCGGCGGCATCCTCGCCCTGCTGGGCGTCGTGGCGGCACCGATTACGTCGGGCGACACGGCATTCCGCTCGGCCCGCCTCATCGTGGCCGATTTCATGCACTTCGACCAGAAGAGCATCGCCAGACGGCTGACGGTCTGTATTCCGCTCTTTATCGTGGCTATCGCCATATTGGTTTACAGCTTGGCCGACAAGGACGGTTTCGAGATGATATGGCGCTATTTCGCCTGGTGCAACCAGACGCTGGCGGTGTTTACGCTGTGGGCCATTACGGTCTTTCTGGCGCAGCAGCACAAGCTGTACTGGATATCGCTGATTCCGGCGCTGTTTATGACGGCAGTGGTAACGACTTATATCTGTTTCGACCCTACGGGTATCGGTCTCTCCTACCCCATCGCCACAGGCATCGGCATCGCCACCGCCCTCTGCTTAGGGATATGGTTCTTTGCCAAAGGAAAGAGATGAAAAGATATTCCCCCACTCAAAAAAAAAGGCCAAACATGATTTTGTTTGGCCTTTTGAATTATAAGATATATTATCCGGTCTATAAATCCTCTCCGTTGGCGTGATTATATTCATTGTCATAATACATACAAATAGAATATCCTCCATATTTTTCTTCTGAAATTATAAACCAAACGGGTTTCTTTTCACATAAATCCATTACATAATCAAGAGAAAATTTTAATAGTTTCGATTGCAATTCTTCTTTCTCTTTGTCCGTCAGATTTTCCAACTGTTCTTTTGTATACCCAGATAACAGTTCCGACTGAATCATCGTTTGAACAGCCACCGTATCTATAATCTCAGGCTTTTGAAAAAATACAGCTTGATATCGTTTTTTATGGACAGTCATTTCATACGAAATTTTTTCATCATCAGGTATTGTATAATCTTCTTCTAATGAAATATATTTCGAATTATTTGCAAACTGCTGGCAAAGTTTATTGAACCGGATTTGAATATTTCTTTCATCTGTCGGAACAGCATCAACCACCATGATGCGGTAAACTTTATTGTTGTTTGTCACTGCATGAACACGTACATCAAGACCATTAAATTCTCCCTCCAAAACATCTCTTTCATATGAATTGGGGGTAAATCCTTTGGCTTTGAGTTTCTGTATCATTTCCGATTTGGTGCCATCGACCGGAATGCCGAGAAATTTGGTTACATCATTTTGGGCATACAATGCCACGAAAGAAAGGAGCGACAGGGTCATTAAAAACAAACGTTTCATATTTACATTATTTTGTTGCCCTTCCAGTTCCCATACAGGCCTGTTTATATACACCGAAGCGTGGAACTGTATGCCACACTCTTAATTTGGAGGTCGTAGGAAACCCTTGATGCAGATATGTAACAGCAGCCCACGCTATATGCGTGAGAACCACTATGCTATCTTTGCATCTGTTTGAAAATTTCCTACGTTTCCAAATTACAAGATAAGCATAACGCTTCTTTCTTTATTCGTATGTCTTCAGGCAGAGATGACTCTACCTGCCGCAAATTTAAGAAAAACAACCATATGTTATCCTTTCCATAAAGATTAAATGCACAATTTTCGGTTTCATGCGGTTATTTCCGTGTTTTTCCGTAATTTTAGCCTCTCAACACAAAGGACAAAGCAACTTGTTTCTATGAAAAAACTGATTTTAAGTGCATGGCTGGCGCTCCCGCTGGTGGCGCAGGCTCAATGGGAGGTGACCGGAACCATCTACCGGGACAAAAACGGTAACGGCGTACAGGACAACGGCGAACGGGGATTGAAAAACATTCCGGTATCGAACGGCGACACCGTCGTGCTGACTAACCGGAAAGGGGAATACCGGCTGACCGTTTCGCCGGGTGAAAGCGTGTTTCCGATTCTGCCTCCGGACTATACGCTGGTGCGTGAGGGCGAGCCCATCGAAAATGCGCATTATGTCTATTTCCCGCACGAGAGCGCATGGGACGGGAAACCGGTCGATTTCGCCCTGTACAAAACCCCAGCGGCCGATGCTTTCGATGTTGCGGCCGTCGGAGATGTCCAGGTCGGGAAATATGCCGAAGAGAACTATGCGGGAGCGACGGTGTTGGCCGAACTGGCCGAACGCCGGGACATCGATTTCAATATCTTTTTGGGCGACCTGACCAACCACCCGACTCCCTATCTTCAGGAGATGAAAGGGATGTTAAACGGCATCCCCTATCCGTCGTGGACCGTTATCGGCAACCACGACCGGGAACTGACGCACGAACCGGAGAAACAGGAGTCGGTCTTCAACGGCTGTTTCGGGGCGTCGACTTATGCTTTCAATCGGGGCAAGGTGCATTTTATCGTCATCAACAACGTGCTTCCGGTCGACAAAAGAGACTACACCGGCGGCTACAGCGACAAACAGCTCCGGTTTCTGAAAAATGATCTGGAACGGGTGCCCCGCTCCTGCCGTATCGTCATCTGCCAGCACATTCCGATGGTGCATACCGCACAAAAGGCGGAGATTCTCGACTTGCTGAAAGGGCGGGGCGAGGTCATGGTGCTGTCGGGGCACACTCACCGGGTACGGCGTCATTTCATACCGGGCGACGGGGTCCTAATTCACGAACTGGGGGCCGGTGCTTCCTGCGGAACCTGGTGGACGGGCGAACGGGACTGGCAGGGCATTCCTGCGGCCATCATGCCTTGCGGAAGCCCGAGAGGTTATTTTGTGGTGCATTTCGACAAAAGGGGCTACGACATCCGGTTCAAAGGGGTCGGATTGGATAAAAACCGGCAAATGGACATCTGGGTGAAGGGGCTGGATGCGGTCGACAACGAGACTCCGGGTCTCGATGCGATTGCGCCCCACACGATTGTCGCCAATGTCTACGGCGGCAGCGACAGCACGGCGGTAGAGGTGCGCATCGACGGCGGAGCGTGGCGCCTCATGCGGCACACGGCGATGCCGGCACCGAACGTCAGCCGGATGATACACTGGAACAAAACGGCCGGATATCCCACGCAATACAGCCGCCGCATTCCGATGCGGAAGGAAAAATCGGCGCATATATGGTGTATCGAACTGCCGGAAGGGCTTGCACCGGGTGCTCACACGGCCGAGTTCCGGGCGAGCGACCGTTTCGGGCTGAACGTAACCGGTTCTACTGCCTTTGTGGTGAGATAAGCGTTACCCTGCCTGCGGCAGGCATGTCCCCTACACAGGGTTACTATCGACAACTTATTTTTGCAGACTGTAAAGCCAGGCGATTTCTTCCGGCCAGGCGGCTTCGTCGGGGGTCTCCAGGATGAGCGGAATATCGTCGAAACGGGCATCTTGCATGAGCCGTTCGAAGAGTGCGGCGCCGAGTTCTCCTTTGCCGAGACTTTCGTGCCGGTCGACATGGGAGGCGATTCCTTTTTTGGAGTCGTTGAGGTGCATTCCCCGAAGATAGCGGAACCCGATAATGCGGTCAAACTCCCGGAAGGTCTGTTCGAAACCGTCGGCCGTGACCATATCGTATCCGCCGGCCAGCGTGTGACAGGTGTCGAGACAGACGCCCACCCGGCTTTTGTCCTCGACCCGGTCGATGATACGGGCCAGGTGTTCGAACCGGAAACCGACATTCGACCCTTGTCCGGCCGTATTCTCGATAACGGCGGTCACACCGTGCGTCCGGTCGAGGGCGATGTTTATCGACTCGGCGATGCGGTCGAGACAGGCATCGAGGGATATCTGTTTCAGGTGGCTGCCCGGATGGAAATTGAGCAACTCCAGCCCCAGCTGTTCGCACCGCTGCATCTCATCGAGAAAAGCGTCTCTCGATTTGGCCAACCCGTCGTCTTCGGGGTGTCCCAGATTAATCAGGTAGCTGTCGTGCGGCAGGATGTGGCGGGGCGAGAATCCGAAGGTCTCGCAACGCTGCCGGAAAAGGTCGATGCTCTGTGCGGTAAGCGGTGCCGACTTCCACTGCCGCTGGTTCTTAGTGAAAAGGGCAAAGGCTCTGGCCCCTATCCGGCGGGCGTTCTCAGGGGCATTTTCTACGCCTCCGGATGAACTTACATGTGCTCCGATGTATTTCATATTCTTCTGGCTTGGAATACAAAAATAGTAAAAGCGGCGGGATATTCCGATTTATGGGCCTGTTTTTTTACCGGTCCGGAGATATTCTGTTATCTTTGCTTTCTGATTCAAGGCGGGAACTCATGGACGATTTTGCAGCGATAGATTTCGAAACGGCCAACAGCGAACGGTCATCGGTCTGTTCGGTGGGGGTGGTCATTGTCCGGAACGGTGTGGTGACCGGTTCGTTCCACTCGCTGATACAGCCGGAGCCGAATTATTACCATTACTGGTGTTCCCGAGTGCACGGGCTGTGCCGGGAGGACACGGAGGATGCGCCGCTGTTTCCCGATGTATGGGCCCGCATCGAACCGCTCATCGAGGGGCTGCCGTTAGTGGCGCACAACCGGCCGTTTGACGAAAGTTGTCTGAAAGCGGTGTTCCGGGTGTACCGGATGGATTATCCCGATTATGTGTTTTACGATACGCTGCGGGCGGCCCGGCGCACGTTTCCTCAATTGGTGAATCACCAGCTGCACACGGTGGCGGCGGCCTGCGGCTACCGGCTGGAACGGCACCATGATGCGCTGCAGGATGCGTTTGCCTGCGCCTGGATAGCCCGGCAAATTTTGTGACCGGTTTTCGCCCGAATAATTTGTCCCGAATGGTGATAAACACTATTTTTGTGTATTATCCGATTTAAGATTGAACGACATGCACACGTACTTTTTCACATTTATGCACTTGAGGAGGTTTCTTGTTATCTTCTGTTTACTGATTGCCGGTCTGTTGCGGGCCCAGCAGAACCGGGAGGTCATCTCTATCGAGCACCCCGCCCTGCAAGCCTACCTGGCCGACAGCACCTACCATTATAACGACAGCGTCGATGTTTCTGTCATTACCCTGTATGCCAACCGGGAGCTGTATGGCACCGACCTCGACCAGCCGCAGGGCAAAACGCTGACCTGGACTCCTACGGTCGTCGCCGACAGCATCGGGGAAATCCGCATCACGCTCAGTGAACGGGAGGATTTGTGCGACTCCATCACCTGTTTTCCTTCGTCGAACGATGTTTCTTCTTATACTATCTGCAACTTATTTCCCAACCGCACTTATTATTACAAGGCGGAAGAGATTCACCTCAACGGGGATGTGGTGCTGCTGGCTCAGGGGTCGTTCTGCACGGTGGGCCAGGTGCGCCTGATGCGGGTCGAGGGGGCGAGCAATGTCCGGGACATCGGGGGGTGGCCCACTCAGTTCGGTGTGCCTATCAAATATGGCATTTTGTACCGAAGCGGCCACATGGACAAGGTTTCTCCGGCCGGTTATCATGACTTTGTAGAGAACATGGGGGTGACGGCCGAGCTGGATTTGCGGGGTCTTTTCCGCAATGAGCCGCACCTGAAACAGTCGATGCTCAGCGACAGCGTCGTGTTCAGACGCATCGCGACAGACAGCTACGGTCTCTCGTCCCAGCGGCAAGTGTATGCGAAATGTCTTAACTGGATTATCGACCGGCTCAAAGAGGGCCGGGCCGTGAACTGGCACTGCGGCGTAGGCTGCGACCGCTGCGGTACGCTGAGTTTTCTCATCGAGGGGGTTTTAGGCATGAGCGAAATCGACCTTTGCCGTGACTACGAGCTGTCCTGCTTTCGGGGATTCAAGCGATATCGGGGCCATGTGGGCTTCCGCAAAATGCTGCCGTTCATCAAGCGGCAGGGACCGGAAGACAATCTGGCGCAATGTTTTTATAATTACTGGATTGAAAGCGGGGTACCGGCGGAAAACCTGGAGTACCTGCGCCGTGTGATGCTCGACCTGGATGCGTTGCCGCAACCGGCGAACTAAAAACCGAGTTTTTCAAAATATTGTTTGTTTTCGGCCTCGCTGACCGAGAGGTAGCGGCGCAGGTCATTCAGCACCGTTTGGGGACGGGTGGCAAATTTCTCGCGGAAAGCGGCGATGTTCCGCTCCCACTGGGTGTAACTCAACTGGGGCCACCGCTCGCAGTTGTATTTCATCTCCTGGCGTATCTGCCCGACAAGCCGGTCGAACACGGCGGTCGTATTTTCCGGAGAGAAGGTGTGCTGCATGTGGTGAGAGAGCCGGGTGAGAAAGAGGGCCCGGAAATCGTTATTGGCCAGCAACCGGTTTATCATGATGTTATGCACCGCCACATTGGAGGCGGCGGCATTGGGTCCGGCGGCAAGGTAATAGGAGGCGGGGTTGTCGCCGACCCAAGTAGCGTCCAGATCGTAAAAGACAAAGTGCCATTTCCGGTCGCTCTGCGGGTCGGTGGAGCGCACATAACGGATGTTGCCCACATCGGTATTGCCGGAGTAGATTTCACCGAGTTTATAGTCAATCAGTCCCTGCAAATCGACTTGCTGACGGACATAATCGTAACAGGCCCTGTCGGTCATATCGTGCGTGGAGATGTACTGCATCAGCTGCCGGTAGGGAACGCTGCTGCCGACCTCGTTGTAGCCTCTCGACATGATGATGTTGACGGAGTCGCCGGCCACGTGCAGCCGGCTGGCAACGAAATGGGGGTCGATTTTTTCCCGGATGTAGTACAACCCGAAATATTCGGCATTGATATACAAAGCGACGGGGCGGTACATCTGTATCAGCAGTGTGGGACTTTGTGCCTGGAGCAGACTGGTGAAAAACTCATCCCGAATCATGCAGCGGTTATAGTCCTGCGAACCGGAACGCAGCACCAGGTCCTGAAGTTCCGGTGTCTGGCCGTTGCCGAAAAAATCGTAATGAACTTTGGAGCTGCCATAGGCTCTCTTGAATTTGAGACAAAACGACTTTTTCGCTTCGTAGCGGGAAAAGCCGCCGAAAATCTTGAGACCGCAATCCTGCGAAAAGCCTTCTTTGCCGTCGAAAAATTCGACGTGTGCATTCCGGGTCCACTTTTTCCAGAAATTGGCGCCCAGATGGGGTATTTCGGGCGAATAGTCCGGTCCGTCGGCATATATGCCTCTGTTGTAGTCGTAAAGGTCTTCTTTGTCGATGGAGATATTCATCACGGCCAGGTCGTGGTCTGTGCCGAGCAGATAGGTTGCCGTAGCGACCGGGCTGTCGAGACTCACACTGTCGCCTTCGGCAAAGGCCCGGACAACGGTACTGCGGGTAATGACGAGGGAGTCTTTCCAGTGGGGCGAGGCAAGGGTCGGTTCGCTGCCGTCGAGGGTGTAGTGAACGGTGCGGCCTCCGGTGTTCAGGTGCAAACAAAGTTCCTTTTCGCCGTATAGGCCGGGCTTGCAGCCGAACTGCGGCTCGGGGGCGACGTAACGGCGGCCTTTGGCTCCGTTATCGGTATTGCGGGCGGGTGAGGGGCAGATGAAAAAGCCCGGACGCCCGGCGGAGCGGGACACAGAGGTGCCGTAAACGGAGGGTCTGGCGCAAACGCCGTCGACAAACCGGCCGTCTTTGGTGAGCACTACCGTCTCGGCTTTCCCCCATTTGAAAGGAATCCCGTTCGGGTTACCCCGTTTGCCGGCTATCGGTATACAGACGGTCTCTCCCGGTTTTACGGTTTTCGCCGGCAAAGGGAGGCCGTCTTTGCCCATCTTCCGGGAAAGGTGATAGGCCGACAGGTCTACGACAGAATCTGAAACGTTTTTCAGTTTCACCCAGTTGAGGTCCGACCGCTGGGCCCGGCACATGACTTCCCACACCAGCAGGGGTCCGTTCCGCCGGGCATCGATACGGGCACAGGCGGCTTCGTGGCCTTCAGGGGTATTCTCAAAACCGGGACTTTGCCGGTAGGTCCCGGCGTAAGTGCCGTCCGGCAACCGCTGCAGCGACTGGTCGGGGGCAAGCGGCCCGTATTCTACCTCAGACTGTACCGAGCCGTCGGGGGCGAGCAGCCGTACTACCCCGCCCTCTTTGGGCAGTTTCAGCCGGGCGGTCAGTTCCCGTCCGTTACCGTCGTCATTTTTTCCTTTGACGGCAAATACCACCAGACATGCGCCGCCGCTTATCTTTACGGGCGGGAGATGCCATATCGCCTTTTTTTCTTTTTCAAGGGC
>JAFLRV010000057.1 GCA_022511245.1 Coprobacter sp.
TTGTTTCCTGCCTGACCGGCCGGGAAGATTACATCATCTGGGACGAACTGGACCACGCTTCCATTATCGAAGGCCGCCGGTTGTCGTTCTCCACTCCGTTGAAATACAAGCACAATGACATGGCTTCGTTGGAGAAGGTGCTGAAATCCTGTCCCGAAGACAAAATCAAACTGATTGTGACCGACGGGGTCTTCAGCATGGAGGGCGATGTCGCCAATTTGCCGGAGATTGTCGCACTGGCCAAAAAATACAATGCCGCCGTGATGGTCGACGAGGCTCACGGCATCGGCGTCTTCGGCCGGCAGGGACGGGGCACCTGCGACCATTTCGGCGTGACGGACGATGTCGATCTGATTATGGGCACCTTCAGCAAGTCGTTCGCTTCGCTGGGCGGATTCATCGCTACCGATTCGGTGACCGCCAACTACCTGCGTCACAACTCCCGTTCCTATATCTTCAGTGCCAGTATCACGCCCGCTTCGACCGCTGCGGTGGGGGCGGCGCTGGATATCATGGAGAGCGAGCCCGAACGCATGGAGCATCTGTGGGAGGTGACCAACTATGCGCTGGACGGCTTCCGGAATATGGGATGCGAAATCGGCAAGACCTCGACCCCGATTATACCGCTGTTTATCCGGGACAATGAAAAGACCTTCCGGGTGACACGGGATTTGCTCGACGAGGGTATTTTCGTCAATCCGGTTGTGGCACCGGCGGTGGCTCCCAACGACACCCTGATTCGGTTCTCGCTGATGGCGACCCACACCAGAGAGCAGGTCGACTTTGCCCTCGACAAAATAGAAAAATGTTTCAAACGTCTCGATATTTTGAAATAACCGGCATACGGAAAAAACGGAAAGACTGTCCGGAAATCCTCCGGACAGCCTTTTTTGTATTCGGATTCGGGTCGAGGCCGGTTACTTCATGAAAACGAAATAGACCGCCAGCACCAGGCAGACGAAGGCGGCGAAATGGTTCCAGTGCAGCGTTTCCCCTTTGAACAGCAGGGTGGAGAAGAGGGTGAAAATGATTAAGGTGATGACCTCCTGTATCACTTTCAGCTGCATGAGGCTGAACGGCCCGCCGTTGCCTTGAAATCCGAGCCGGTTGGCCGGTACCTGACACATGTATTCGGCCAGAGCGATGCCCCACGAAAAGAGGATGACGCCGATGAGCGGCCAGTCGCTGCTGATTTTCATCTCTTGCAGTTTCAGGTGCCCGTACCAGGCGAATGTCATGAATATGTTGGACACAATCAGTAACAGGATAGAATAAAAGCCTTGCATAGTCGTATGGTGTTTGTGTGTTATTTTTCGGTGGCGGAGGGCAGGTAATCGGGCTGTATGTGGGTCATGCTGTTCCACATGTTGCTGCGCACCTGCGGGTTTATCTTTTCCAGCTCCTGCAGAACCGCCTTCAGCTGCGACCGGCTCGAATCCGTTTCGTAGGGGCAGTTTTTCTTTTGTTTCCGGTAGCCGGACATTTCGGCGAGCGCAACCAGTTCTTTTTCGGGGATGAGGCACATCGGCCGTATCAGCGTCATGTCGAACTTTTCCATTTTCAGGCGGGGAGGCATGGTGCTGAACGACCCCTGGTGCGTCATGTTCATCAGCAGCGTCTGCAAAATGTCGTCCTGGTGGTGTCCGAGCGCAATTTTGTTGCACCGGTATTCCTTCGCTATGTCGAACAGCGCTTTTCTCCGGTACCACGAACAGAGGAAACAGGGCGATTTGCGGGTGTCGGTATCTTTGTCGAAAGAGGTGATGCGGTGAATAAACGGGATGCCGTACTGTCCGGCGTGCTGTTTCAGGTAATCGGTGTCGCTCCGGTACGGGATGTGGCTCATGCCGATGTGAGCGGCCACGAGCGAAAAACGGGGCTGGAAAATCCGGCTTCTCCGGCCCAGCAGTTCGGTCAGTGCCAGCGAATCTTTCCCGCCCGACAACGCAATCAGGATGCGGTCTCCGTTTTCGATGAGGCCGTAATCGAAAATCGCTTTTTTCAGTTTCAGGTCGAGTTTTCTCAACTGTTTTTCTCGGATATCGGGAGCTGCCATGTCGCCGTTTGGTCAAATTTGGTGCAAAAGTAGTGTATTTTCCCGGAAAGGATATGATAAAGCCGGAAATATGTTTATTTTTATCCCCCGAAAAAAGAGAAACAGATGGAGATGGTTACCCTTGTCTTTCGGCTGCCGGCCGAAAAATATTTCAAGATGTTGTTTTTCCGTTTTTTGCGCCGGAACGGCTGGTGGCTGGCGGCCCTTGCCGGCGGAATGCTGGCCGCCCTCTGCTGGAATCCCGATGTGCTGTATGTCTTGCTGATTCTTCTTTTTCTGGTGCTGCCGCTGCTGGTGCTGATGAAATATTTCGAATATGCCGCCGGTGCGCAGACCCGCCGGAATGTGCTGGACAAGTACCTGGAAATCGACGGGGATAAAATCCGGTTTCACTTTGTCGACGGACAGACAGAGCAGCTCCTGTGGTCGGATATCCGGTTTTGCCGGTACAGCGGGACGGCCTGTCTGCTCTTTACGGACAAGACCTGTTTTATCTATGTCCCTCAGGAAGCATTTGCGTCGGCCGCCGATTATCAGTCCTTTTGCCGGCAGGTTTCAGACAAAATAAATGCACAAGTCGTTTAACGTATGAAAATAACTTCGTATATTTGAATCTTGGAAACCATATGTGCTGCCAAATCATCAGGAAAATGAGAAAGACTCGGATAAAATCGCTGTTGCTGCCGGTATGGTGGTTGTGTATTTGCAGTGCCGTCACCGGACAGAACCTGGAACAGGCCAAAAATCTCTGCAAGGCCGGAGAATATGCACAGGCCCGGCCGATGTTCGAGGCGTTGGTTAAAAAAACGCCGAACAATGCCAGTCTGAACCACTGGTACGGGGTGTGCCTCTACGAGACCGGCGAATACGAACCGGCGGAGAAATACCTCAAGGCCGCCGCCTCCCGCAAGGTGCAGGAGTCCTATCTCTATTTGGGGCGGCTCTATGATTATCAGTACCGTTTTGGCGAGGCGCTGGACTGTTACGGCAAATACCGGGAGGGTCTGGAGAAAGACCGGCAGGATACCGGAGACCTCGATAAGAAAATGGCCCGGTCGAAAATGGGAGAGCAGATGGTCCGCCGGGTGGAAGAGGTGCAGATTATCGACAGCCTGATTGTCGACAAGGCCGGTTTCCTGAAACATTACAAATTGAGCCCCGAATCGGGACGTCTCAGCGATTACAACGACTTTTTCTCGACCCGCACGAAAAATGCGTCGACCGTATATCAGAACCAGAAAGGCGACAACATCGTATATGCGGCCCGCACCGCCGGCAACGGCTACGACCTGATGTCCCGCAGCCGGCTGGTCGACGGCGGCTGGGGCGAGCCTTTGCCGTTGACCGGGAATGTCAATACCGGAGACGACCAGAACTATCCCTTTCTGCTTTCCGACGGGCTGACCCTCTATTATGCCGCAACAGGAGACGCCTCGTTGGGCGGCTATGATATTTTCGTCACCCGGCTGAATCTGAATACCGGCAATTTTCTGACGCCCGAAAATCTGGGCATGCCGTTCAATTCGCCCTACAACGATTACATGATGGCCATCGATGAGCTGAACAATGTCGGCTGGTTTGCCTCCGACCGTTATCAGCCCGAAGACAAGGTCATTATCTATGTTTTTATTCCGAATGTCGAAAAAGAGGTCTATCAGGGCGGCGATGAGGCGGTCGCCCGTTCTTTGGGCAGAATCGCCTCGATAAAACAGACCTGGAAAGAGAACAATCGCTATGCGCAGCTTTTGCAGCAGATTTACCATATGGCAGATGCGGAGGAGCATGCGCCGAAAGCCGATTTTACCTTCGTGGTGAATAACCAGATTGTATATACCTCGCTGGCCGATTTTGAGAATAAGGAGGCGAGAGACCTGTATATCAAGGCCGGCGAATGCCGGAAACAGATTGCCGAGACCGAGACCCGGCTGGCGGAGCTGAGAAAGCAGTATGCCGGAACGAAGGGCGACAGGAGCGCACTGGCCCGTGAAATCGGGCAGCTGGAAACCTCGCTTCTGGCGTTGTACGGCCAGCCGGAGGAGCTGGACAACCGCAGCCGGACGGCCGAAATCGGTTTTTTATTGAAAAGCGACAAAATAAAAATCATTACCGAGTGACACGATGGATATACTGATTATTGTTCTGCTGGTATTGACCGGTGTGGCGCTGGTTATTCTCGAGGTGTTTTTCCTGCCGGGCGTGACGGTTGCCGGATTCAGTTCCCTGCTTTTCTTCGGGGGCGGCATCGGATATGCATTCGTGCATCTGGGCCCGACGGCCGGATATGTGACCGCCGGAATGTCCCTCCTGGCCTGTGCGGCCGGCATCATCTGGTTCGTCCGTTCCAAAAGTCTGGAAAAAATGTCGCTGAAAACCGATATCGACTCGGTGGTGCCGACCCGCATCGGCGATGCCGTGCAGGTCGGGGACGAGGGTATCGCTTTGTCCCGGCTGAATCCGATGGGTTCGGTGCTGTTGGGCACCTTGCAGGTCGAGGGCAAGACTCGGGAAGATTTTATCGATGAGGGGACGCCGGTCGTGGTGGAACGGGTCGAGCGGACAGTGGTCATCGTGCGCAAGAAAGAAATCTGATTGTTAATTATAAATAGTAAAACACATGGTAGAATTCAGTCTGTTTTTAGTGGCCGCCGTAGTGGTACTGGTCGTCTTGTTCTTTTACTTCGTACCCTTCCTGTTGTGGATATCGGCCATTGTTTCGGGAGTGCATATCTCCCTGTTGCAACTTTTCCTGATGCGGATACGGAAAGTTCCGCCCCAAGTGATTGTCCGGGCGATGATTGAAGCCCACAAGGCCGGTTTGAAAGCGATTACCCGCGATGAACTGGAGGCCCATTATCTGGCCGGAGGTCATGTGGAACGGGTCGTTCATGCGCTGGTATCGGCCTCGAAAGCCAATATCGATCTGGGCTTTCAGATGGCGACCGCCATCGACCTGGCCGGCCGTGACGTGTTCGAGGCCGTGCAGATGTCGGTCAATCCCAAAGTCATCGACACCCCGCCGGTGGTGGCCGTAGCCAAAGACGGTATCCAGCTCATCGCCAAAGCCCGGGTTACGGTGCGGGCCAACATCCGCCAGCTGGTGGGCGGTGCCGGTGAAGATACCATACTCGCCCGTGTAGGCGAAGGTATCGTCTCCTCCATCGGTTCGTCCGAATCGCACAAGACCGTATTGGAAAATCCCGATTCCATTTCGAAACTGGTATTGAGAAAAGGGCTCGATTCGGGAACCGCTTTCGAGATCCTCTCCATCGACATCGCCGATATCGATATCGGCAAGAACATCGGTGCCGGGTTGCAGATGGACCAGGCGCAGGCCGACAAGAACATCGCACAGGCCAAAGCCGAAGAGCGCCGCGCGATGGCCATCGCTCTGGAGCAGGAGATGAAGGCCAAAGCACAGGAGGCCCGTGCCAAAGTTATCGAAGCCGAAGCCGAAGTGCCCAAAGCGATGGCCGAAGCGTTCCGTTCGGGCAATCTGGGCATTATGGACTATTACAAGATGAAGAACATCGAGGCCGATACCTCCATGCGGGAATCGATTGCCAAGCCGGGAAAACCGGCCGACAAGTAACCCGGACGTGGAGAGATAGAACAAAAAACCTTTCGGAAACATCCGAAAGGTTTTTTTTATGGCGCATGTTTTGCGGTCGGGTTACAGTCCTTTGATAGCCTCCAGGTTCCGGGCCACATCTTCGTCGGTCACCTCGTAGTTGGTGAGGTCGCCGGAGAAATACTGGTCGTAGGCGGCCATGTCGATGAGACCGTGACCCGAAAGATTGAACAGAATCACTCTCTTTTCACCGGCCTCTCTGGCTTTCAGCGCTTCGTTGATGGTAGCGGCGATGGCGTGTGACGATTCCGGAGCCGGAATGATACCTTCGGTTTGGGCAAACAGGGTGGCTGCTTTGAAAGTATCGAGTTGATGTATGTCTACAGCCTCCATCAGGCCATCTTTTTTCAGTTGGCTGACGATAGACCCTGCACCGTGGTACCGGAGTCCGCCGGCGTGGATGCTGGCCGGTGCAAAGTTGTGTCCTAACGTATACATGGGCACCAGCGGCGTATAACCGGCTTCGTCGCCGAAGTCGTACTGGAAGGCCCCCCGGGTAAGTTTGGGACAGGAGGCCGGTTCGGCCGCAATGATGCGAATGTCTTTCCCTTCGGTGAGCTTGTGGCGCAGGAACGGGAACGATATGCCGGAGAAATTGGAACCCCCGCCGAAACAGCCGATAACGATATCGGGATATTCGCCCGCCATCTCCATCTGTTTCTCGGCTTCAAGCCCGATGACCGTCTGGTGCAGCATGACGTGGTTGAGCACACTGCCTAAAGTATATTTGCAGTTGGGGGTCTGGGTCGCCAGTTCGATAGCTTCGGATATGGCTGTTCCCAGACTGCCCTGATAGTTGGGCGTGTCGGTGAGTATCTTGCGTCCGGCTTTGGTCGACATGCTCGGCGAGGCGATAACCTGCGCCCCGAACGTCTGCATGATGGAGCGGCGGTAAGGTTTCTGGTGGTAGCTCACCTTGACCATGTACACCGCCAGTTCGAGACCGAACGATTTGGCGGCATAGGACAGGGCGGCACCCCACTGTCCCGCACCGGTTTCAGTGGTGATGTTGGTGACACCCTCTTTTTTGCAGAAATAGGCCTGTGCAATGGCCGAGTTGAGTTTGTGAGAGCCTACCGGGCTTACACTCTCGTTTTTGAAATAGATGTGGGCTGGGGTGTCCAGTGCCTTTTCAAGGCCGGTAGCCCGCACCAGCGGGGTAGGACGCCATATTTTGTACTGGTCACGGATTTCGTCGGGAATCTCTATCCAGGCATCTGTCGTGTTCAGTTCCTGATGTACCAGCTCTTTGGCAAAAATGGGATACAAATCTTCCGGAGTGAGCGGCTGTTTCGTGCCGGGATGGAGCATGGGCATCGGTTTGTTTGCCATGTCGGCCACAATGTTGTACCAGGCACGGGGGATATCGCTTTCGTTCAGTAAAAATTTTTTGGTACTCATAACGGTGAAGTTTCAGGTAAATAGCTGATTTGATAAAAAATGGTTAATTTGTAACAAAGGTATAACAAAAAGTTTGTTTTTGCAATACTGCCCGCTGTTCCCGGCCAAACATTTTTTTAATCGAATATTTTGTATACCTTTGTCCTGCATATCGCTCGTCGAGGCCCGGTATGGGCTGAGGGGCGGGTGCAGACATGTTATATAAAAGCGTTTACTTCGCTTATTCTTGACTTCTCAGAATCTCGCAAATTCTAACTATCGTCAAGGATTGGCAACGGTAGATGCCTTGTGGTATGATTATCCGGTATGCGCCTCCGTTGAAGGGGGCGGTACCTTGTCATACGGCGTGAGGCCTCGACGTTGCTCTTCTACGATAGTGGGCATGCGAGAGCCTCGAGAAGTGTGAAGAGCAGCAGTGCAGACTCTCACGCTTTTTATTGAATCACCTGTTAACTGGCCGGTCGGGGAGTCTGTCGGCACCGAAAAAAATTATGATTACACTACATTCTCCTCCTGAAGAAATTTTGCGATAGCAGTACTTCTCCCTCCTTGAATCCTTTTTGCCGGTTGCAGTGGCAGTTCAAAAAATACTTATAGGGAAATTAATAGGTGCAAATTGATTAGAGTGTTGCACTATTATTGAAAAAATGTAAAAAAATAAATCAAAAATAAAATTATGGATTTAATTGAAATGAACTTTATCAATCACCAAAGTAACGGTGTGAATGGATTGCGTAATGCTGCTACAGTTTGCGTAATTCTTGGCTGGATTTTTCTCATTCTCGGTTTTATTGTTGGAGCTCTTTCAGAGAGTTTAATTTTTATTGCTCCTTTGGGTATCGGAATAGTATCTTTAGGGGTAATGTACTTTTCAGCTTGTGTAATTCGAGGGTTTGCCTCCCTCGTTGAAGCTGCTCAATTATACTGGGATAAGAATGTACCCTCTGAATATGAAGAAGAGTAAATCAGCTGTGAATCAAAGAAAAAAATAACAGGTCGAAATTTTTGACCTGTTATTTTTTTGAAAACGAGAAATGTAGAGCCATACCATAGCATGATTGGGAGACCGAATTACGGGATGTAAACCCAGATATGTCTATTGTATTTCTATAATTTCAAGGTTACGGAATAGGAATGGTATAAAAAAGGCAAAGAGAGGGACTATTCACATAGTATTCCTCTCTTTTAGAATTCATCACATTATGCTTATTTTAAAGTGCTAGATAAGTTACGCATCACGCGCGACTGTTTTAGAAAAGTGCGAATTATAAATATCTTTTTTCAACTACCGACCAGTCGACGATTTTCCATAACTCGTGCAGATAGTCGGCACGACGGTTCTGATAGTCTAAATAATAGGCATGTTCCCATACGTCAAACGTAAGCAGGGGCGTGAGACCCTCAGTCAGCGGGTTTCCCGCATTCCCTGTTTTTATAATGTCCAGTTTTCCTTCGTTGTCTTTGACCAACCATACCCATCCCGAACCGAACTGGGCTACCCCTGAACCGACAAACTCCTGCTGGAATTGTTCAAAGGTGTTCCACCGCTGTTCGATGGCTTTTCTCAATGCTCCCTCCGGCTCTTTTTTCCTTTCGGGAGAGAACGAGAAAAAGTAGAATATATGGTTCCAGGTTTGGGATGCGTTGTTGAACAACGCTCCGTCAGACTCTTTGACAATCTCCTCGAGGGTGCGCTCTTCCGACGCCTTTTCTCCGAGCAGTTCGTTCAGTTTGTCGATATATGTCTGTGCGTGCTTGCCCCAGTGGAACGCTACCGTCTGTCGACTGATAACGGGTTCCAGTGCGTCTTCGGCATAGGGCAGGCGGGGCAGTTCGTGTTTCATAATCGTTCGTTTTTTAGAGCCTTTCGTATATAAAACAAAACCGGGATAAAAAGGTTCAGAAAAAATTTAATTTTTTTATCGGGGTCTTGACGACAATATAACAAAACGGGGCGGATTGGGTTCACACGAGGGGAGCCGCCAACGGCTTTTTTCAGGGTGCTTTTTTGCATACATCTGGTTATTAAGGATATACAGACAGTTCTTTTGAATCTTCCGGCGGATGTTTTTTGATTCTGGTTTTTTGTGTATTTTTGTAGGATAAGAAAAAAACGGTGGAAAATTTTTTACAGGATTTGAATGAGAGCCAGCAGGAGGCGGTGGTTTACAACGACGGCCCCTCTTTGGTGATTGCCGGAGCCGGTTCCGGCAAAACCCGTGTGCTGACGTATAAGATTGCCTGGCTGCTGCAGTCGGGATATGCCCCTTACCATATATTGGCCCTGACGTTTACCAACAAGGCGGCCCGGGAGATGAAAGAGCGCATCGCCTCGCTGGTGGGCATGTCGCTGGCCTCCCGCCTGTGGATGGGTACGTTTCACTCTATCTTTTTGCGCATCCTGCGGGCGAATGCCGACCGGCTGGGGTTTACCCCTAATCTTACCATTTACGACACGGCCGATTCGAAGAGCTTGATAAAGAGCATTATCAAGGAGATGAATCTGGATGACAAGGTGTATAAACCCTCCTCCGTGCAGGCGATTATATCGTCGGCGAAAAATGCGCTGATTACGCCGGAGGCCTATTGCCGGAACAAGGAGCTGCTGGAGGCCGACGAACATTCGAAAAAACCGTTGATTCATGAAATTTACCGGCGGTACCGGGACCGGAGCTTTAAGGCCGGTGCGATGGATTTTGACGATTTGCTGCTGTATACGAACATTTTGTTCCGGGATTGTCCCGATGTGCTCGACCGTTACCGCCAGTTGTTCCGGTTCGTGCTGGTAGACGAGTATCAGGACACCAATTTTGCCCAGCACCTGATTGTTCACCAGCTGGCTAAGGTGCATAACCGGATTTGTGTCGTGGGAGACGATGCCCAGAGCATCTATTCGTTTCGGGGGGCGAACATCAGCAATATCCTCCATTTTAAGGAGAATTATCCCGGTTGCCGTATTTTTAAACTGGAACGCAATTACCGGTCGACCCGGAATATCGTCGGGGCGGCCAACAGCCTTATCTACAAGAACAAGGAGCAGATACGCAAACAGGTCTATTCGGAAAATGCCGAAGGAAGCAAAATCGATGTACTGAATGCGTATTCCGATTTTGAGGAGGGGTATATGGTTACCAACCGGATATCGGAGATGAAGAAAAAATCGGGTTGTTCCTACAACGATTTTGCGATATTGTACCGCACCAACGCCCAGTCCCGTATTTTTGAGGAGACCCTGCGCAAACAGAATATACCGTATCGCATCTATGGCGGCTTGTCGTTTTACCAGCGCAAGGAGATTAAGGATGTAATCGCTTATTTCCGGCTGGCGGTGAATCCGTATGACGAGGAGGCGCTGCGCCGGGTTATCAATTATCCGGCGAGAGGAATCGGCGATACGACTTTGTCCAGGATTGTCGAGTGCGGCCGGCAGCATGATGTCCCGCTGTGGCGGGTGATTGCGGAGCCGCTGGAGTATGCTTTGCCTGTCAACAACGGTACGCTGAACAAGATACAGGCTTTCCGGGAACTGATTGCCGATTTTGTGGATATGGCGGTGAAAGAGAGTGCCGCCGAGACCGCCGAAGCGATTATCCGCCGGTCGGGGATTCTGGCCGATGTGCATGCCGACCGGTCTGCCGAGAACCTGAGCCGGCAGGAGAACCTGCAGGAGCTGCTGAACGGTATTCATGAATTTTGCGCCTTGCGGCAGGAGGAGGGGGTGCAGCAGGTTTCCCTGATTGATTTTCTGTCGGAGGTGTCATTGGCGACCGACCAGGACGAGTCGGAAGGGGAGGAGAGCGACAAGGTGACGATGATGACGGTGCACGCCTCCAAAGGACTGGAGTTTAAGAATGTCTTTGTCGTCGGGTTGGAAGAGGATTTGTTCCCGTCGGCGATGAGCAAAAACAGCGAACGGGAAATCGAGGAGGAGCGGCGGCTGCTGTATGTGGCCATTACCCGGGCGGAGGAGAACTGTACGCTCTCTTATGCGGCCGCCCGGTATCGCAACGGGCAGTCTACCGCCATGCCGCCCAGCCGTTTCCTGAAAGACATAGACCCGGCTTTCCTGCATTTTCCGCCGGAGGCGGGGCCGAAAAGGTCGGCCGGAGAGAGTTTCAACCGCTTTTCCAACCGGACGTCCGATTGGAATACCTGTTCGCCGCCGGTTTTTTTCAAACGGGAAGAGACGCTGTCGAAACCCCGCCGGCCGGAGGTGGCGCCGGTTGCTTCGCCCCGATGGAGACGCCTGAATCCGGAACCGGGCGGGTCGTCTTCTGCTGCACCGGCTTCGGTGGACGGCCTGCGGCTCGGCTCCCGCATACGGCATGAACGTTTCGGTATGGGAACGGTCGCCGAAATATCGGGAGAGGGGGACAATTGTAAAATCGGGGTCGAATTCGATGAAGTGGGCAAGAAACAGCTTTTATTGAAATTTGCCAAATTTACCATTATTAAATAACAGACCACTATGGATATCCGTCAAATACCGTCGCCCTGTTATGTGCTGGACGAGAGACTGTTTCGGCAGAACCTCTCGCTGATACAGTCGGTCAAGGAGCGTGCCGGCGTAAACATTATATTGGCTTTCAAGGCTTTTGCTCTCTGGAAGGCTTTCCCGATTGTCCGGGAGTATATCCCTTGTTCCACCGCCAGTTCCCGGTTCGAGGCCCGTCTGGCTTGGGAAGAGATGGGCAGCCTGGCTCACACCTACTCTCCGGCCTATACGGAGGCCGATTTTCCGGAAATCGTGCAGTACAGCAGCCATATTACGTTTAACTCTTTGTCGCAGTTCCGTCGTTTTTATCCGATGACGCCAGGGGCCGGACATGCGGTTTCCTGCGGGTTGCGCATCAATCCGGAGTATTCGGATGTGGAGACGGAGCTGTATAATCCCTGTGCGCCCGGCTCCCGGTTAGGGGTCGTGGCCGACCGGTTGGGCGAGACGCTGCCCGACGGCATCGAGGGCTTTCATTTCCATACGCTC
>JAFLRV010000058.1 GCA_022511245.1 Coprobacter sp.
AAAATGTTTTTCCCTTTTTGTTAATTTTTTCTTGGGACAGCTGTGTGTCACGACATGTCCCTACAATTTACGGTATTTCCGTTGTTCGGTTTTCCGGACATGTCACGACATGTCCCTACATACGGTATCTCCGTTGTCCGGTTTTCCGGAGATGTCACGACATGTCCCTGCATTTTGGCGGGATTTGTGTATGTTGAAAATATCGTCTATATTTGGTTGCCGGATGCGGGGTGTGACGACTGTGTCCGGTTCTTGTCATTTTTAATTTGAATTGTGTCTTATGAACAGAGAAAGGGGTGCGGCTGCACCGGAACGGGAGCGGTATGGTGCGCTCGACGGATTGCGGACGCTGGCTTGTGTGGGTATCGTGCTGATGCATGTGTTGGAAAACTGTACGGTGAAGCCGACGGAGAACTGGCTGGTACGGGTGATTGCTTATTCCGGAAATTTTGTGCTGCTGTTTATGATGGTGAGTGCGTTTTCGGTTTCGTGCGGATATTTCAAGGGTATCCGGGAGGGGAGTGTGCTGCCTCGTGATTTTTACGGGAAACGGTATAGCCGGGTGCTGCCTTTTTTCGCTCTGCTGGTTTTCATCGATGTGCTGCGTACGTTCGTCTCGGAGGGTTTCTCGCTGACGGAGGTGATGCGGGCTGAACTGTACGAGGCGTATGCGGATGTGACGCTGCTTTTCGGCCTGATGCCTGATGCGGATATTTCGGTGGTGGGCGTAGGCTGGTTTCTGGGGGTTATTTTTCTTTTTTACCTGATGTTTCCTTTTTTTACGTTTCTGCTGGAGAGCCGCCGTCGGGGGTGGTGGGTTCTGCTGCTTTCGGTGGGCCTTTATTTTTCGACGGCGTGGTATTTTATTCCGGTCAAGCATGTGATGAACACGCCTTGCAACTTGCTGTTGTGCGGGCCGTATTTTATGGCGGGAGGGCTGATTTTTCTTTACCGCCGGGATATTGCGGCGGGGGCTGCGGTACGGTTCGGGGGAGTTCCGGTGCGGTATCTTCTCCTGGCGGTTACGCTGCTGTATACTGTTTTTTTCTTCGGGTTTCCTGCGGGACGGATTCCGCTGTTTTCGCTGCTGCTGCTTTTTGTGCTGTGGATGGTGTATGCGGTTTCGGAGAATGCGGCTCCGGAGCGGTGCACGTTTCTCCGGAACGGTGTCATGCGTTTTTTCAGCGGAATTTCGATGGAGGTGTATTTATGTCATATGATGTTTTTCCGGATTGCTGAAAAATTGTATTTTAATAAGTATATATCGGACAATGATGTGTATTATGTGTGCATGTGTGTGTTTGTCCTGACGGGCTCGGTGCTTTTTGCACTGGGGTGGAAACGGGTGCTGAAGCGGATGCGTTCTGTCGGTTAGGAGATGTCACGACATTTTTCCGTTTTCGGTCTTCCGGACATGTCACGACATTTTTCCGTTTTCGGTCTTCCGGACATGTCACGACATGTCCCTACATTTCAGTGACACGTTTTTATTGTTTTGCAACCGTTCGGTCTCCGGATGACATGTCACGACATGTCCCTACATACGGTATCTCCGTTGTCCGGTTTTTCGGACATGTCACGACATGTCCCTACAATTTGATGGTATTTGCTGTTGTTCGGTTTTCCGGGTCAGTAGCCCATGAGGTTGTCGATTTTGTCCTGGAGGGATTCCCGGTTGAGGGCGCGGGGGTCTCCTTTGTCGGTGTAGTATCCTTTGTTGGAGGTTTTGCCGTCGACGAAGTCGCGCATGGAGCCGGAGTGGGTCATTTGCTCGTGATAGAGCTGTTCGTAGTCCCGGATGTAGTCGGCACTGGGCACGATGTTGGTGTCGAAACGGAGTTCCCGGTAGATGGAGTCGGTGAAATTGCCGTAGCACCAGATGTAGTGGGTGACGTATCCGGTGTTTTTGGTGGAGTTGAAGGAGAGGTGTATGTTGTCTTTTTTGTGGGGCAGGATGACGATGGGCAGCTTGTCGAGGGGGACGATGCAGCCGCAGGTGGTTTGTATTTCCTGGATGAAAAGGGTGGTGGAGGAGGTGTTTTCTATTTCGTAGGTGACACCGAGTGTTTCGCCTTGCAGCACGGGATAGTAGTGCCGGATGGGGTCTACAATCTCGACGGAGGCGGGTTGGAGTTTTTTCTGGCAGGCGGCGGTCAGCAACAGCAGGGCGAGTGCCAGCAGGGGGTGGTGGGGTATGTGCCGGTTGGTTGTCATGTGGTTTCGGTTAGTATGCTTCTATTTCGTCGATGGCCATCGTGCGTACTTCGGGGTTGCGCACGAGGGTGAGGAGGAGTTCTCCTTTGAGGTTGGGGGGCAGTTCGAACTCGACAAAGGAGTGTCCGGCCCGGTCGATGTCGGGGCGGGGTATGGTTTTGCCGATTTCAACGCCCCGACAGCTGAGCTGCACTTGTTGGGGCAGGGCGATGTGGTAGGCGGGGTTGCGGGTGAGGCACACGCGCAGCCGTTTCATGCCGGGCTGGTAGGGTATGACGATGTTGAGGACGGGGTCGGCGGAGGATATCATCTGCCCGCAATGGTAATTGGAGGGGAGGCCGAGCAGTCCGTCGGTGAGTATGGTGATGTCGTCGTAGTCGGAATCGAGGGGGGTGCGGGGGATGAGTTTGACGCCCCGCAGCAGGTTCTTGTCTTTCATTTCTTCGGCGTGGCGGTACATGGTGGTGTAGTCGCGCACGTAGTAGTCGATGGTCCAGCAGGATTCGTTGTAGATTTCGATTTTGTCGTCGTTGAGCCGGTTGAGCCGCCGGAGGGCTTCGGTGGGGTCGTTGTCGATGTTGCCTCGCAGGCGCATGAGTTCGAGGCGGGTGAACTGGAGGGCGTCGGCGAGCTTGTCTACGGCTTTTTTCTCGCCGGAGCGGGTCTGGCTGCGGAGGGTTTCGAGCTGGTCGCAGAGGGTGTTGAAGGCTTCTTCGGGGAGGTAGGTCTTGAGGGCTTTGTCGATGCCGTCGTACATGGGGAGGGGTTTCCCTTTCTGGAGGACGTAGTCTTCCTGCTCGATGATGAACTGCCGGATGGCTTGTCCGGTGACGGGGTAGTTTTCTTCGCAGTAGGTGCGGAGCAGGGGCCGCCACAGGGTGTCGGGGTTCTGGAGCAGGGTGGAGAGGATGTATGTCTTGATGTCGCTCAGGGTGCTGTAGTCGGTTCCGCTTCCGTTGAGGAATATGCCTTTGACGTTGTTGCGGGCATAGAGCTGGAGGCGGCGCTGCATCATTTCGAATACGGGGTAGGGGGTGATGTAGTCGTCGAAGTTGTTGATGTAGTCCCAGATGTACATTTTATTGGTTTTCCGGGACCAGTTGGCCAGGAGTTTTTCGAATTCTTCTTCTTGGGGGGTGCTGACGGCGGCGGGGGGATAGTCCATCGCACTGATGAGCACGCCGGCGTTGGCGGGCAGGGTGTCGTCGGGCAGGTGCCGGGTGGTCTGGTACCAGGAGGTGAAGAAGTGGTGGTGGGGGAAGCGTTCGGCCAGACGGCGTATCATGTGGAATACGGCGGGTGCGGCGTTGCCTTGTGTGTTGCCCAGTTCCCGGCATTTGTGACAGAGGCACACCCAGCTGTTATCGTTGGGGAGTATGGCGAAGCGGCTGGTGCGGGTGGCGCTGAAGTTGTCGCTGATGTAGTTCTCGATGTACCGGTAGAGGTAGTCGGAGGAGAAGCAGAACTGGTCGTGTATGGTGTTGCTGTTCTGTTTGGCGTAGATGGTTTCGGAGGGCCGTGCGGGGAGTACGACGTCGAGGTTGTGTCCCCAGATGCCCCAGTCGTTGTTCAGGTTGTTGAGGTGGAATGTCCGGGTGTCTTCGATGCCTTCGGGGAGGTATATTTCCCGGTATTCGAACGGGCTGTTTCCGTTGTTGTCGTCGGCTTGTGCGTCTTGGCAGCTGTGCAGGGCCAGCAGCAGGGTGCTGCCCAGCAGGAGACAGGTGAGGGTCTGTTTCATATGCGGACGGGGATGGGTGAGGGGTGTTTTCATTGTTGTTGTTGTTTAAAATGCGACGTGCAGTTGCAGGTTGATGGTGTATATGTTGCGGTAGGAGGCGAGCAGGGTGCCGTCTCCTCTGCGGGCGGGGTTGTAACAGGTGTTCCATGTTCCGGTGAGCCCGAGTCCGAGATTGTGGGTGATGAGGTATTGTGCGTCGAATCCTACCATGGCGTTGGTGTGTGCGATGCTGCGCAGGGCGGTCTGGTCGAAGAAGTTGAGTTCGGGGAAGGAACCGAATCCGGCGAGCAGGGAGACGGAGGAGACGTTGTCTTCGTTGACGAAGATTTTGCCTTTCCATCCGATGTTGTAATAGAGTCCTCTGTGAAGGAGTATGAGGTCGGCCGAGAGGGCGGTGTTGATGCGCTCCCACGACTTGGCGACGGCGGGGGTGAGGATGATGAGGTGGTATTTGCGGTATTCGGCTTCTTTGTCGCTGCCGGGCCCCAGATAGAGGTAGGTGCGGGGGGTGAGCCGGTAACCAGCCCGCAGGGAGAGGGTCCAGTTGTGGTTGGCGGCGTAGGCGGCGGCGAGGTTGGCTCCGATTTTGTTGAAATAGCGGGTCGACCAGGATGCGCTGGCGGTTCCGCTCCAGCGGTGGTTGAAGGTGTGTTCGCACTGTCCGGCGAATTCGAGTCCGATGCCGCCGGTTTCGTTGTCGTTGTCGTTGTGGTAGCCGTCGATGCCTTTGTAGCTGACTTGTCCGGTCCAGGTGCTTTTTTCGGTGAGGCGGCTGTAGGCTACGGTGGCGACGGAGTAGAGGTGGCCTTTGGAGGCGAGGTCTTCCTGCCGGGTGTTGTAGGTGGCCCGGGTATAGGAGGCGTCGATGTGGTTGCGGTAGCTGCGGTAGCGCAGGTATCGCATCTGCTGGTACCAGTCTCTCTGTTCGGCGTTGCTGGGGTTGTAGTAGCGACGCTGGTAGTGGTAGGAGAGGTCGTACCGTTTGAGTTGCTCGTAGGCTAATCCTTTGAGATAGAGCAGGTCGTGGTTGTCGGGCTCGAACAGGAGGGCCTGCTCGATTTTTTCGAGGGCGAGTTCGGGCATTTTCTCCTTGAGCAGGAGCGAGGCCCACTCTTCGGTGATGCCGGCGTAGGCGGCGGCGAGCTGGGGGTTGACGTAGTTGGTGCTGTCGTTGCGGGGCTGGAGGAGCGAGAGGGCTTCTTCGGCCCGGCCTTCCTGCTGCAGGGCTACGGCCCGTTTGACGATGAAATAGGGTACGTCGGGGTGGAGGGCGTAGCCTTGTTCGGTATAGAGGCTGATGAGGTCGTTGCGTTTGAGGGTCTGGCTCATGTTGATGCAGGCCCGCAGGGCGGCTTCGCTTTCGGGGGCGATGGCGAGCAGGGCTTGGGCTTCGTCGAGGGCTTCGTCGTAGCGTTCTTCTTCGATGAGCAGGCGCAGCCGGTTGCTGGCGGTCTCTTCGTAGGCGGCGGCGAACCGCTGGCTGTGTTCGGGGGCTTCCCGGCGGGCGAGTTCGTAGGCTTGCCGGGCTTCGGTGAGCCGGTTGAGGTGGCCGAGCAGGGTGATTTTGCTGGCCATGGCGGCGGGCCACGTCTCGTCGTAGGGGGTCATGCGGCTGAGGGCTTTTTCGAGGTTTTGCAGGGCTTCTCTCCACTCGTGCTGCTCGATGTTGTGGTTGGTGAGTTCGAGCATGAGGTGGATGTATTCTTCGTCGTATTCGGGTGCGGGGCCGTACTGGCTGATTTCTTCGAGCAGCCGCAGGGTGGCTTGTTTGTTGCCGAACCGTTTTTCGAGGGCATATTCTTTGAGGAGGAGCTCCAGCGTGGGGCCTCCGGCTTTTTTCTGGGCTTCTTTGAGGTAGAAGCGGGCGTCGTCGTAGTATCCTCGTGTGATGGCGGTGTTGAGCAGGTAGTAGAGTGTTTCGGTGTCGCCGGTGGTGAGGTAGAGGCGTCCGTTGGCTTCGTAGGGGTCGCGCCAGCGGGCTTCTTGTGCGGTTTCGTAGAGGATGTTGTTGTAGAGGGTGCCTTGTCCCGACTGGTCTTTGACGAAGGCGAGGGCTCGGGTGTGGAGGCCCATGTTGGTCATGATGGCTGCGGCCTGCCGCACGAGGGCGTTGTTGCGGGGGAAGTGTTCGAGTCCCCGTATGGCGGTTTCGATGGCTCGGGTGTAGTCGCCGAGCTTGCGGTAGGTGTCGGTGAGATGGATATAGTATTCGAGGATGTTGGGGTTCTGGGTAATCCACGACTCGTATTCGCTGGCGATTTCGCTCAGGTCGGTTTTCTGCAGGGCGATGGTCCAGCTGGCGTGGTGACGGTTGTCGAGGTCTTTTTTGACGATGGAGTCGTTGGGGTAGATGCGGGCGAGCCGTTCGAGGGCGGCGTTGGCTTCGACGTGGTGTCCGATTTTGGTGTAGAGGGATATTTTGCGCCGCCACAGGTCTCGCTCGTAGGGCTGGAACTCGAGCAGCTCGTTGATGTAACAGATGGCACTGGAGTAGTGGTGGGTGCTGTCCTCGATGTCGACCAGCAGTCGTTTGGCCTGGTAGTTCTGGTCGTCGAGCTGTATGGCTTTGATGAGGTTGTAGCGGGCTTTCTTGAGGTCTCCTTCGGCATTGTAGTAGTAGGCTCCGTTGAGGTAACGCAGCTGGGGGTCGTTGGGGAAGTGGTTGAGACCGTGGTCGATTTCCCGCTTGGCGGCGCTCCACGAGTTGGACTCGATGTAGTTCTCGGCCCGGCTGGAGTAGTAGCGGGGGAAGTGCAGCTCGCTCTTTTCGGACTGCTGCGCAAGGGTGCTTCCTGCAAGGGTTTGCAGGAGGAGTGCGGTCAGTACGACGATTCGGGCCATATGTCGGGTCGCTCTTTTCATCGGATTCAGTTGGGGGCGCCGGTGGTTTTCCGCCTGATGGATTTCCAGGTGGCGGTGGTGTTGAACAGGTAACTGATGTATCCCCGTATGGAACAGATGGTGATGAATACGTGGTACAGTATGGGTTCGGTGATTCCGGCGAAAATGAGTTTGAGGTAGCTCCAGAAGGTGTTTTTCCACTGTACGGCCCGTGTGGCGTAATCGAAGGAGATTACGATGAACGAGAGGGATACGGAAAAGATGTATATCATGCCGATGATGACGATGGCGGTCTCCCAGTTGATTTTGCCGATGCTGATGAGCCAGCCGGAGAATATGATACCGGCAATTTCGAGCAGGGGGGCGAGGAACTCGAAAACGAAGATATAGGGGAGGGTGGATATCCCGAAGTAGCCGTATTTGTGGTTGAAGAAGAGTTTGCGGTGGTTGGATACGATTTCGCAGAGTCCTCGTGCCCACCGTACCCGCTGGCGGTAGAGCATGCTGGGGGTGAAGGGGCCTTCGGTCCAGCAGCAGACGGTGGGTACTTGGGCTATGCGGAAGGGTTGTCCGCTGTTTTTCATATAGGTGACCATGCGCAGGAGCATGTCGACGTCTTCGGCCATAGAGCTGGTGTCGTAGCCGCCGGACTTGATGACGACTTCGGTGTCGAAAAGGCCGAACCCTCCGGAGATGTTGGGCAGGGCGTTGAGGGACGACCAGCCGAGCTTGCTGATGTGGAAGGAGCGCATGTATTCCATCTGCTGATAGAGGGCGAGGGGGTTGTTGGGGACGGCGGCTTGGGTGACTCGGCCGTCTTTTATGGTGCACCCGTTGGAGATGAGCATGGTGGCTCCTACGCCGATGACGGGGTCGTGGCTGTTGACGACGTGCCACATCATGCGGTAGATGGCGAGGGGTTCGATGATACAGTCGACGTCGGTATTGACGAAATAGCGGCTGTTGCATACGTTGATGCCGGCGTTGATACCGTCACTTTTTCGCCCTCCCCGCTCTTTGTCGACGACGATGAGCTTGCTGTACTGCTCTTCGGTGGAGCGGTAGACGTGCTTGATGGGTTTGGAGGGTACGCGCAGGGAGTTGACGAAGGGTACTTCCTGCAGCTTGAATTCGTCGATGAGCAGCTGCAGGGTGTTGTCGGAGCTGGCGTCGTTGACGATGATGATTTCGTATTTGGGATAGTATATGTTGAAGAGCGATTTGACGTTGTTGATGATGGTGTGCTCTTCGTTGTAGGCGGAGGCGATGATGGAGACCGAAGGGGTGAGGGGCGACCCTTTGAGCATGTAGCGTATGGTGTCGTCGTCGGGCATGTTGATGCGGAGGTTGTACTGGGCTTTGAGGCTGAGTATGCATAATACAACCAGACACGCCATAGAGGTGATGGTGTATCCGAATACGATGTAGGAGAAAAAGTTGTATATGCTAATCCACATGCTTGTCTGGTTATTTGGTTTTTTTATCCGACACTGAATATGTTTTCGCCGAACAGGGGCCGGTAGGTGTCGTTTTCGCTCAGGGGGATTTTGGCTCTGGTCAGGGGGTTGTAGAAGAACTCGAAGAGCTGCTTCTCGGCTCCTTGTGCGGCTTGTTCGAACTCGGCGAACTTGAGGCGGCCGGTGTCTCCGTAGTTGTAGAGACAGCGGAGTGCTTCGAACCGGACGTAGGGGTCGCCGTTGTTTTTGTATCCTTCGACGAGCGCATCGAGGCTTTTGCCGCTGTTGATGCGGGTGAGGGCGTGCATGATGGTGACCTTGATTTCGTCGGACTGGGTGAGCAGGGTGTCGCTCAGCTGCTCTTCGCCTTCGTCGTAGCGGAGGTATCCCCAAGTGCGTGATATTTCGTTGATGAGCTGCTTGTCGCTGTTGTGCTGGAAGAAGTCTTCCAGCTCGTCGCAGTACTCGTGCTGGTTGAACTGACGCATCAGGCGGATGAACACGCATTGGGTGTCGGGATTTTTCTGCAGGTGGGCCCAGTGTGCGAGATTGGGTATCTTGCGTTTGCGGAACCGCCGTCGGGAGAGTACGTATCCGAGTTGTATCTCGTCGTAGATGCAGCAGTTGTTGTCGAAAAATTCGGACTCGAAATAGTCGAGGTCGGAATTGGAGTTGGACATGATGGAGGCGTACATGGAGAGCCGCCGCACACGGGGGCGGTTGGAGCTCATCAGCTGGTTGGCAATCCAGGGGTTGATGGGCATCTTGAAGGCGCGCAGCATGTGCATGGCTTCGACTTTGTAGCGGAGTTTGCCTTTGTTGATGACGTCTTCGAGAAAGTTCTGTACGCCGAATATGCTGAGCAGGATGTGCAGGTTCTTGCTTCGGCCGAGTGCGGCTTCTTCGGAGATGCGCACCCGGTAGACGATGCGGCAGAAGGTTATCTGCTCCCGGAAATTTTTCAGCATGTTGCGGCTGTTGCTGGTTTCGGTGGGGGTGAGCCGGAGCGCCTCGAGCACATCGCTTCGGGAGAGGTTGGGGTTGGTGTCGGGGCCCATCACGTAGAGGATGGCGTCGCCGTAGCGTTTTTGCAGTTTCCGGTCGGTGCGAATCCAGCGGCGTTTGAGCCGGAAGCGGTGGAGTACCCGGAGCAGACAGCCGATGATGACGAGTATGGAGACGGTCATCGAGACGGAGGCTATCTGTATGATGACCGCAAAATCCCGGAAATGGTCGTATATAAAGGTGAGATAGAACCCTATCCACGCAAATATCAGGTCGAAGTAATATGCTACTACGTTAATGGTATCCATCTCTCGCTTTTTCTTTCTCTCTTTTCTCTCTTTTCTTATGTTGTGGGGCAAGGCGTAAAATAGCCGGAGAGATGTCTCTCTCCAGCTATTTTTCTATGGTAACAGAATTTTCGGTTTCTGTATGTTTGGCTTTTTTATTGCTGTCCGGCCTTGTTCCGGTAAATCTGGTTGTAGGGCGAGCCGTTGTAGTGCAGTCCTTCGTAGGGGTCGTTGTAGGAGTTGCGCTGTTCGTCTACAATGGTTACCGTGCAGTCGTGCGGATTTTTCACGCCGTCGGGGTCGTTGAAGGCGTTGATGTAGGCGTCGGGCAGCTTGTCGAGGAACTTGACGGTGGCCTGGTTGAGGTAGGTTTCAAGTTCTTCGAGCGTAATATTGTCGTTGAAGTAGTTCCATACTTCGAAGGTGATGCCGTCTTGGTAGGTCAGGCCGCAGTAGTTGATGACCTCTTCGTTGATGCCTTCGGTCCATACCCGGATACCGCCTGTCACGAACTTGATGTTGAGGGATATCGTGGTTCCGGCAATGTTGTATTCGGTTTTTATCGGGCCGCCGTGAAGCATGAGGTCTTCGATATGTTTTTCTACGATGGCCATGTCATCGGCGTCGCAATAGTAGACTTCGGGAACGGGGATGAACACTTCGACATCGGTTGCGGCACGCACATGGATGGAGAGGTGCGATTCGAGGTATTCTCCGTTTTTGTTGTCGCCCAGCAGGTTGATTTCGACTTCGTCCTTAATGGGGGCTTCGGGGCCGTAGGGGCCGGTGAAACCGGGATCGAGGGGGTCGGGGAATTTCACTTCGGGTCCTTCGGGGTCAACGGGGAAGCCGGGATCTACAACGTCGGGGATTTTCACTTCGGGTCCTTCGGGGGTCTCGGGGGTCTCTCCTACATGGTAGGCGGGCGAGATGCGTACAATCCAGTCGTTGAATACCCAGTCACGTTCTACGTCCATGTTTTTGTTGGCATCCTGTCCGTCGGGATGGGTGGCGTAGAAGTCGAACCCGATGTAGTAGTATCCGTCGATTTCGAGGATGATGTATTCGTAGTGGTTTTTGCTGTCGGTACTGTTGTGGTAACCGAACTGGTCGATGATGCCTTCGGCGTACATGTCGGTCATCAGCGTGGTGCCGTAGTACTGTTCTTTGGTTTCATCGTCGGTGTAAACGGTGTTGTTGGAACCGCTGTTGAAGTTGTTGATGTGTTCGTAGCAGTCGCCGGTTTTGTCGACCAACTCATATACGGGTCCTTGCGTAACGGGGTCCCACCAGCTTACCACTTTGTTTTCTTTGCTGCTGTAGGCCAACAGATGGTTCATGTGGCTGGAGCCGGTGCCGATGTTCTGGCCGTAACCGTCGGTATAGGTCTGCTCACCGGTGTATACTTGCTGTACCCAGTAGTTGTGCCAGTCGATGTGGATGTCGTTCTTGACTCCTATGCGCTGTTTGCTGAATTCTTCGATTACTTTGGCCCGCTCTGCTTCGGTCACGTTGGTGGGGCGGTCCCAATCCTGATACCAGAGGTTTCCGTTGACATTGGCCGAGAGGGTGGCGATGTCGTACCCGCCGGTGTAGGCGTGTACGTCGGGTGTGCGAACCAGCAGGGAGCCGTTGTCGCTTCCGCCGACGGCCAGACCGTTTTCATCTTCGCTTGTACAGGCTATCGTTCCTCCTGCCAGAAGGGCGATTGCCAAAACTTTGAAAAGTTGCTTTTTCATTATGGTGTTGTTTTAATTCTTACCTTAATTAAATGTTTTTTTTAATTGCAGTGGCAGTATGGATATACCTTACACCTAAATTGATGCAAAGTTATACATTTCTTTTTTTATCGCAATGCTTTTTGACAATAAATTTTTATTGCTATATTATTTTTATATATCCTCAACAAAGGGTGCGGGCTTATCTGCTTTGTGTTCAGTGTTTTGTCGCTCGGGTGCGCCGGGACGGGGGTGTAAAATTTTTTTTTGCCGGTGTTTGTTTTGTGTGAATTTGTGTGAAAATTGTTGTGAAGCCGATTTTTATGGTTATCTTTGCAACATCGACCGTTGTGTTGATGCCGTGCGGTAGTAGCTCAGTTGGTAGAGCATCAGCTTCCCAAGCTGAGGGTCACGAGTTCGAGTCTCGCTTACCGCTCAAGGGGGTGACGGCCTTTGCTGCTTTCGGGCAGTGAGGGCCGTCTTTTTTTGTCTTTTTCCGGACATGTCACGACATTTTTCCGGTTACGATATTTTATAGTTCGGTCTCCCGGACATGTCACGACATGTCCCTACATGCGGCACGAAAATATTGTGTTGTCGTGTAGGGTGGTGTCGCCGGTACGTCCGAATATACGAACGCCGACAGGCCGAACCCGCCTCTGCTTTGTAGCGGAGGGTCCCGTGAGGGGCGGAAAAAGGCGAGGACTG
>JAFLRV010000059.1 GCA_022511245.1 Coprobacter sp.
TAGCAGCCGTTGACGGAAAAAGTTCGGAGGAAAAAGTGTTTGCCGCCGGAGACTCCGCATCCGGAGCCAGTCTGGTCGTCCGGGCTATCGCTTCGGGACGGAAAGCCGCATCGGCCATAGACGACTATCTGAAAGCGCAGGACGGCTCCAATGTTTAAATAATGTTATACGACAACGGAAATAAACTCTTTTTCTTTCAAAAATAAACAGAAAGAACTCTCATTGCATAGCAAAAACAGGAATATCTTAAAGCAGTGGGGAAATGGCAGAAGCAATAAAACACGAGTGCGGAATAGCTATGGTTCGGTTACTGAAACCGTTGGCATATTATCAGGAAAAATACGGTTCGTATCTGTATGGCTTGAACAAGCTCTACCTGTTAATGGAAAAACAGCATAACCGGGGACAGGAAGGGGCCGGACTGGCCTGTGTCAAACTGACGGCCGAACCGTCGGAAGAATACATCTTCCGGGAGCGGGCTATCGGCACCGGAGCGATACAGGAAATATTCGACCATGTGCACAGACAAATATCGAATACCGCCGGAGAGTTGTCCGATGCCGGTTGGGCCGCACAGCATCTTCCCTTTGCCGGAGAGATATACATGGGACACCTCCGGTACAGCACCACCGGCAAGTCGGGCATATCGTATGTGCATCCGTTCCTGCGCCGGAACAACTGGCGGGCCCGTAACCTGACCCTCTGCGGGAACTTCAACATGACCAACGTCGACGAGATATTCGACCATATCGTGTCTGAGGGACAGCATCCCCGAAGCTATGCCGATACGTTCATCATGCTGGAACAAATCGGACATGCCCTCGACAAGGAGAACCAACGGCTCTATGACCGGTTCAAAGCCGAAGGGATGCAAGGTGTCGAACTGACAGCCCAAATAGAAGACCATTTAAATATCGGCTCCATCCTGCGTTCGGCTTCGGATATTTGGGACGGCGGATATGTAATCTGCGGTATTACCGGAAGCGGAGACGCCTTTTCGTTCCGGGACCCTCGCGGCATCCGTCCGGCATTCTATTACGCCGACGATGAAATCGTTGTCATCGCATCGGAACGGCCCGTCATCCAAACGGCGATGAACCTGACCGCCGGACAAGTCAAGGAGTTGCTGCCCGGAGAAGGAATCATCGTCACCAAAAACGGAAACATCTCGGTCGAACAGATTCAACCGCCGAAAAATTACAGCGCCTGTTCCTTCGAGCGCATCTATTTTTCCAGAGGAAGCGATGCCGACATCTATCAGGAACGTAAAAAACTGGGACAGCTGCTGGTGCCCCAGATACTCGAAAGCATCGGACACGATCTGGAACATTCTGTCTTTTCGTTCATTCCCAATACGGCGGAGGTCGCTTTTTACGGTATGCTGGAGGGGCTGGAAGAGACGCTGAACGAGTACAAAATAAAACAGATTCAGCAGCTTCCCCGAAACGACACCGACAAGCTGAACGATATTTTACGGATGAAAATCCGCTCCGAAAAAGTGGCCATCAAAGACATCAAGCTGCGCACCTTCATCGCAGAGGGGGAGACCCGGAACGATTTGGCGGCCCACGTGTACGACATTACCTACGGAACAGTAACGCCGCACATCGACAACCTGGTCGTTATCGACGACAGCATTGTACGGGGTACAACACTGAAACAGAGCATTATCAAAATCCTCGACCGGCTGCAACCCCGTAAAATCGTGATAGTATCCTCCTCGCCGCAAGTCCGTTATCCCGACTGCTACGGCATAGACATGTCACGCATGAGCGAATTTATCGCCTTCAAGGCAGCCGTCGAACTGCTGCGGGAAAAGGGCAGGGGCGATTTATTGCAGGAAATCTACGAGAAATCGAAACGGCAGCAGCATCTGCCCAAAGAGCAAATCGTCAATTATGTGAAAGAGATTTACGCCCCCTTTACCCAAAAAGAGGTTTCAGACAAAATCGCCGAAATGCTCACTCCGGCGGGGACCCGTGCAGAGGTGGAAATCGTTTATCAGACACTGGAGGGCTTGCACCAGGCCATACCCCATCATCCGGGCGACTGGTATTTCTCCGGCGACTACCCCACACCCGGCGGCAACCGGCTGGTCAACAATGCCTTTATCAACTTTATGGAAGGAGCCTTTCAAAAACGCTCCTGAAAACACCGTGCCGGGAGGGTATCCCTCCATTCTCGGCACGGCTCTGTTCGCAACAGATTCAAAATCTATTTATTGTTGACATGATGCGTTGTTTATTGACAATATATAACTATGATTGGCAAGATAATCTCCTGTATTTCCATATAGAGATCCATAAGTTCCGTTTCGAGTTGCATTAAAATTTATAAGTATTAATTCCGTTTTTACGAATTGGCGTGTATCTGCATCTTTAACGTTTACAAGAACATGTGTTTGGCGATTCGGAAGCTCCTTAGATAAAATTACTTTAATCCGTATCTGACCTTTCTCATCTGATTTTACAACAATTTGGTCAAGTGTTGCTACTGCGCCATCACCTCCATATACAGGGCAAGAGGGACCGTCTGCAAAAATGCAAATCGAAAAAACACAACAGATGAAGGTTAATAATATCTTTTTCATAATTGTTTTGTATTTATATTTAGTTTGTTTCCTTACTCATTTAACGGCTTTTCAGGTTACTCCGCAAGTACCTTTGTTATTTTTCAAATACGCACATAAAAAAGCGCAGTACTTTTTAGTATATTCATCTACCTAAGGTGTTTGGCGTAACCTGACTCGATAGAATAACCAAAAGCCCACGCTTTAAACGTGAGCATTTTTGCCATTATCCCCATCGAGTCTTTAAGTCGCCAAACTTTTAGGTAGATGGAATAAAGCTAAAAACGCTTTTCCAATATTTTTAAAATGAGCGTATTACCAACGATAATGTTTCATAGGCAATTCAAATGTTTGATTTTATGTTGCAAAATTAGCATTTATCCCAAAAACACCAAACAATAGGTCAACTTTATTCCCAACCACCGCCTAATGCCTTGTAGAGCTTGACGACGGAAATCAATTCATCCCGGACGGCGTTGTTCAGGGCTGTCTGGGCCGAGAAATAGGCACGCTGGGCATCCAGCACATCGATATAACTGATGATTCCGTTGATATATTGCAGGTTGGCCAGTCTCAGATAGCTTTGCGCCGCCTTTTCAAGGTCATATTGCGCATTGTAGACATCTTTGGTTTTCTGATAATTGATAATGGCGTTGTCGACCTCCTTAAACACTTGCAGCACTTTCTTTTCGTACTGGTACAGCTCCTGTTCGTAAACCGACTTGGAGGCCCGCCAGGCCGCCCGGTTCTTCCCGAAAGCGAATAACGGAGACAACAGATTGCCTTCGATATAACCATAGGGCGATTTCAGGAACGAAGCCAGCGATTCGCTTTCCAGCCCCAAATATCCCGTCAGGGTGATTTTGGGAAACATGTTGGTAAAGGCGACCCCGATACCGGCGTGTGCCGCAATCAGTTTCTGCTCGGCCTGCCGCACATCGGGACGGCGTTCCAGAAGGGTAGAGGGGAGACCCACCGGAATATCCAGCGGCAAATCCTGCATCCTCGCAAGATTCCCGGTTTGAATGTCATGGGGATAGTCTCCCGTCAAAAAGGAAATATCGTTGCGTTTGAGCCGGATGTTGCGCTCCAGTTCCGGTATCAAGGTCTGGGTTTTGGCCAGCTCCACCTCCGACTGCTGATAAGCAGTTTCCGACGTAAGACCGCCGCTGAAGCGCAGTTTGGCCAGCCGAACCCCCTCTTTCCGGGCCTCGACCGTCTGGTTGACGATACGGAGCTCCTGCTCCAGAGCCGCCAGTTCGAAATAGGACTGCGCCACTTCGCTGACCAGCGTCATCTGCAAAGCCCGCCGGGCCTCTGCCGAAGCCAGATAATCGGCCACATCGGCACTCCGTTTCCAGCGCAGGTTCCCCCATAAATCCAACTCCCAGGAGAACAGACCTTTTCCCTCGAACGTATCGTCGATTTTAGCATCGTCGAGCCCCATATTGAATGTCTCCCGCTCGCCGTGCACATAGATTTTAAATTCGGGGAACAACTTGGAATAGGAAATCCGCTTCCGCTCGGCCATCTCCTGTATACGGGCGGTTGCCGTCAACATGTCCTTATTGTATTCCAGCGTCTTGTGAATCAGCTGCTGCAACAGGGTATCCGAATAAATCTGCCACCATTTCTCATCGGCCAGCGTCAGCGAATCGAGTTTCCCTTCGACAATCGCATCAGGCAGATGCAAGTCCGGACGGACATATTTTTTCCCTATCTTGCAGGAGGGGAGCAGGCAGGCTCCCAGCAAAACGGCGGCGATATATTTTATTTTCATGTCAATCTCTGTTTTTAGAACGGTTCAATTTAATTTTCTTGACGGTGGTTTCGATTTTCCGGATATTCAGCGAGGCGGCTTTCCGTTTCATTTTGTAAATCATGACAAAGAAGAACGGAACAATGACGATGCCGAAGACCGTTGCAAATATCATCCCGAAAAAGACCCCCGTACCGATAGCCTGACGGCTGACCGAGCCCGGCCCCGAAGCCAGCACCATCGGAACCAGTCCCAAGACAAAGGCCAGAGAGGTCATCAGAATAGGTCTGAATCTCAACCGGGAGGCATGAAACGCCGCTTTCTCCGGTGAAACGCCGCTGTCGACCTGCACTTTGGCAAACTCCACAATCAGAATGGCATTTTTGGCCGCCAGACCAATCAGCGTCACCAACCCGATTTGGAAATAGACGTTGTTCTCCAGTCCGCAGAGACCGATACCCGCATAAGCCCCCAGTACAGCCACCGGGAACGAGAGAATGACAGCCACCGGCACCAGCCAGCTTTCATACAGAGCGGCCAGAAAAAGAAATACGAAAAGGAATACCAGCGTCAGAATGATACCCGTCTGTCCGCCAGCGTGTTTCTCCTGATACGACAGGCCGCTCCACTCGACACCCATATTGGCCGGCAGGTGCTTTTTGGCGATATCCTCCATAATCTCCATCGCTTCGCCCGAACTGTACCCGTTGGCCGATGTCCCGTGAATGACCGCCGTACTGAACATATTGAACCGTTTGATGTTACCGGGACCGGTCGTGTAATTGGTCGAACCGAGCGAGGTCAGCGGAACCATCGTTCCGTCCTGTGCCCGCACAAAAAACAGATTCAGATTCTCCTGATGCGCCCGGTAGGGAGCCTCACCCGATATATAGACCCGGTAAATGCGGTTGAACATGTTGAAATCGTTGACATACACCGAACCCGTGTAGGCTTTCATCGTAGAGAACACATCCGACAACGGGATACCCAGTAATTTCACCTTGTCCCGGTCGACATCGAAATACAACTGGGGAATTTCGCCCTGCAGCGAAGACGACACGCCGGATATGCCGGGATGTTTCGAGGCATAGAAGAGCAAGGTATCGGAGGCACGGACTAAATCGTCGTAGCTGGCATCACCTTTGGCCTCCAGCTGCATTTCAAAACCGCCCCGGCTTCCCAGTCCCGGAATGACCGGCGGTTTGCTTAGGAATACCTTGCATTCGGGGTAATTGTCAAACTCTTTATATGTAGCCTCCATTAAATCGTCCAGCGACAGACCACTCTTGGCCCGCTCTTCCCAAGGTTTTAAGATAACTGTCAGTTCCGACCGGGCCTGGTTGCTGCCCACACGGGGGCTCGACCCCGTGACATTCTGTACATAGGCGATGCCGGGCTGCTCTTTCAGCCAGGCGACGGCACGGTCGGTCACTATCCGGGTCCGTTCCAGCGTGGCGCCTTCGGGCAATTCCAGTTCGATTTTGAAATAGCCCTGATCCTCTTCGGGAATAAATCCGGAAGGCACGATGCGGTTCAGTATCACAATCAGCACCAGCACCATGCCGAACAGGCTCAACACCCGGCGGGGAGAGCGCACGGAGAGTCCGACAATGCCCAGATAACGGGTGTTCCACTTGTTGATATAGTAATTGATAATCCGGAAAACACGGGCCTTTTTCTTCCGCACGTCGGTCGGCTTCAACAGCAGCGAACACATGACCGGACTTAACGTCAGCGCCACAACGGCCGAGATGAGCACCGACACCACAATCGTAATGGTAAACTGCCGGTAGAGCAGTCCGGTAATCCCGCCCAGAAAACTGACCGGAACGAATACGGCCGCCAACACCAGCGAGGTGGCAATCAGCGCACCGGTCAGACTGTCCATCGCCTTATAGGTCGCATCGTAAGCGCTCAACCGCTCTTCCCGCATCAGCCGTTCGACATTCTCGACCACGACAATCGCATCGTCCACAACGATGCCGATAGCCAGCACCAGTCCCAGCAGGGTCAGCATATTCAGCGAAAAGCCGAACATCAGCATCACCCCGAACGTACCGATTAACGAGATGGGAACCGCTATAATGGGAATCAGCGTGGACCGCCAGCTCTGCAAAGAGAAAAACACCACCAGCACCACCAGAAACAGGGCTTCGAACAGCGTCTTGTACACTTCGTGTATCGATTCGGAGATATAAGTGGTGATATCGAACGGAATGTCATAGGATATTCCTTCCGGAAAATTCTTGCTCAGCTCCTCCATCGTGCGCTTGACCTCTTCGGCCACTTTGATGGCATTGGCTCCGGGCAGCGTATAAATGGAGAGGATAGCCGCATTTTCCCCGTTCATGCCGCTCTCGGTATTGTAGGACTGGGCTTCCAGCGAAACCCGGGCCACATCCCGGAGCCGCACGATAGAGCCGTCGGCATTCGCCTTGAGCACGATTTCCTCGAACTCGCCCACCGTCGAAAGACGTCCCCGTGTAGTAATCGGGATGGTGATGTCGAGGTCGGTTATCGGCTGCTGGCCCAATATCCCGGCGGCCGATTCCCGGTTCTGGTCTTTAAGCGCATCCTGCAAGTCTTTCACGGTCAGTCCGAAATTGGCCAGCTTGTCGGGCTGCACCCAGATGTTCATGCCGTAATAGCGGCTGCCGATGTTCGACACCCGCCCCACACCGGGAATACGCCGCATGATATCCAGCACGTTGATAGTGGCGAAGTTACTGAGGTATATCTCGTCGAAACGGGGGTCGGACGAGCTAAGGCTGATGGTCATCAGCTGGCTGGGAGCCTGCTTCTGCACCGAGATGCCGTTTTGGACAACCTCTGCCGGCAAACGGCTTTCGGCCAGTTTGATGCGGTTCTGTATCTCTACAGCCGCCAAATCGGGATTGGTGGAGATGTCGAACGTAATGGTAGAGGTAAAACTGCCGGAGTTCGTACTGTTCGACTCCATGTATATCATGCCCGGCGTACCGTTCAGTTCCTGCTCTATGGGTGTGGCGACAGCCTGTGACACCGTCACGGCGCTGGCACCCGGATAAGAGGCGCTCACCGTCACCACCGGAGGCGTAATCTGCGGATACTGGTCGACCGGCAGCAGGGCCAGCCCGATAACGCCCACGATGACAATCAGTATCGAAAGAACGATAGAAAATACAGGGCGGTCTATAAAGAATCCGGTTTTCATCTTCAATCCATTTATTTGATTGCAACAGGGTCAAGCGTCTGTACCGGCCGAATCTTGATTCCCGGCGTCAGCTTGTGATACCCTTCGGTAACGATAACATCCTCTTTCCCCAGTCCCCGTTCCACAATGATGCGGTTGTCCAGTTCCGACCCCAGTTCGATAAACCGTTTCTCGACCGTCTCGTCCGAACGGACGACCCAAATGTAGGCGCCGCCCTTCTCGATGGAGACCGCTTTTCGGGGCACGACGATGGCCCCCTCCTGAATGTTGAGCAGCAGTTTCACTTTGGTAAACTGACCCGGCAGCAGCTGCTGGTCGGGATTGGGCAGTTCGGCCCGGACAGAAAAGGTCCCGGTTTTGGGGTCGACCTGCGGTTCGGCGAAATCGACCAGTCCGGTATAGGGGTAGACCGAATTGTCGGCCAGTGTTATCGTCACGCTGGGCTGCCACGAACGGGTGCTGTCCCGCTCGCCGATGCGCACATTCTTACGCTGACTGCGCAGATAGTCCAGCGCCGTCATGCTGAAATCGACCAAAACGGTGTCGCTCTTGACCACCGTCGCCAGCAGGGATTTGCCGTTCGGCCCCAGCAGGGTGCCGATGTCGGCGTTCCGTTCGCTGATACGGCCCGAAAAAGGAGAGCGCACCGTCGTGTAGGCCAGCTCCAGTTCGGCCTGCGCCAAGTCGGCCTGACTCATCGCCACATTGGCCTGTGCGCTTTCATACGCTGCGATGGCGTTGTCCAGGTCGAGCTGGCTCGCCGCATTCTGTTCATACAGCGGCTTCAGCCGCTCCACATCCCGTTTGGCTTTGGACTCCTGCGCCTCGTCTTTTTTCAGCTGTGCCTTCGCCTTGTCCACTTTGGCCTTGTACTGGTCCGAATTGATGATGAACAACGGCTGACCCTTCGTCACCAGCGAACCCTCTTCAAAGAGCATCTTTTCCAGATAGCCCTCGACCCGTGCCCGCACCTCGACGAACTGCTGCGCCCGGATGCGCCCCACATATTCGCCGTAAATCTTCACATCATCGGTCGTCACCTTCTCCACATCCACCACCGGCCGGATATCCGGCTCTTTCCGGCGATGCAGCACATACCAGGCCGACAGTCCGGCCAGCAAAACAACAGCTGCCGCAATCAGCACTGTTTTATGTCGCTTTACAAGAGCGCCCGTTTCTTCGACGTTAAAACGCATATCTTCTTCTTTCTTTAATTTTAATAGTCACTGCAAAAGCTGTGCCGAAGTCACAGGAAAGGGAATATCGCTGACAGACAGACGGCTATGCTGGCAAAGGAAGCCGGTTTGCTGTAGACCCGGTGTGGAACGGCTGTGGAAAAAATCCACACCCCCCCAAAAAAATGCCGCCCGTTCGACATCCATTCGCAGGCGGCATTTTTCCGATTTCGGGAAACCCCGTTTCAATAGCTGTTCACATGCACATTCCGCACGGCCCGGCCCGACGGGTCATTCAGATTTTTGAACGATTCGTCCCAAGCCAGCGCTTCGGCCGTACTGCAGGCGACCGACGGCACCGACGGCACGGTGCGGGCAGCGGTTTCAGACGGGAAATGCTCTTCGTATATGGAGCGATAGTAGTACTCCTCTTTGTTGCGGGGCGTGTTCACGGGGAACCGTTCGGCCGCACGGGCCATCTCTTCATCGGAAACCTGTTCCGCCGTCACCCTCTTCAACGTATCTATCCAGCTGTAGCCCACACCATCCGAAAATTGCTCTTTCTGCCGCCAGGCCACACACTCCGGCAGCATATCCTCAAAGGCTTTGCGAAGCACCCATTTCTCCATCTTGCCCTCTTTCGCCCGTTTCGATTCCGGATTCAGCCGCATGGCGACATCCAGAAACTCCTTGTCGAGGAACGGCACCCGGCCTTCGACACCCCATGCGGCCAGCGATTTGTTGGCCCGCAGACAGTCGTATAAATGCAATTTGTCCAATTTACGGACGGTCTCTTCGTGAAACGCACGGGCATCGGGCGCTTTGTGAAAATAGAGATACCCGCCGAATATTTCGTCGGCCCCCTCTCCGGAGAGTACCATTTTAATTCCCATCGATTTGATGACCCTCGCCAGCAGATACATCGGAGTGGAAGCCCGCACGGTCGTGACATCATACGTCTCGATATAATAGATGACATCCCGGACAGCATCCAGCCCCTCCTGTATCGAATAATTGATTTCGTGATGAATCGTCCCGATATAATCGGCTACCGTGCGGGCAGCCGCCAAATCGGGCGCACCCTTCAATCCCACTGCAAAAGAGTGGAGCTGCGGCCACCACGCATCGGAGCGGCTGTCGGTTTCGATGCGCTTCGCCGCATATTTTTTGGCAATCGCCGAAATAATGGACGAATCCAGTCCGCCCGACAACAGTACCCCGTAGGGCACATCCGACATCAGCTGCCGCTGCACGGCCGCCTCCAGCGCACCACGCAACTGCCCGATGTCCGAATCCCGGTCTTTGACATTCTCATAGCTTTCCCAGTCACGGGAATACCATCTTTTAAGGGTTTTCTCCTTGCTGTACCAGTAATGGCCGGGAAGGAACGGCTCGATGCGGGAACAAACCCCTTCGAGCGCTTTCAACTCCGAAGCGATATAGAACTGACCCTTGTCGTCCCAGCCCAAGTAGAGCGGAATAACACCGATCGGGTCCCGGGCAATCAGATAGCAATCCTTTTCGGCATCGTACAGGGCAAACGCAAAAATACCGTTGATATCCTCCAAGAAATCGATGCCTTTCTTGCGATACAAGGCCAGAATAACCTCACAGTCGGAGCCGGTGAGAAATTCATATTCATCTTTCATTCGCTGCCGGATTTCCCGATGATTGTATATCTCGCCGTTAACCGCCAGAATCAATTTCCCGTCTTTGCTTTTCAGGGGCTGGCCGCCCGATTCGGGGTCGACAATCGACAGCCGCTCGTGGGCCAATATCACCTTTTCCCCGCAGTAAATACCAGACCAGTCCGGCCCCCTGTGCCGAATCTTTTTCGCCATTCGGAGCACCCGGTCTCTCATCAGAAGAGCCTCATCCTGCAATTCAAAAACACCTACAATGCCGCACATAATTCGATAATTTTTAAAAGTTACAGTACAAACATACGAAAAACAGAAAATCAAAATGATTCAAATAATATATTTTTAATAGCATTTTATTGCATAATTACAATTTATAAAAGAAATATGATAAAATATGAACAGATTTTACAATAATATTCCATTTTAATTTTAAATAATAAGTCTACATGTTTATTAAAAAAATAGTTTATTATATTTGCAAAATAGAAACGCAATGATTCGAACAATGAAAACAACGTATATAATAGGGGGGCTGCTGCTCCTGTTGACCGGGTGCCGGTACTCCCCGACCCACCGGGAAGAAACCGAAGTTATCGTGGAAGAAATCGATACAGTATCGCTGGCAGAGCCGGTGGACAAGTATGTCGGACAACCGTTTCTCGATATGACGCTTCAGACACCGGACGGCACACCGGGCCGATTGTCGGACTATGCCGGAAAAGGGAAATATACCGTTGTCGATTTCTGGGCGTCATGGTGCGGCCCCTGCCGTGCGGCCATGCCCGAACTGATAGCGATTTACAACGAATACAAAGACAAAGGAGTCGATGTGGTAGGCATCTCTCTCGATGTGGACCAAGCCCAATGGAAAGAAGCGATTGAGAACCTGCAAATCCCTTGGGCGCAGCTCTCCGACCTGAAAGGATGGGAGGCGGCTGCCACTACGGTCTACGAGGTCAACGCCATTCCGCACCTGATGCTGATTGCCCCCGACGGCACCGTCATCGCCAATGGGTTGAACGACTATACGCTTCGGAAAAAACTGGAAGAAATTTTTGATTAATTGATATGTTTATGTTTGCAATGCCCGGTATTCGGTTCGAATATCGGGCATTTTTGCTATATACCAATTATTATTTCACAATGAAAATCAACGGTATTAAATGGTTAGCGACCAAATTTCAGTTCATACGCTGTCCATTCCGAATAGACACCTATATTTGTCAAGCCATTCACGATATTTGGGATTATAAAACTTCTCCATTCCAGACTTGTTACGGTTAAACGATTTCAGGTGTAAAATAACCATTGAGCACGAATATAGGGCACAAAACAGCAATTTATCTTATTGAATTTTACTTCAACAAAACAGATTAATATCTTCGAACAATCGGAAAATTATTACTCGAACTTTATCGATTTGGCGGGCCGTATCAGGGATACCAGATAGGAGGGGCCCAACAACATCGCCAGCGAGACCACCAAAGAGGCGACATTCAGCAACAGCAGATAGCCGATGTTCAGTTCCACCGGAACGGCGGTAAGGTAATA
>JAFLRV010000006.1 GCA_022511245.1 Coprobacter sp.
CGATAGACGTTACGGAGTTGGGAATCTCGATTGATGTCAGACCAGAGTTCCGGAAAGCCCAGCGACCGATAGACGTTACGGAGTTGGGAATCTCAATTGAGGTCAGGCTGGAGCAATTCCCAAAAGCATTGTTATCGATAGATGTTACGGAGTTGGGAATCTCGATTGATGTCAGACCAGAGCAACTCCAGAAAGCACCGTCACTGATAGATGTTACGGAGTTGGGAATCTCAATTGATGTCAGGCTGGAGCAACCGGAGAAAGCACTGTTACCGATAGACGTTACGGAGTTGGGAATCTCAATTGATGTCAGGCTGGAGCAACCGAAGAAAGTACATTCACTGATAGACGTTACGGAGTTGGGAATCTCGATTGATGTCAGACCATAGCACCTATAGAAAGCACGACTACCGATAGACGTTACGGAGTTGGGGATATCGATTGATGTCAGGCTGTAGCAATCGTAGAAAGCATTGTCACCGATAGATGTTACCGAAACTTCACGAGAGGAGAACGTGAAAGAGGTAGGGATAGTCACATCTCCTGTATATGGTGCGTCACCCTGAGTAACAGATGCTGTCATTTCTGTGACAGATACATTGTAATAAATTCCGCTAATTTCAATGTCATAGGCCGATGCAGCAAATGGGAATATGAGCAGGAGTAAAAGCAGGGCTTGTTTTATATACTTTTGTTTCATAATTATCATTTTTTTTTCGGGTTTGTGGTTACGATTACATGATGGATTGTTCCCTTCATTTTCCAACGTGGATAAATGAATACAAGAATTCAGAATCGTGCCGTTTGTAAGGGAGATTGTACACTCTTTTCCCATGTTTTCGTTCAAAGACAGTAGTTCTTTAACTTTCATAATAAAATAATTTTGTGTTTCTCATCCTCCCTTGAAACGGTTCGCTATCGGATATAAAAAAGGTGTGAGGAATGTATCTGTTTTATCCCATTATCAGGTCTTGGCGTACCTATTCCACGGATAAAACAATAGCCCCACACCGATATTGCTATATAGTTTGCCATTCATGGCAGAATATAAGCAACCGATGCAGATGCTATTGCCAACCTTATCTTCGTGGAATTTCAAACCGCCAAGTTCGATAATGGAAGATAAAATTTCAATAACACCTTTATGTAAACTGTCGATGCCCGCCGCCAACGCTTTGGCAGTGAGAATCAGCGACAAATTTACGAAAAAATGTTATAAAAGGGGCTATAAAAGTAGAAACTTTTTACCGGAATCGCCGACTACAGATTTATTGGCAAATTCAAAAGATTTTTCATTTATTCCGGCCTGTCCTTGTCAAATTCTTCGGCTGGACTGTTTAAAAACAATCGCTCCGTGACCCGGATAAGAAATGTGGTTTTTTTATTTATATATTATGTCAAAAAAGAGAGTGCCTCAAAAATCTTCCTTTTGAGACACTCCCTTTCGTATGAATGTCATTCTCTTTATTTCGTTGTTTTCAGCAGTTCATTGTACTGGCGGGAATCGTTGATGATTTCCATCGCTTTGGTATAGGTGTCGTTGAGCGGATTCATGACCTGATAATAGGCAGTCATATCGAATATGTCCCGGGCAACCAACGCTTTCAATTGCGCTTTAATCAACGGTTTCGATTGTAACGCCTGCTCTTCGTTGCAGGCTATCTTTTCTTTTTCTGCCAAAGCAATCAGTTCGTCCCACATGGCGTCGGTCGCAGTGAAATGATTCAGAAATTCGGCCTTGTCGTTTTGGTAGGCAGCCGTCAGTTCCTTTCTGTTTTCGTCGACATACTGGAGGGTAAACTGATTGAGAATGCCTTTGGCGATGAGTTCCCGGTGGTAGTCGGTGATGCGGTTGGTGTCGAGCGGGATAAAATAGTCGGGCATGATACCGCCGCCGCCGTATACCGTGCGTTTGTTAACCATCGTTTTGTATTTGAGCGAATCGGGTAAATGAATACTGTCGGCATGATTTAATTCGCCGTTGTTGTATCGGTCTGTAATATCCTTGAAATAGGATTGGGCGTCTCCTTTTTCATACGGTTTCTGAATACATCGTCCCGACGGTGTATAATACCGGGCGACGGTCAGCCGTATCATGGAGCCGTCGGCCAGCGGGATGGGTCGTTGTACAAGTCCTTTTCCGTAGGTACGCCGTCCGATGATGACTCCCCGATCCCAGTCCTGTATGGCGCCTGACACGATTTCACTGGCAGAGGCGCTGTACTCGTCGACCAAAACAATCACTTTCCCTTCCGTGAATTTTCCGGACAAAGCTGCGTTGTAGTCGGTACGGGGGGAGCGCCGCCCTTCTGTATAGGTGATAATCCGGTTTTTGGCGAGCAATTCCTGTGCTACATCGATTGCTGCATTCAAATAGCCGCCGCCGTTTCCCTGCAAGTCGATAATCAGGTTTTTCATTCCTTCTTTTTTCAGATTTTTCACGGCTTCGGAAGTCGGTCTTATAGCTGTAGCTGATGTCATAGGCGGAGAAACGGCTCAGCCGGATATAGCCGGTGTTTTTATCGGCCATGTAGCTGGCATCAAGGCTGTAAATGGGAATGTGGTCCCGTGTAATGCGGAAAATGAGCGGCTGTGGAACGCCCCGTCGCAATACCGTAACGTTGACATGGGTGCCTCGAGGTCCTCTCAGCCGTTTCATGATTTCGGCATTTTTCATATTTACTCCGGCAATGACGGTGTCATTTACCGCAATAATACGGTCTCCGGCCAGAATGCCTACTTTTTCTGACGGGCCTCCGGCTACGGTCTGAATGACGTACAGGGTATCTTTGGCCATGTTGAACTGAATCCCGATACCGTCGAAATTGCCTTGTAACGGCTCGGTCATTTCTTTGGTCTCTTCGGGTGTCGAATAGCTGGAGTGAGGGTCGAGTTTTTCCAGCATGCCCTTGATGGCATCTTCGACCAGTTTCGTTTCATCGACATCGTCGACATATAAGTTGTTTATGGCAAACTCGGCCAAACTGAGTTTGCGGTTCTCTTCGGATTGTCTTTGTGCATGCACAGTACACCCCAAGAACAGGGCGAACAGCAGCAGTGTGGTTTTCTTTATCATCGTATTTTATTTATTTTGTTGGGGCAGTGTCATTCCGGCAGGAAGGAGTTGCTGCACATCCTGTCCGTATTTTATCAGTTCCCGGACGATGGTGGAGCTGATGTGTGCGTATCGGGGCTCGGTGAACAGCAGGACGGTTTCGATGCCCGATAGCTGCCGGTTTACATCGGCGATGGTTTTTTCGTATTCGAAATCGGCAACCGACCGAATGCCCCGCAGGATGAAGCGGGCATTGTATTGCCGGGCCGCATCTACGGTGAGGCCGTTGTATGCGGTGACTTGTATCCGGGCATTGTCCCTGAACAGCGTTTCCAGCATTTCGATACGGTGGTCAAGGGTGAAACAGTGGTGTTTTGCCTCGTTGATGCCTATGGCGATAATGATTTCATCGAACAGGTCGAGTCCCCGTTCGACCAGCGACATATGACCGACGGTGAACGGGTCGAATGTGCCGGGAAAAACGGCGATTTTTTTGTCAGGCCATCTCTTCATCGTCTTCTACTACCAGATTTTGAATGATGAAATTCTGTCGTTCCATCGTGTTTTTGCCCATGTAGAATTCCAACAGCTCTTTGACCAGGTCTTCTTTCCGGAGGGTTACCTGATCGAGCCGGATATCGGGTCCGATAAAATGACGGAACTCTTCGGGCGATATTTCTCCAAGTCCTTTGAACCGGGTAATTTCGGGGTTGACTTTGATTTTTTCCAGTGCGGCCAGCCGCTCTTCTTCCGTATAGCAGTATAACGTCTCTTTTTTGTTTCTGACCCTGAACAGCGGCGTTTGCAGAATATAGACATGGCCTTTCTTAATCAGGTCGGGGAAGAACTGGAGGAAAAAGGTAATGAGCAACAACCGGATGTGCATCCCGTCGACGTCGGCATCGGTGGCGATGATGATTTTGTTGTATCGCAGCCCTTCGATTCCGTCTTCGACATTCAATGCGGCCTGCAGCAGGTTGAATTCTTCGTTTTCGTATACGACTTTGCGGGTGAGGCCGTAAGAGTTTAACGGTTTTCCCCGAAGGCTGAATACGGCTTGTGTTTCTACGTTGCGGCTTTTGGTAATAGACCCGGTGGCCGAGTCTCCCTCCGTAATGAATATGCTCGATTCGTCCCGGTTGTCGCCTTTGGCATCGTTGTAGTGGATGCGGCAATCGCGCAGTTTTTTGTTGTGCAGATTGGCTTTTTTGGCTCTTTCCCGTGCCAGTTTGGTGACTCCTGCAATCGCTTTCCGCTCTTTTTCCGAGTCGAGTATCTTTTTTAGCAGAATCTCGGCGGTTTCTGTGTTTTTGTGCAGGTAGTTGTCCAGCTCCTTTTTTAAGAAATCTCCGATAAATTTGCTTACCGAAGGCCCGTCCGGCCCCATATCGCGGGAACCGAGTTTGGTTTTGGTCTGGGACTCGAATACCGGCTCTTCCACCTTAACGCTTACGGCTGCCACAATGCCGTTGCGAATGTCGGAATAATCGAAATTCTTGTTGTAAAATTCCTTTATCGTGCGGGAGGCGGCTTCCCGGAATGCTGTCAGATGTGTTCCTCCCTGCGTGGTATGCTGTCCGTTGACAAAGGAGTAGTATTCTTCGCCGTACTGGTTGTTGTGGGTAATGACCACTTCAATGTCTTCTCCTTTAAGATGTATGACGGGATAGAGCGGGTCTGCGGTCATTTTCTCGTTCAGCAAATCGACCAATCCGTTCCGGGAATGGAATTTTTTTCCGTTAAAAATAATGGTAAGTCCCGAATTGAGATATACGTAATTTTTGAGGAGAGCTTCGATAAACTCTTCTTTGTAGTGATAGTCTTTAAATATCGAATTATCGGGGATAAAACGCACCAAAGTTCCGTTGTCTTCGCCGGTTTTTTCTTCGGGACAGTCTTCGATGACATTGCCCAGATGGTAACGGATGGCTTTGCAGGCTCCATCCCGGTGGGAACAGATGTAAAACTCGGTAGAGAGGGCATTTACGGCTTTGATACCTACGCCGTTGAGCCCTACGGATTTTTTGAATGCTTTGGAGTCGTATTTGGCTCCGGTATTCATTTTGGAAGAGACGTCTTTTACCTTGTCCAGCGGAATACCCCGTCCGAAATCCCGTATGGTAACGGCGGTTTCATCGATATTGACGATAATCTGTTTCCCGAATCCCATCATGTATTCATCGATGGCATTGTCGAGCACTTCTTTTAAAAGGACATATATACCGTCGTCGGAATGGGTGCCGTCTCCCAGTTTGCCGATGTACATACCGGGACGCCGCCGGATATGTTCTTTCCAGTCCAGCGTGCGTATCGAGTCGGAACCGTATTCCCCTACTTCGGGGGATGATTTTATTGTTTCATCTTCCATAAGACTGCTATTCTTCGGTTTGCATACAAAGATAATGCGAAATTATCAAATTTCGTTGCTCGGCATCATTAAATATCCGTATATATGGGACTTAAGCGGTTTTTATTTATTCCACCAACGCAAAATCGAGCTGTTTTTTCTCCAGATTGGCTCTGGCTACCTGAATGCGGATGGGGTCGCCAAGCCGGTATATTTTGCGGGTGCGGCGTCCTATCAGACAGTAGTTTTTTTCGTCGAACTCGTAATAGTCGTTCTCCAAATCCCGGATAGGTACCATGCCTTCGCATTTGTTTTCGTTGATTTCGACGTACAGTCCCCATTCGGTTACGCCGGATATTACTCCGTCATACTCTTCGCCCAACCGTTCGCTGAGAAACTCCACCTGTTTGTATTTGATGGAAGCCCGTTCGGCGCTGGCGGCCGTAAGTTCCATGTCAGAGGAATGTTTGCATTCGTTTTCCAGACTTTTTTCGTTGACGCTCCGTCCTCCTTCGGCATAGCGGGCCAGCAGCCGGTGTACCATCATGTCGGGATACCGGCGTATGGGTGAGGTAAAATGGGTGTAAAAGTCGAATGCCAGTCCGTAATGTCCGATATTGACCGTTGAATAGGAGGCTTTGGCCATCGAGCGTATGGCCACAGTTTCAATGAGATTTTCTTCCCGTTTGCCCTGTACCTTGTCGAGCAGGGAGTTTATCGATCTGGATACTTCGTTTTTGTTCCCTTCGGTTTTCAGGTTATAGCCGAAACGCCGGATAAAAGTGGCCAGATTGTTCATTTTTTCCGGGTCGGGCAGGTCATGCACCCGGTATACGAAGGTTTTGGGGGTGCTCTTTTTGGAGACTTTCCCGATGGTTTCGGCTACGGTTCGGTTGGCCAGCAGCATAAATTCTTCGATGAGTTTGTTGGCTTCTTTCGATACTTTGAAATATACGTTTACCGGTTTCCCTTTTTCATCGATTTCGAATTTTACTTCGTGCCGGTCGAAATTGATGGCTCCTGCGGCAAACCGCTTGGCCCGGAGTTTCTTGGCTAAATCGTTCAGTATGAGTATTTCATCTTTATAGTCTCCTTGTTGGGTTTCGATAACCTCCTGTGCTTCTTCGTAGGTAAATCGCCGGTTGGATTTGATGACGGTCCGGCCTATCCGGGAGGCTTGCACTTCGGCGTTGTCGTTGAGTTCAAAAATGGCGGAATAGCACAATTTTTCTTCGTGAGGCCTTAAAGAGCAAATCTGGTTGCACAGTCTTTCGGGAAGCATCGGGATTACCCGGTCGACGAGGTAGATGGATGTGGCCCGTCTGGCGGCTTCTTTGTCGATGATGCTGCCCGGTTTTACGTAGTGTGTCACATCGGCGATATGTACTCCGACCTCCCATAATCCGCCGGGTAACCGGCGCACCGAAAGGGCATCGTCAAAGTCTTTTGCGTCTTTGGGGTCGATAGTGAACGTGGTAATATCCCGGAAATCTTCTCGTTTCCGTATTTCTTCGGCCGGTATGGCATCGCTGATTTTGTCGGCGGCTTTTTCAACCGCCTGCGGATAGCGGTACGGAAGTCCGAATTCGGCGAGAATAGCGTGCATTTCGGTGTCGTTTTCGCCGGCAGAACCCAGTATCTCGACAACTTCTCCGTAAGGATTCCGGGCCCGGTCGGGCCAGTCGATAATCTGTACAATGGCTTTATCTCCGCTTTTGCCTCCTTTGAGTTTTTCTTTGGGGATAAAGATGTCATTGCCCAATATTTTATTGTCGGTAAGGAGAAATGCAACGTGTTTCTGTATTTCGAGTGTCCCGATAAAGATTTGGGGGGCTTTTTCGATGATTTCGATAACTTCCCCTTCCAAATCCCGGTTTTTCCGTTTGGCGTAGATGAGCACTTTTACTTTGTCTCCGTTCATCGCCCGCAGGGCATTGCGTTCGGCGATGAAAATCGACTCGCCGCTCTCTTCGACGATGACATGGTTTTTCCCGTTGCTCCGGCGTTCGAATGTTCCTATGATACGGGATGTTTTGCGCCGGTTCAGCTTATACTTTCCCGGAGCGATTTCAAGCAGGTAATTGTCGTCTTTTAACGATTCGAGTATTTCGTAGACGAGATGTTTTTGGTTTTCGGTTCGGGCGCCTACGGCGAAAGATACCTGTTTATAATTGTATCCTCTTGTATCGGCTTCATTGAAGAAGGTGATGATTTGCTGTATGATATCGCTTTTTTTCAGTCTGTTTCTGCTTTTATTTTTCTCTTTCTTCATTACTGGATTGATTTATCGTGTTGTGAGTATTGTCCGGAGTAGTTGTATATTCCGAACAAAAGATTGGCTTTGTAAATAATACGTATCTACAAAGTAAGTGATATTTTTGTGATTTTACTACCGGAGAAAAAAATTTCTTTCCGTAGAGGGTCCCGTTTTTAAAAGTCCATCATATCGGAACCGAATGAATCCATAACGTCGTTCTGCTGACGGTTATTTTTTTGTTTGTTGCCGTTGTTTGTCCCGAACATGTAGGTAAATGTCAGCGTTACACTCCTTCCGGCAAATCTGGAATTGGAAATCTGGTAGAAATTGTTGCCCCATGTCTCGGTTTTGCGGCGGCGGGAATCGAGCAGGTCACGCCCCGACAGTGCGATTGTGAATGTCCGGGAGAAGAAACTTTTGCGGATGCCGGCATCCAGTGAATAGTTGTCGTATGTTTTCCCTTGAGCGACCGCCTGCCGGGAATTGTAATTTCCCGTTACCTGAGCCGAGAATCCTTTGGGAAATATCATGTTGGCCATCAACCGGGCATTCCAGGCAAAATTTTTATCTCCCGGATAACTGATGTTGAACTCCTTGTCTCCGTTTTTGTAGGTATAATCGAAGCCTTTCAGGTTATAGTAATACAGGTTGACGGTGGTGGTCAGGTCCAGCATCTTGAACAGCCTGTTTTTGGCGGTCAATTCCAATCCGGCATTTTGGGACTGGGTGATATTTTCGTAGGTGGAGAAAATAGTGGGGGCATCGTAGTATGAGATATTTTGTATGACGCCGTTGGTATTTCGGTAATAGAGGGAGGCGGAAAGGGTGTGGTCCTCCCAGTTTTTAATGTAGTTCAACTCCAGCGAATTGGAAAATTCGGGGTCGAGGTTGGGATTACCGAAACTGATTTGGGTCGAGTCGGTTACGTTGCGGAACGGATTGATTTGCCGTCCGCGAGGGCGTCTGACGCGACTGGTGTAGTTAACCTGTATTTCGTTCCCTTTGGGCAGACTGTATGCCAGAAATACGCTGGGATAGGGTCTCCAATAGCTTTTTTCTCCCGGTTCGGGGTTGTTGTATGCGATGGTTCGGGTCGTATAGTGCATGTATTCTCCCCGCAATCCCAGCTGGAAACTGAATTTTTCTATTTTTCCGGTAAAGGTGGCATACAACGCCTGAATGTTCTCTTGGTATTTGAACAGGTCGTTCAGTTTCTCATTGCTTACCAGATGTTCTTTGTCTGTTCCGTCCCAAGTTTTTACATCGCTGTTTCTGTTGTTGATGTTGCCTTGATATCCGGCTTCCAGTTTAAATCGGTCGTTGAATGCTTTCGAATAGTCGATTTTTATTTCCCAGCGTTCATCGTGGTTGTCGTCTGTCTGTCGCTGGGCGGAGGAGATATCCGGGAGTGTAACCTGGAGATAGTCGCTGGATGAGTTCCGTTTCCCGTTGTCGTAGGAGACGCTTGCGCTCAGGTTTTCGCCTTTGCTGAATTGGTGGTTGTAGTCGAGTGCGATGTTCAGCATCCGGTGTTTTCCGTTGGACGAAGAACTTCTGTCTCTGGTCAGCAGATTGTCTCCGTCAAATGATTTGAGGGTCGAGTGGTTGTCCCGTTTCCCGATCATCGCCATCAGATTGACTCCCAAATCGTCCCGGCTCGTGGCATGCCAGGTGGTTCCGGCTCTCATGAAAGTGCCCAATCCGACCATTTTTCCCCGATTCTTCTGGTTAAGAATGACCGTATCGCCGTTTTCGTTCCAGGATTCTCTTTGGGTGTCGGTTTGATTCGGGAACCGCATGTTGCGCACCCCGATATTGGCATACGCATCCACTTTGGCCGAGTTGTAATTGATGTTGGCGGAACCGTCTACTCCTCCGAACGTGTTGGCTCCGGCCGATATGCTTCCGTAATATCCGGCCTTGCGGTCTTTTTTGAGAACGATATTGATGATACCGGCTGTGCCTTCCGGGCTGTATTTTGCTGAAGGATTGGTAATGACTTCGATGCTTTCGATGCTTTCGGCCGGCATTTGTTCCAGAATTTGCGCCCGGTTGTCTTCGTTCAATCCGGAGGGCCGCCCGTTAATCCATACCTCTACACTTGAATTGTTTCTTAACGAGACATTGCCTTCGGTGTCGACATCGACCGAAGGGATATTTTGCAAAATCTCTGAAGCCGAGCCGCCTGCCGCAGCTATGTTTTGGTCGACCGTGAACACTTTTTTATCCACATCGAACCGCATTTGAGACCGTTGTCCGACCACTTCGACTTCTTTCAGCATTTTGCTGTCGGGAACCAGCGATATGGTGTGCAGGTCTGCGTCCGGTTTTTCCGTTGTCAGCCGGATGGGCAGCTCGATATTGGTATAGCCGATAAAACTTATTTTTACGGTATATGTTCCGGCGGTGATATCGGTCAGGGTAAAGGTGCCGGCTGCATTGGTGGCCGTACTTTTCAAGGGTGTCTTGTTTCCTTTGGCATACAGTGCCACATTGCAAAAATCGACGGCCTGTTTGGTCTGGGAGTCGATAACCCGGCCTTTGATATTGCCGGCTGCAGAGGGTAGGATTAACAACAGATGAAACAGAAATAGAAATATAGTTTTTTTCATTATTTATGTCGGTTATGTATAGCGCAATAGAAATAAGACATCGCTTGACCGGAATGGTTTAATCCGGAGTTGCCAATAAGTGTTAATTCGACAATAAAAAAGCGGAGATTTTTCAAAGGGTTGAAAAGTCTCCGCTCTGTATGTTTCGATGTTTTAAGCGTCTACGTTTGCGTAGTTGGCATTCTGCTCGATAAATTCACGGCGAGGGCCTACGTCTTCGCCCATCAGCATCGAGAAGATGCGGTCGGCTTCGGCGGCATTGTCAATGGTCACCTGATGCAGGATACGGTTTTCGGGATCCATCGTGGTTTCCCATAACTGTTCTGCATTCATCTCTCCCAAACCTTTGTACCGCTGTGTTTTAATCTGTCCTTCGTTACCGCCTCCGTATTTCAGGATAAATTGCTGGCGTTGTTCATCTGTCCAGCAATACTCTTGTACTTTTCCTTTGGTGCAGAGATACAAAGGCGGAGTAGCCAGATAGAGGTGGCCGTTCTCAATCAACGGACGCATATGCCGGAAGAAGAAGGTCATAATCAGGGTGGCAATGTGGCTTCCGTCGACATCGGCATCGGTCATGATGATAATTTTGTGATACCGGAGTTTGGAGATATTGGCCTCTTTGGAGTCGTCTTCGGTTCCGATGGTTACGCCCAGTGCCGTGTATATGTTGCGTATTTCCTGGCTTTCGAGAACCTTGTGGTGCATGGCTTTCTCTACGTTGAGAATTTTACCGCGCAACGGCAGAATCGCCTGGAAAGCCCGGTCTCGTCCTTGTTTGGCGGTACCGCCGGCCGAGTCTCCCTCGACAAGGAATATTTCGCAGTCTTCGGGTGTGCGTTTCGAGCAGTCGGCCAGTTTGCCGGGCAGTCCTCCGCCCGACAGGGGCGATTTGCGCTGAACCATTTCCCGTGCATGCCGTGCGGCGTGCCGTGCCGTTGCCGCCAGAATTACTTTCTCGACAATGGCTTTGGCGGGTTTGGGGTTCTCTTCCAGATAGTTGCGCAGGGCTTCGCTGACAGCCACATCGACCACGCCCATTACTTCGTTGTTGCCCAGTTTGGTTTTGGTCTGTCCTTCAAACTGCGGTTCCATGACTTTTACTGAGATGACGGCGGTAAGTCCTTCCCGGAAGTCTTCGGGGCTGATTTCCACCTTGACTTTTTCGAGCATCTTGGAGTCTTCGGCATATTTTTTCAGCGTACGGGTAAGTCCCCGACGGAATCCGGACAAGTGCGTACCTCCTTCTATCGTGTTGATATTGTTTACATAAGAGTAAATATTCTCGTTATAGGAGGTGTTGTAGGTCATGGCCACTTCTACCGGAACACCCTGCTTCTCGGTATTGATGTGAATGACGTCTTCGATGAGATGTTCTTTGGAGCTGTCGATATAGCGGACAAACTCTTTCAACCCTTCTTCGGAATAGTATTCTTCCGTTTTGTATTCACCGGCTTCGTTCTTTTCCCGCTTGTCGGTAAGCGAGAGGTGGATGCCGGCGTTGAGGAATGCCAAGTCCCGCAACCGGGAAGCCAGTATGTTGGTTTGGTAAACCGTCTCGGAAAAGATGTCTCCGTCGGGCTTGAATGTAATGGTCGTTCCGGTTTCGGAGGTGGTTCCGATGATTTCGACATCATGCAGCGGTTTTCCGCAGGAGTATTCCTGCATGTATATGTTACCGTTGCGTTTGATTTCGGCCCGCAGGTAGGTCGACAGGGCGTTTACGCACGAAACGCCCACCCCGTGCAGACCTCCGGAGACTTTATAGGACCCTTTGTCGAATTTTCCTCCGGCATGGAGTACGGTCAGTACGACTTCGAGGGCCGATTTCTTTTCTTTTTCGTGAAAATCGACCGGAATACCCCGACCATTGTCTATAACGGTAATGGAATTATCTTCATTGATAAATACATTGATATGGGTAGCATAGCCGGCCAATGCTTCATCGATAGAGTTGTCGACCACTTCGTAAACTAGGTGGTGCAATCCTTTTACGCCGATATCGCCGATGTACATCGCCGGGCGTTTTCTTACTGCTTCAAGACCTTCAAGTACCTGAATACTGTCGGCTGAATAAGAGGTGTTGTTTGCCTTTTGTTCTTCTGACATATTGTTTTGTTTAGTTGTTTGCTACTGACTGATGAACCGGGAACGGAAAGCATGCTGACCGTCTGATTCAAAAACAAACAAAATTAGCAAAAAAACTCGGATTTGTAAAATCTGAACGGCAGATTTTTCACTAAAATAATTGAAGAACAGGGAGGGTAAAACATAAAAAAGCATTAAGAATATTCTTAATGCTTCGGTAGCCCATAGGGGAATCGAACCCCTCTTTCAAGAATGAAAATCTTGCGTCCTAGCCGATAGACGAATGGGCCGTTTGGATAAATTGCCTTTTTTTATTTGTGCGGCAGGTTTTCCAAAATGCGACTGCAAATATAGGACTGTTTTTTTAATTGACAAAATTTAATTGACAAAATATTTGATTAAAAACTTGTCGGCGTACTGTCCGGATGCCGCCGGCGGTCGAAATTTCAGGGAAACGCGCCCTTGAAAGGCGGGATTTAGGATAAAACTGTTATTTTTGCAAAAACTGCAGAGAGATGTTGGACAAGACCACCGGAATCGTTTTGGGGATAACGGCTTACAGCGATAAAATTTCGCTGGTGCATGTTTATACCGAGCGGTATGGCAGGGTTTCGTATGCCCTGCCGTTGCAGCAGGGAAAGCGGAGCCGGCTGATGCGGGCTCTGTTTACGCCGTTTGCCATTCTGCATATCGACGGCGAGAACAAGCCGGGCCGGGATATCCAGCGTATTCGGGATGTACAGACGGCGGTTCCGGTTCCTCAGCTGCATTATGACCCGGTTAAAAATGCCATAACTCTTTTTTTATCCGAGTTTATTTTAAAGGCTATCCGGGAGCCGGAACCGAATCCGGCTCTGTTCGACTTTTTATTGCAATCGGTGCAGTTTCTCCATTTAATGGAGGAGGGCAAGGCCAATTTTCATCTCTGTTTTCTGATTGAACTGACCGCTTATATGGGGTTTTATCCGAATGTGTCCGACTATGGGGAGGGGCGTTTTTTTGATTTGCTGAACGGCGTTTTTTCGGTTTCCCGTCCTGACCATGCTTATTTTCTGCCTCCGGAGGAAGCCGGCCGGTTTTATCAGATTATGCGGATGAATTACTCGAATCTGCATTTGTTCCGGTTTCACCGAAATGAGCGAACGGCCGTTTTGGATTATATTATCTCTTATTTCAGACTGCATCACGACGGGTTTGCCGATTTAAAATCTTTGGAGGTGCTGAAAGCGCTCTTTGATTGATTCAGATTTGGTGGCGTGAAGTTTTTATCGTACTTTTGCAGTCAGTTATATAGTATGTCTTTGTAGTTCAATGGATAGAACAAAAGTTTCCTAAACTTTAGATCCGGGTTCGATTCCCGGCAGAGATACGGGGATATCGCTCTGCGGAGCGATATTTTTTTATAGAGACAAAAAAATGCCGGGACAGCATCCCGGCATTTTTTTTGAATGAATGGTTTTCTTTTATTTCTTCAATGCAGCTGCTTCGGCCTTACGTTCCTTGTTCTGTTTGCGGCTCTGCAATTCGTAAGCAACCGGTACGGCCATGAACAGGGTCGACAACGTACCGATGATTACACCCAGCAACATGGCGAAGGTGAAACTGCGAATCGTATCGCCTCCCAGCACGAAGATACAGATGAGGACAATCGCTGTACTCAACGAGGTGCTGATGGTACGGGCCAGCGTGCTGTTCAGCGCATCGTTGATGACGATGAATTTATCCCGTTTGGGATAGAGGCCGCTTACTTCACGCACCCGGTCGAATACGACCACTTTATCGTTTACGGAGTAACCGATAACCGTCAGAATGGCGGCGATAAACGACTGGTCTATTTCCATAGAGAAGGGCAGCAGTCCGTAGAATATGGAATAGAACCCGATAATGATTGTCGTATCGAATACGAGGGCAACCAGTGTTCCTACGCTGAACGATATGTCACGGAACCGCAGCAGGATGTAAAGTGCGATGGCGATGAGTGAGAACAGTACGGCCCAGAATGCGGCGATTTTGATGTCGTCGGCGATACTCGGTCCTACTTTCTGCGTACTCATGATGTGCTGTTCTTTGAATTGGGCTTGTGTTTCGTCTCCAATCAAATTACCGCTCTTGATGGATTTGTATATCTTGCTTTCGATTTCTTCATCGACGCCTTCGTCGTTGTCATCGATTTTGTAGTTGGTGGATATACGTACCTGATTGTCGCTGCCGATGGTAATCACCGACAGGGTGCTGCCTTCAAATTCGGGTTTCAGCAGGTTGGCGATTTCCTGTGTATTTACCGGTTCGTCGAACCGAACGATGTAGTTGCGGCCTCCGGTAAATTCAATGCCTTGATTGAGCCCTTTGACACACAGCGAGCAGACTCCTATGGCAACCAGAGCGATGGCGGTAATGTAGCCGATTTTCCGTTTGCCGAGGAAATTAATCGAAGGATTGACCAGCATGTTTTTGGTCAGCGGAGTGGTGAATGTCAGATTCTTGAACCAGCCTTTGGCGATTCCTTTTTCAAATACCAGACGGGTAAGGAATACGGCGGTGAAGAACGACATAACGATACCGATAATCAATGTGGTGGCAAAACCTTTGATGGGGCCGGTTCCGAAGAAGAACAGGATGATACCGGTGATGACCGATGTCAGGTTCGAGTCGAAAATAGCCGAGAAAGCGTTGCTGTAACCGTCGGCAATCGCCGATTTCAGATTTTTGCCGGCCCGGAGTTCTTCTTTGGCTCTTTCAAAGATAAGCACGTTGGCGTCTACCGCCATACCCAGCGACAATACCAGACCGGCGATGCCCGACAGGGTAAGCACGGCTTGGAACGATGCCAGCACACCCATCGTGAAGAACATGTTGCAAATCAAACCGCCGTTGGCGACGAGACCCGGAACCACTCCGTATACACTCATCATATATATCATGAGCAGAGCCAGTGCGAAGATAAACGACATGATACCGCTCCGGATGGCTTCTTGTCCCAGCGACGGGCCGATAATGTCTTCCTGTACGATTTTAACGGCGGCTGCCATTTTACCGGATTTCAGCACGTTGGCCAAGTCTTTGGCTTCTTCGGGGGTGAAATTGCCGGAAATCTGAGAACTTCCGCCGGCGATTTCGGTGTTGACTACCGGGAAAGAATATACCTGATTGTCGAGAACGATAGCGATGCAGCGGCCGATGTTTTCACGGGTAACCTGTTCCCAGATTTTCGAACCTTCGGCATTCATCGTCATGCTTACCACCGCATTGTTGGTGAACCGGTCGAAATCTTCGCGGGCATCGGTAATCACATCTCCTTCCAGCGGGGGACGTCCGCCGTTGGATGCTTTCAGGGCTACCAGCTGATAGAATTGTTCTTTTTCATCGATAGCTTTTACCGTCCAGCGGAACAGCAGGTTGGCCGGCAACAGTTCACGAACCTGCGGCAATTGCAGATAGCTGTTGATGGCTGCCGTATCGGAATAGTGGGCGATTCCCACTGCCGGGCTTTGGCTTACGCCGTTTTGTGAAACGTTAAGCTGTAATTTCGAGAACAGCGGATTTTGTTTTTTCCACATGTCCAGTTGCTGTTGTTCGCTGCCTGCATTGTTGAGTTCTTCTTTGATTTTCTGCGTGATGCTGTCTTCGCTCGCTTCGATAACCGGTTCTTCTGCCGTTTCGATATCAGCGGTGTTGTCTTCAGCTACGGTTTCTTCTGCCGTACTGTTTTCCATTTGGGCGATAACATCGTTTGCTGCCGACAACTGATTGTAGAACTCGTTCAGGTTATAGGTTTCCCAGAATTCAAGGTTGGCGCTTCCCTGCAACAGTTTTCTTACACGTTCAGGTTCTTTGACTCCGGGCAGTTCGACCAGAATGCGGCCGTCTTTTTCCAGTTTCTGGATGTTCGGTGCCACGACGCCGAAGCGGTCGATACGGGTGCGAAGAACGTTGAACGAGTTGTCGATAGCGTCATCGAGCTCGGAACGGAGCACTTTCAGTACATCGTCATTCGATGCGTTCGGGGCGATTTTGTCTTTTAACTGGTATGTGCTGAAGATAGCGGCCAGGCGCACGTTGGGGTCGAGTTTCCGGTATTCGTTATAAAATGCCGAAAGAAAATCTTTGTTCTCGGCCTGGTTGGCGGTCGCAACGGCCAGCGCTTTGTTGAAATTGGGGTCGGGGTTGTTGTTGGAAAGGGATTTCAGTACGTCTGCTACCGAGATTTGCAAGGTAACGTTCATACCGCCCTTGAGGTCCAGCCCCAAACCGATTTCCATTTCCTGACACTGTTTGAAGGTGTAATACCATAAATACACTTTTTCTGTCGAGATAGAGTCCATGTACTGGGTATACTTTGCTTCATCGCCGTTGGCGTATTCTTCCGCTTTTTTCGTCTGGTGTCTCGTCACCAAAGAAAAGGAGAGGTAGAACAAGCATACCAAAGTAAGTAATACCGCAAAGACTCTGATAAATCCTTTGTTTTGCATGAGATAATTACTTTATGATTTTTGTTTAATTTATTTCGCATTTTTAATCAAGGTGCAAATATATGTTTTTTTTCGATTCGGCTAACAAAATGTTCGATTAATTTCTCTTTGTTGCCGTTATTCCGGACCGGAAAAGCCATTTTTACCTTTTATAATTGTTCTTTTTTGTATCTTTACCCCGTAATCTCCGAAAAAACGACAAGGGATGATTAAAAAGAGAATTTCGACCTATGCGCCTCTGGCGGTAATATCGGTACTGGTTATCGGTATGGTTTCTTCCTGTGCCAATATGGCTCGTCCGGGCGGCGGGCCGAAGGATGAGACGCCCCCCGTATTCGTGAAAAGCGACCCGTTGCCCAATCAGGTCAATGTGAGCAAAAACAAGATAGAGATTGAGTTCGATGAAATTGTACTGGTGGAGAAGGTCTCGGAAAAGGTCATTATTTCACCTCCGCAGAAAGAGATGCCGCTGATTCGGACTTCGGGCCGGAAAGTGACGGTGGAGCTGAAAGATACGTTGCTGCCGAACACCACTTATACGATTGATTTTTCCGATGCGATAGTCGACAACAATGAACGGAATGTGCTGGAAAATTTTGCGTTTTCGTTTTCTACCGGACCCGTTATCGACACGTTGCAGATTTCGGGCATATTGCTGAATGCCGAGAATCTGGAGCCGGTGACCGGGATGCTGGTGGGTATACATGCCAATCTGGAAGATACGGCGTTTACCCGTCTTCCGTTTGACCGTATCGCCCTTTCCGATGCACGGGGTGCTTTTTCGATACGCAATATCACTCCCGGAACGTACCGCCTGTATGCGTTGAAGGATTTGAACCGGGATTACCGGTTTGACAATGCAACGGAGGATATCGCTTTTTTGGATTCGACGGTCACCCCTTCGGTGGAGACTTTCCTGCGGGCCGACACATTATGGACCGATACGGTTACGATAGATACGATTGTCGTTACGCAGGTGGCAGAGTATGCGCCCAAAGATATCTTGCTGAAAGTTTTTAACGAAAATTTCAAAAGTCATTATCTGGAGAAAAACGAACGGCCTTCGCCCCGTAAGTTTTCGCTCTATTTCTCGGCTGCCAATGATACGCTTCCGGAGATGAAACCGCTCAATTTCGAACATGACGACTGGGCGTATATCGAGAAAAATGTGACGAACGACACGATACATTACTGGATAAAGGATTCGTTGGTGTATCAGATGGATACGCTGGTTTTTGAATCCCGGTACATGCGGACCGACAGTTTGATGGAGCTGTCGATGTTTACGGATACGCTGAAAATGATTTTCCGCCCCAAAAGAACGGTGTCGAGGGAGAGAGAGCGGAAGAAAAAAGAGGAGGGCGAGGAGGCTGCCGCTCCGGTCGTTGAGTTTTTGAAAATGTCGCCTACGATTCCTTCTTCCCTGAATGTGTACGACTTTTTACGGTTCGAATATGCCGAACCGGTCGATTCGTTCGACAATAGTGCCGTGCATCTGGAGATTAAAAACGATACGTTGTGGAATCCGGTAACTGATTTTACCTTCGGACAGGATTCTCTGAAAATGCGTATGTTTGCGCTGCATCACAAATGGAAACCGGGTGAGATGTACCGGGTGTCGATTGACTCTCTGGCGGCGGTGAGCATATACGGAGCCCCTACCGATAAATTTTCCCAGTCGTTCAAGGTGCGCACACTGGAGGAGTATTCCAATCTGTATCTGGCAACTCAAGGGATAAAGGATTCCGCTTATGTCGTGTTGCTGAACAGCAATGATGTGCCGGTGCGTTCTGTCCCGGTGGTAAATGGCGGCGCCGAATTTCTGTATCTGGATCCCGGTGTGTATTATGCCCGGCTGTTTGTCGACCGTAATGGCAACGGCAAGTACGATACGGGTAATTATGCCGAGAAACGGCAGCCGGAGGATGTGTATTATTATCCGAAAAGTCTGGAACTGAAAGCCAACTGGGATGTCGAGCAGGATTGGGATGTATTCGCTTTGCCGCCGGACAGGCAGAAACCCCGAGCCATTGTTAAAAATAAGCCCAAAGGCGAAATCATACAGGAGGAAAAACAGGAGGATGCGGAGAATGAAATGTTGTTTGACGGCCAGTAACGGTCTCCGGCGGGCCAGATGGTTTATGGTCTTGTTTTTGTTGGGGATGCCGGTATTGGGCAGTGCCCAGTCTACGAATGTCTCATGGGGAAAAGAGAGCCTCCCTTACGATGTGATTTATCAATGGGGATTTATCTGGAAACGGGCCGCTACCGCCACCTTGCGGCTGACTCCTGTCTCTGTGAAAGGTGTGCCTTGCTACCAGGCCCAGATGGACGCCCGCACGCTTCCTTTCGCTGACCGTCTTTTCAGGGTGAGGGATACTTTGGTTTCGGTTATGCAGCGGGAAGACCTGCGTCCGTTGTATTATGCCAAGATTGCAGATGAAGACAAGACATACCGTAAGGATGAGGTCAACTATAAGTATCAGCCGGGAGTGGCGGGCTGTGTGGGCGATATTACGTTGTACCGCCCCAAACGCAATGCGGTCGAGTCTTATACGGTCGCTTCGTCCAAGATGACTTATGACATGCTGAGCGTGTTTTATTATTTGAGAACCATCGATTTCCTGTCGACGCCGATGCACAAGCGGTTTAATCTGAACATATTTTCGGGTCGCCATATCGAATATCTGTCCATCGAATATATGGGCCGGACCATTTTGAAACTGGGAGGCAAGGAATTTCCGGCGTTTCGGATAAAGTTGCATTTTTCAACGGATGCCGGAGAGAAGGAGAGTGACAATATCACGGCCTGGATCAGCGATGACAGCCGCCGTATTCCATTGCAGGTCGAGGGAAAGCTGGCCATAGGCTCTCTGAAGGCTGTTTATACGGGAGATTGAATTAATTGGCTTGTGTTCCGGTCGGTGCCGGTTACCGGGCCGGGACTGCTTTTTCAAGTTGCAGCAGAAACTGTTTTACCTCTAATCCTCCGGCATATCCGGTCAATGACCCGTCTGCTCCGATTACCCGGTGGCAGGGGATGACAATCATAATCGGATTCCGGTTATTGGCCATTCCTACGGCCCGGCAGGCGTTGGCATTGCCCGACAAGGTGGCCAGCTGTTTGTAGGTCATCGTTTTTCCGTAGGGTATTTTTTGCAACAGCGCCCATATTTTTTGCTGGAAAGGGGTTCCTTCGGGTTGGAGCGGAATGTCGAAAGTGGTGCGTGTCCCGTTGAAATAGGCATCGAGCTGGCGGGCTGTTTCCCGAATGAGGTTTGTCTCTTTGCTTACGGCTGTCAAATCCTGCCGGAATGAGATGCGGATAATGGACTCTCCTTTTTGTACGATGTGCAGGGTTCCGACCGGAAAGGGATATGAATAGCTGTATTTCATGCTGTTTTGAAAAAACGCCTCTGGACCGGCAGGGTACAGAGGCGTTTTCGATTCTTTATTTGTTCAGTTTCCATTCGACCCCGTCTTTGGTGTCTTTGATTTCAAATCCGATTTCGGCCAGTTTGTTGCGTATGAAATCGGAGGTGGCCCAGTCTTTTTTGGCTTTGGCTTCTTTGCGCACTTCGAGCAGCAGGTCGACGGCCTGTTCATAGGGTTGCGTCGATGCCGATGCGGTGGATGCGCTACCGGGCGAAAGACCCAGAATATCGAACAGGAAGGTCCGGAATGTTTCTTTCAGGCTGTTCAAATCTTCTTCGTTCAGTGAGGCATTGCCGGCTGCTACGGTGTTGATAATCCGCACGCCGTCGAACAGATGGGATATGACAATGGGGCTGTTCAAATCATCGTTCATGGCTTCGTAGCATTTGGCTTTTAAATCGGGGATGTCGATTGTTGTATTGTCGGCCGGAACGATTTTGTTCAGTTTTTCCCATCCTTCTGTCAGCCGTTGGAGTGCTTTTTCGGATGCTTGCAGTGCTTCGTTGCTGAAGTCTACGGTGCTGTGATAGTGAGCTTGCAGAATAAAGAACCGGATGGTCATGGGGCTGTATGCCTGAGTAAGCAGCGGATGTGTTCCGGTGAAAAACTGGTCGAGGGTAATGAAATTGCCCAGCGATTTCCCCATTTTCTGCCCGTTAATGGTAATCATGTTGTTGTGCATCCAGTAGCGAACCGTCTCTTTTCCCTGTGCGGCGACCGATTGGGCGATTTCACATTCGTGGTGGGGGAACAGGAGGTCCATGCCGCCGCCGTGTATATCGAACTCTTCTCCCAGATATTTGGTTCCCATAGCCGAACATTCGAGATGCCAGCCGGGAAATCCGTCGCTCCAAGGTGACGGCCAGCGCATGATGTGTTCGGGTGCGGCCTTTTTCCAGAGGGCAAAGTCGAAACTGTTCCGTTTTTCCTGTTGCCCGTCGAGTTCCCGCGTGGTGTTCAGCAGCTCATCGATATTGCGTCCCGACAGCTTTCCGTAGTGGTGTTTCCGGTTGTATTTCTCGACATCGAAATATACCGAGCCGCAGCTTTCATAGGCATATCCGGCATCGAGAATTTTTTTGATGTATTCGATTTGTTCGATGATATGACCCGATGCGTGGGGCTCTATGCTCGGCGGCAGGACATTCAACGCTTCCATCGCCTTGTGGTAGCGGTTCAGGTAGTATTGGACGACCTCCATCGGTTCGAGTGCCTCCAGCCGCGCCTTTTTGGCGATTTTGTCCTCTCCTTCATCGGCATCGTTTTCCAGATGGCCGACGTCGGTAATGTTGCGTACATATCTTACTTTATAGCCCAGATGTTGCAGGTAACGGAACAGCAGGTCGAACGTGATGGCCGGCCGGGCATGGCCCAGATGTCCGTCTCCGTAAACGGTGGGACCGCAGACATACATGCCTACATAGGGCGGGTTAAGAGGCGTAAAAAGTTCTTTTTTACGGGTAAGTGTATTGTAAATGGTCAGTTTATTTTCCATAATCGATTCCTTTGTGTTCTGTCGTTTTTGCAAAGGTATAAAAATATGTATACTTTTTTCCGGCACAGGGTTTATAAATTTCCGGTTCCGGATTGATTTTTTGGATAATCCGGCAGGTTTTGTCAGGCTTCGCCTCCCGAAGTCATGAACGGCGGCATATGGTTGTTCTGGTTGTTGGTGTGAATGGGTCCGAACTGTTTTTCATAGCTCAAAATGTTTTCTTCCAGAGCGAACATCAGCCTTTTGGCATGTTCCGGCGTGAGTATGATTCGCGATTTGACGGAGGCTTTGGGGACGCCCGGCATCAGTCGGACGAAGTCTACGACAAATTCGGAAGAGGAGTGTGAAATAACGGCCAGATTGGAATAGATGCCTTCGGCCATTTCCGGAGAAAGTTCGATTTGTATTTCTTTATTTTCGGGATTCATATCGTTTTTATTTTAAATCGACAATCAAAAAGTTATTCGGCGTATTGCTGCCGTTAATCTGTATCCGGGCTGTCGGGCGGTTTTGCGCTGAGAGTGCCGGCGGGATACGGAACGAGGCATATCCGGCCGTGAGAAATCCGGCGGGGTCGTTGTTTCTGTCGTGTATCAGTTTCAGACGCAGTGTGTCGTCGGGCAGCTGCTCTTCAGGGACATAAATCATGCTGAGAAGATGCGGTATGTGGTTAAATTCTATTTTATACCGGATATTTATACATTCTCCGCCGTACCAGATACTGCCCAGATAGAGCGAATCGTTGCCTGCGGTTTCGCTCTCCTGCTGTGAGAGGGTGACAATCTCTTTGGAGAGGATGCGGGTGACAGAGCGGACTTTGACCAGATACTCTTTTTTCAGGGCGTCTGTCTCTTTTTGAATCACATAATTGAGCATAACCCGCTGTTCATCTGCGTATTTTCCGGCAGATACAGGTTGTTCGGGAAACAGACGGCTTCCGTTGTCGGTCTGAAAATATATTTCGCTGCCGTCGATACGGCAGGTGACCATATCGAGCCGAAACGATTCGTAATCGAAAGGTTCCTCTTTCCGGCAGGAAAAGAGCAGGCCGGACAAAAAGAGGCAGAAGAGCGGTATAATATGTTTAATCCGGGATGACATGGTTCGAATCGGATTCGGATATATCGGGTGCTTCTGTCGAATCAGGCGGAATAATCAGTCCGTCTTTCATCTGAATAATCCGGTCGGTTATCCGGGCCAGATTTTCATCGTGGGTAACAATGACAAATGTTTGGTCGAACGCTTGTCTCAAATCGAAAAACAGCTGGTACAATTCGATTTTATTCTGTGTGTCCAGGCTGCCCGACGGTTCGTCGGCCAGAATCACGTCGGGTCGGTTAACCAATGCTCTGGCAACGGCAATCCGCTGTTTTTCGCCCCCCGACAGCTGGGAGGGCTTGTGGTACATCCGATGGGAAAGATTTAGAAACTGAAGTATCTCTTTGGCTCTTTTCTCGGCTTCGGAGGTCTTGACTTTTTGTATCAGCGCCGGAATCATGACGTTTTCCAGCGCGGTGAATTCGGGTAACAGCTGGTGAAACTGGAATACGAATCCGATGTGCCGGTTGCGGAATGCCGCCAGCTTTCTCTCTTTCAGCCGGCTTGTGTCCACACCGTTGATAAGCACTTGTCCGGCATCGGCTTTGTCGAGGGTTCCGATGATTTGCAGCAGGGTGGTTTTTCCGGCTCCGCTGGGGCCCACGATAGAAACGATTTCCCCTTTGCCGATGCTGGTGGTTATCCCTTTCAGTACCTGCAGCGATCCGTAGCTTTTCTGTATGTTGTTTATTATAATCATTTCTGTATCAGTTTTTCGATGACATAGGCGGCCAGATAGCAACCGAAAATGGCGGGCAGATAAGATATCGTTCCGACGGTAGATTTTTTGTTGCGCTCCTCGTCTGTGCGTATAATGGATTTTCGTTCGGTTTGTTCGGTCGAGAAAACCACTTTCAGCCCTTTTTTGATTCCTGCCGCCTGCAATCGTTTGCGCACGGCTTTGGCCAGTCCGCAATGGTAGGTTTCGGAAATATCGGCATACTGAATCTGTGTCGGGTCGATCCGGCCTCCGGCTCCCATCGACGAGATAATTTTGGCCTTGTTTCTCCGGCAGGCCGTGATGAGGGCAATTTTGGGAGAAAGGGTGTCGATGGCATCGACGACAAAATCGTATTTCCCGGTTTCTATCAGTTCCCGGATTGCCTCTTCTTCCAGAAATTGACAGCGAGCCTCTATTTTCAGGCGGGGATTGATGTCTTGCAACCGCCGGGCCAGCAGTTCTGTTTTGGACTGGCCTACGGAACTGTGCAACGCTATCAGCTGCCGGTTGATGTTGGTTTCGTTTACCGTATCGCCGTCGATAATCGTCAGTTCTCCGATTCCGGCCCGGCACAGCATTTCGGCGGCATAGGCCCCCACTCCGCCGACACCGACGACCAGTACCTTTGCCTGCTGCAATCGGGTCATTTTGTCGGGGCCCAACAGTTGGGCCGTGCGGGAAAGCCAGTGTTCCGTACTCATCGGTGTTATATTTTTTCTGTCAGAGCCCGGTGCATGGAGGCGGCGGCTCTGCGTCCGTCGCCCATCGCCAGAATAACGGTCGCACCTCCTCTGACGATATCGCCTCCGGCATACAAGTCGGCGAGGTCGGACTGCATCGTTTCCTGATTCACGACAATGGTTCCCCATTTGCTGACTTGCAGTCCCTTGATGGCGTTGGGGATGAGCGGATTGGGCGATACGCCCACGCTGACCACAACTTCATCGACTTCGATGGTTTCGGTTGCGCCGGGAATGGCCACCGGACTGCGGCGGCCCGAAGCATCGGGGGCGCCCAGTTCCATTTTCTGGAGCCGCATTTGTTTTACCTTCCCTTTTTCATCCCCGATATATTCAATCGGGTTGTGCAGGGTAAGAAATTCTACGCCCTCTTCTTTGGCATGTTTTATCTCTTCGAGCCGGGCCGGCATCTCTTCTTCAGAACGGCGATATACGATGATGGCCCGTTCGGCCCCCAAACGGCGGGCGGTACGTACCGAATCCATCGCCGTATTGCCGCCGCCGATGATAGCGACCCGTTTCCCCTGTATAACGGGCGTGTCCGATTCGGGGTTGGCCGCATCCATCAGGTTGACCCGTGTCAAATACTCGTTGCTTGACATAATCCCGATAAGGTTTTCTCCCGGAATGCCCATAAAACGGGGCAGACCGGCTCCGCTGGCAACGAATATTCCCTGATAACCCATTTCGTGCAAATCATCATAGGAGAGTGTTTTCCCGATAATGCAGTCGGTAATGAACTCGACTCCCATTTTTTGCAGGCTGTTTATCTCTACATCGACAATGGCGTTGGGCAGCCGGAATTCCGGTATGCCGTATTTCAATACTCCGCCTATTTCGTGCAGGGCTTCGAACACGGTGACATCGTATCCGTATTTAATCATGTCTCCGGCAAAGGCCAATCCGGCGGGGCCGGAACCTACGACGGCGATTTTGATATGGTTCCGGTTTTTAATTTCGGGAATGGAAATTTGTCCGCTCTCCCGTTCGTAGTCGGCGGCGAACCGTTCGAGGTACCCGATGGCCACAGCCTCTTTTTTCAGTTTTTGTGTGTAAAAACATTTCGATTCGCACTGTTTTTCCTGCGGGCATACTCGTCCGCATACGGCGGGCAGGGCGCTGGTCTCTTTCAATGTGCGGGCCGCCTCCAATATCTCTCCCCGTTCGATGTTTTTGACAAATTTGGGAATGTTGATTTGTACTGGGCATCCGGTGATGCACAGCGGGTCGGGGCAGTCTAAGCAGCGGGAGGCCTCCGTCAGGGCCTGTTCCCGGTTCAGCCCCTGGTTCACTTCCTCTTTGTTGGTGATACGGTAGTCCGGAGCCAGCTCGTTCATGCGCACCCTTGCTGTTTGCGTGCGCTCTTTATTGCTTTTGCTCTTCCGCAATTCTTCTCTCCATGTCTGGGCCCGTTCGGCGGCCAAATATTCTTTGTTGTCCATGTTCATCGTTGAAAAGAGTTATTCCATATCTTTATAAGAAGAAAGACGCATCAGCATTTCGTCGAAATCGACCTGATGGGCATCGAATTCCGGTCCGTCGACACATACGAATTTTGTTTTTCCCCCGACGGTGATGCGGCAGGCTCCGCACATGCCGGTCCCGTCGACCATAATGGTGTTCAGGGAGGCAACGGTGGGGATTTCATATTTCCGGGTGAGCAGCGACACGAATTTCATCATGATGGCCGGACCGATGGTGACGCACAAATCGACCTTCTCCCGGTTTATTACCTCTTCGATGCCTTGTGTTACCAATCCTTTGCGGCCGTAAGAGCCGTCGTCGGTCATGATGATGACTTCATCGGAATGGGCCCGCATCTGTTCTTCGAGTATAATCAGTTCTTTGGTGCGGGCAGCCAGTACGGTAATTACCCGGTTGCCGGCTTTTTTGAACGCTTCCACGATGGGCAGCAGCGGGGCGACACCCACACCGCCACCGCAACACAGCACCGTCCCGACGTTTTCGATGTGCGTGGCTTGTCCCAGCGGACCCACGACATCGGTAATGCAGTCGCCTTCATTCAGGGCGCACAGTTTGGCGGTGGATTTTCCGACGGCCTGGACAACCAGTGTAATGGTTCCTTTGTCTTTGTCGGCAGCGGCGATGGTCAGCGGTATGCGCTCGCCTTTTTCTCCTACACGGATGATGACGAAATGGCCGGCTTTGCGGGAGCGGGCAATCAGAGGCGCTTCCACGACCAGTTTGACAACTTTCTCCGAGAAATATTCTTTTTCTAAAATTTTATTCATATTTGTTGTATCTGTGACGTTTTTGTGCGGGGTTCGTGTTTAATTTGCGAACATAATGCAAAGTTAGGGAAATTATTATAAATTGCAATTTCCGGGTTATATCTTTTATGCGGGAGGTGATTTTGTGATAGCCGGCATACGATGTGTTCGGGCGGCAGCTATTTTTCTTTCCGGTTCAGGTGTTTCCACATTTTTTTGTCTCCGCCTGTCAACCGGCTCCAAAGTGTCCGGAAATCGGGGAGGCGGGTGTAGTGCCGTTCCACATCGATAGAGAGCGGGTCGGTAAAAAAGGAGAGTTCGTTTTCTTGTCCGAACTGTTCCGGATAGAGTACGACCAGATTGTTGTCGGCGAAATAGCGGGAGAGGAATCCCGGCAGTTTGTCGAACTCGGAGTTGTGGGAAACGGACGTGCGGCGGGCACTGACGACGACAAACAGGTCGTCTTGCAGTACGACTCCGGTCAGCATGAGAATATCTTCCCAGTTTTCCAGAATCTCGAATTCGTTGCGGATGCGGTATTTCCTTTTCAGTATGGCTTTCAGCTGTGTGATAGTCTGGGGGTGCGCATAGAAAATGGCCCGGCATCCGATTTGTTTGGCCATATTGGCGATGCGGTCGACCCATTTGGCGAATCCGGTCTCGTATTCCGCCTTTTCGGGCACGGCCACCACAATGCGGGTTACGGTGCTTATGGGGATAGTGCATTTGGCAATGAATATCATCTTGTTCGTGTTTTTCAGCAGAGACTCGGTTTTGGTGCCGAAAAAGCTGTCGACGATATTGGCTTTATGGTGCAACCCGATGACCAGTTCCGAGATATTTTTTTCTTTCATGGTATGCAGAATCCCGCTGGCGATGTTGATATCGAACCGGTATATCTGTTCGAGCCGGGTATCGGCCGATGAGGCCACTTTTTCGGCCGTTTGCAGGGCGTTTTGTGCTTTGAATCCGGGCCCGTTTCCGGTTTTGGTGTCATCGGTTACATGGATGGCGTATAGGGTACTTTTCTTTTTAGGGCTTTTCAGCAGCAGGGCGATATTGATGAGGTTTTCTATCGTGGCCGGATTGGCTACGGGAATCAATATTTTTTCTTCGCCGGTGTCTGCCGGGTTCGGCTGGTTCTCGGTCATTTGCCGGGTGACCATTTTGCGGGCCGCCTTTTCGGTCACCAAAGAACTGACCGTGCAGGTAATCAGAATCATGACGATGGTGCCGTTGAGCACATTGTCGTTGAAAATGCCCAGTTCGTGTCCGATAAGCACCGCTGCCAGCGTGGCTGCTGCCTGAGCGTTGCTCAATCCGAAAATCATGTCCCGGTCTACTTTGGGCAGTTTGAATGTCTTTTGAGTGAGCCATGCTGCAATCCATTTGGAGCCGGTGGCTACAACAGACATGTTCAGTGCCACGACAATGCATTCGCTGTGGGTAAATACCTTGTGGAGGTCGATAAGCATGCCTACTCCGATAAGAAAATAGGGAATGAACAGCGCATTTCCCACAAACTCTATCCGGTTCATCAGCGGAGATACGGCCGGGATAAACCGGTTGAGCACCACTCCGGCAAAAAAGGCTCCTATGATGGGTTCCAGTCCGGCTGTTTCGGCCAGAAACGAGGCCGCAAAAACCAGTGCCAGAATGTAGATGTACTGGATGACATTGTCGCTGTATTTTTTCAGGAACCAGCGGGTCATTCTCGGATAAACATAAATGATAAAGGCTGTGTACAGGGCGATGGAGAGGAACAGCCGTATCCAGAATGACCGGTTGATGTCTCCTTTGGCCATGCCTGAAATGACGGCCAGAATGATAAGAGCTCCCAGTACGGTTATCACGGTTCCGGCTATCGTAGTGGTGACCGACCGTTCACGGGCGATGCCGTACCGGCTTACGATGGGGTAGGCTACCAGCGTGTGGGAAGCATACATACTGGCCAGCAAAACGGAGGTTTTCCAGTCGAAACGGAGCGTATAATAACTGATAAGTGTTCCCAGAATCATCGGAACCAGAAAGGTGTACAATCCGAAAACGATGCCCTGACTTTTGTTTTTCTTAAAATCGTTGATGTCCATTTCCAGCCCGGCCAGAAACATGAGATAGAGCAGCCCGACGTTGCCGAACAATTCGAAACTGCTGTCTCTTTCGAGCCACCCCAGTCCGTGAGGACCGATGATGACACCGGCGATGATGAGCCCGATGATATGCGGGATGCGCAGCCGGTTGAGCAGGAGCGGCGCAAACAGGATAATCGTCAGTACGATAAAAAATATCAGTACCGGGTCGCTGAAAGGCAGTTTGGGCAGCATACTGGCTATGTCCATAGATGAAAGTCGTTTGTACACACTTGCGTCGAACCGGCAACGGCCGATTTTCTATACAAAAGTAGGAAAAAATGTTTAATGATAAAAATACCGGGTTTTACAATCGGGTCTATAATGGAAAAAGAATGTATTTTTTTATCGATATCCTTATGCAATTTTACAAATTGTCTTAATTTTGCATCGAATAATCAGAATAACGCATATAAATAGAGGAAAAATGAAAGTAGCTATTGTGGGAGCGAGCGGTGCGGTAGGACAAGAATTCCTCCGCGTGCTGGAAGAACGGAATTTTCCGTTGGATGAATTGGTATTGTTCGGTTCGAAACGCAGCGCGGGAACTCAATACCTTTTTCGGGGACAGAAGATTACCGTGAAAGAATTGCAGCATAATGACGATTTTAAGGGTGTGGACATTGCTTTTACTTCAGCCGGAGCCGGAACGTCCAAAGAGTTTGCCGGGACGATTACGAAGTACGGAGCGGTCATGATAGACAATTCGAGCGCTTTCCGCATGGACGATGACATTCCTTTGGTTGTTCCCGAAGTGAATGGCCCCGATGCCAAAGTGCGGCCGAGAGGTATCATCGCCAATCCCAATTGCACGACCATACAGATGGTGGTGGCTTTGCAGGCTATCGAGAATATTTCGCATATCAAGAGTGTGCATGTGTCGACATATCAGGCTGCCAGCGGAGCCGGTGCGGCGGCGATGGAAGAGCTGAAAACCCAGTACAGGCAGTTGTTGGACGGTGAAACGCCTACGATAGAAAAATTTGCCTATCAGCTGGCTTACAACGTGATTCCGCAGGTCGATGTGTTTACCGACAACTTGTATACCAAAGAGGAGATGAAAATGTATAACGAGACCCGCAAGATTATGCACTCGGATATCAAGGTCAGTGCCACCTGCGTGCGGGTTCCGGTGATGAGAGCCCATTCGGAATCGATTTGGCTCGAGACAGAGCGCCCGGTGTCGGTTCAGGAGGCCAAAGCGGCGTTTGCTGTTGCCGAAGGCGTGGTTCTGATGGATGAGCCCGAAAATAAAATCTATCCGATGCCGTTGGATATAGCCGGAAAAGACCCGGTATATGTGGGTCGTATCCGCGCCGATATATCCAATCCCAACGGATTGACTTTCTGGGCGGTAAGCGACCAGATAAAAAAAGGGGCGGCACTCAATGCCGTGCAGATTGCCGAATATCTGCTGAAAGAAAACGCCTTGTAATATAGGGCCGATATGAAAAGAAAACGGGGAGAAAACAGAACGAATGTTTGCTCCCCGTTTTTCTTTTTTTACCTTTGTGCACAGATAACGGATAAAAATGTATATACCGGAATTTTTGAAACAGGGTGATAAAGTCATGGTCGTCTCCCCTTCCGGAAAAATCGACAGTGAGATTGTCGATCGGGGAATGGCGGTTCTGGCAGAATGGGGACTGGACCCGGTTTGCGGCTGTTCCGGCAAATCGGTTTGCGGCCGTTTTGCCGGCGACGACAAAGCCCGGTTTCTGGATTTGAAAGATGCGTGGCAGTCGGACGAAATAAAAGCCGTTTTTTGCAGTCGGGGCGGATATGGAGCCATACGGTTGCTGGATAAAATTACGGACGATATGATTGCCGCCCGGCCGAAATGGTTTGTCGGATACAGCGATATTACCTTGCTGCATGCCGCACACCGCCGGGCCGGAGTCGTTTCGCTGCATGCCCCGATGATGAAACATCTGGCTGAGGACAAAAACGACCGCGCGTCGGGCCTGCTTCGGGAGGTATTGTTCGGCCGTTTTTCCGGATATACGGTTCCCGGACATCCGTTGAACCGTCCGGGCTCAACCGTCGGTCCGCTTTTTGGCGGAAATCTTTCGGTCCTGTCCGGATTGCGGGGAACCCCTTATGACCAGATAAAAGAGGGCGACATTCTTTTTGTCGAAGATATTGCCGAACGGCCCTATCATCTGGAAAGAATGTTTTACAACCTGAAACTGGGCGGTGTACTGCGCTCGCTGTCGGGCTTGATTGTCGGCCGGTTTACCGATTATGAGGAGGACTGTTCTTTGGGAATGACCGTTTATGAGATGATAAAAAATATGGTGGCAGAGTATGACTATCCGGTCTGTTTCGGTTTTCCTGTGGGCCATGTGAAAGAGAATTTCCCTATGCCGGAAGGGATGCCCGTGCAGCTCTCGGTGACTACGGAACAGGTTGCCTTGACACCGGAACAGGTAGAACGTAAAATGTAGGAATGATGAATATGCTGTTTAAAATCATGTTGTTTTTGGGCCTCTCTTCGGCAATGGGCAGTTGCAGCGGTCGTTACCGGGAAACAGTTCCGGAAAATGCCGGACGGGAAAAGACGGTCGATGTCCCCGTTTTTAATGCCGACAGTGCCTATGTTTATGTGCAGCGGCAGGTCGATTTCGGATGCCGTGTCCCCAACACGCCGGCACACGAGGCGGCTGCCTCTTTTTTGGAGAAGGAGCTGACCCGGCATGGTGCAGAGGTTCTTGTGCAGTCGGCCAGAATCACCGCTTATGACGGCACGGTGTTGAATGCGAAAAATATAATCGGTTCTTTTTCTCCGGAAAAGACAAAGCGGGTGCTGTTGTTTGCTCACTGGGATTCACGTCCCTATGCCGACAACGATGCCGATGAAGCAAATCATCGCAAACCCATTCTGGGGGCCAATGATGGCGCCAGCGGGGTGGGCGTGCTCCTCGAAATAGCCCGCTTGCTGGGTGCCCGGCTGCCGGACACGGGCGTAGATATCATTTTTTTCGATGCGGAGGATTACGGTCAGCCCTATTTTTCCTCTGCTTCGGACAACGGCAACAGCTGGGCACTGGGCACGCAGTACTGGGTTTCCCATCCGCATAAACCGGGCTACAGAGCCCGTTACGGGATTTTGCTCGATATGGTAGGCGGACGGGATGCTGTCTTTGCCAGAGAGGGATATTCCCGGCATTATGCCAAAGCGGTTGGCGACAAGGTATGGGCTGCTGCCCGGAAGCTGGGCTACGGCAACCGTTTTGCCGATGTGCAGGGCGGATATGTTACCGATGACCATGTTTATGTCAATCAAATGGGGATTCCCAGTATCGATATTATCCAGTATGACCCCCGAACCGAATCCGGTTTCTGCCCGCAGTGGCATACGCTGGACGACACGATGGAGCACATCGATAAAGAGACCCTCAAGGCGGTGGGGCAGACCGTGCTGGAAATCATATACAATGAATGAGCCGAACGCTTTTTTTGTATCTTTGTGAAAACATGTAATACTCGTACTATGACGATAAACGAAAAACAGGATGAAATCATCGAAGAGTTCTCGGCATTCGAGGACTGGATGGATAAATATGCGTTGTTAATCGACTTGGGAAACTCGCTGGAGCCGTTGGATGAAAAATATAAGACGGCCGAAAACCTGATTGAGGGATGTCAGAGCCGGGTTTGGCTGCAAGCCGACTGGGACGACGGAAAAGTCATTTTCCGGGCCGAGAGTGACGCCCTCATCGTCAAGGGAATCGTTTCGCTGCTGATTCAGGTGCTGTCGGGACATACGCCGGAAGAGATACTGGCTTCCGATTTGTATTTTATAAACGATATCGGGCTGAAAGAGCATCTGTCACCCACCCGCTCCAACGGACTGGTGGCGATGGTGAAACAGATGCGGCTGTATGCCCTTGCCTTTCAAATGAAAAACAAACAATAATTATAATTTAACTTTTCGCATTATGTTTAAGAATCAACCTAAAGGATTGTATGCTTTGGCACTGGCCAATACGGGAGAACGTTTTGGCTACTACACGATGCTTGCCGTATTTCTGCTGTTTTTGCAGGCTAATTTCGGCTTTTCGGTAGGGGTTTCGGGGATGATATATTCCTCATTTCTGGGTCTTGTCTATTTTCTGCCGCTGTTCGGTGGCATGGCGGCCGACAAATTCGGATTCGGCCGGATGGTCACCATCGGTATCGGGATTATGTTTTTGGGCTATCTCTTGCTGTCATTGCCGTTGGGCGCCAATGGTTTTGCCGTAGCGGGCATGGGACTTGCCCTGTTGCTGATAAGTTTCGGGACCGGCCTGTTCAAAGGCAACTTGCAGGTTATGGTCGGCAATCTGTACGATAACCCGAAATATGCCGGACAGCGTGACGCCGGATTCAGCGTGTTTTATATGGCCATCAATATCGGTGCGATGTTTGCGCCGGCGGCGGCCGTAGGCATTATGGACTGGGCACAACATTCACTGGGCATCAGCGAGGCCGATTCGTACCATTTCGCTTTTGCCGTAGCTTGTGTCTCCCTTATTTTTTCCATTTCCATTTACTATTTCTTTCGGGGCACCTTCAAGGATGCCGACCGGGAAAAGACGGCTGTTTCCAAAGAGGATGAGGTGGAACAGCTCTCTCCCGCACAGACCAAAGAACGCATTGTATGTCTCTGTCTGGTATTCGCTGTGGTGATATTTTTCTGGATGGCTTTCCACCAGAACGGAGCTACATTGACCCAGTTTGCCAAAGAATATACCGCCACATCGGCCGTCGGTGTCGAAAGTATGTTGTTCGACGTGGTGAATCTGGTATTGGCTATCGTCGTTGTGTACGGGTTGTTCGGCATCTTCCAGAGCAGTACGAATCGGGGTCGGGCGATAGCTTCCGCCGTTGTGGTGGCCGCTGTCGGCGGACTGGTATGGAAATACCGCTCGCTGACCGGCGAGCCGGTGGCTGTGAATGCTCCTATCTTCCAGCAGTTCAATCCCTGTTTTGTGGTTGCACTGACGCCCGTTTCGGTTGCGTTGTTCGGCGCTTTGGCCAAAAAAGGCAAAGAGCCTTCTTCGCCCATGAAAATCGGACTGGGTATGCTGGTGGCCGCTGTCGGATTCGTTTTGATGACGGTCGGTTCCGTCGGTCTGCCTGTTCCCGCCGAACAGCTGGCGTTGGGCGATGCGGCTGTGCGGGTGTCGCCCAACTGGCTCATAAGTACCTATCTGGTATTGACCTTTGCCGAATTGCTGCTTTCGCCGATTGGAATCTCTTTCGTGTCGAAAGTCGCTCCGCCCAAATACAAAGGGTTGATGATGGGCGGCTGGTTTGTGGCTACTGCCATCGGGAACTTCCTGGTGGCTATCCCTACCTTGCTGTGGGGTAAAAGTCTGGTCGTTGTCTGGGGTGTTTTGGTCGGCGTCTGCTTAGTTTCGGCCTTGTTTATCTTTGCTATTCTGAAACGTCTGGAGAAAGTCGCTCAATAACGTTAATATAATATAGGCAATAGCCGCTCCGTTGCTACGGGGCGGCTATTGTTTTTTTATGCTTTTTTTCTAAATAAGTGCGGTTTGTCTGCCTTGCATGGCTGTCAAAAATTGATGATTGTAATCATCTTATTTTTAGTAGTTTATAATAAAACAGACTGGATTTTGAAATGTTTGAAGCAATAATTATATATTGTACTTATAATTTATAATAGCCTGTTCTGGGCTCCGAAGATGATTTGAGTTCTGCAAAAAGGTCTGAACGCACAATTTCCCTAAAGTAATCTTTTTTCTTTATTCGAACAGTTCGAGTTGTTGAGCCTCTCCGAGCAACCGGAAGGTCTGCCGGTGATAGGGGGTGGGCCCGAACGCCGCAATGGCTTGGCGGTGAGCCGCAGTAGGATAGCCCTTGTTCTCGTCCCATTTGTACTGGGGATATTCCCGATGCAGTTGCAGCATATAGTCGTCCCGGTAGGTTTTGGCCAGAACCGATGCCGCTGCGATGGAGAGGTATTTCCCGTCGCCTTTGACGACACAGGTGTGCCCGATATGCGGATAGGGTTTGAACCGGTTGCCGTCGATGAGCAGATGCTCCGGGATGATGCGGAGCCGGGCAATGGCCCGGTGCATGGCTAAAAAGGAGGCATTCAGTATGTTGATTTGGTCGATTTCTTCGGCCGACACAATGCCGACGGCCCACGAAAGAGCTTCCTGCTCGATAACGGGCCGCAGTGCGTAACGCTGTTTCTCGGTCAGTTTTTTGGAGTCGTTCAATGCGTCGCACTTGAAATCGGGCGGCAGTATCACGGCGGCGGCGTATACGGCACCGGCCAAGCAGCCTCGTCCGGCTTCGTCGCAGCCGGCTTCTATCCGGTTGGGGTCTATATAGGGTAGCAGCATAACGGTTGTATAATTTTCATTTTCCCGGTTTAACGGATGAACAAAAGTAAGACATAATTCGTTAATAAGTTGAATTCGGAAAGAAGAATTGTAATAATTGTTTTTCAGATTGCGTGTATTGACTTTTTGGTTTGGTTTGTTACATACACGAATTGTTGTTTAGTTTGATTTAAAGTAAAAATGAGAGTTATATCGTCAAAGGTATCGCTCTCATTTTTGTTGCAGGAGCGGTGTCTGCCCTGAACCGATTTTTAATGAGATGATAAAAAATATACAAAAACATTTGGTTTCTAATAATTTAGTCGTTATCTTTGCATCGTTTTTGACGCTGAAAAAGATGTGTTTCCTTGCGTAATCTACTGATTATGTGCAGGTAACAGTCTGGCTTGGCGCCTTTACGTGTAAATAAAAAAATAGTGATTTTATAATTTAAAGATTAAAAAAAGTTCTAAAGAAATGCCTACAATTCAGCAATTAGTAAGAAAAGGTCGGGTTGTTTTGGAAGACAAGAGTAAATCTCCTGCATTGGATTCGTGTCCGCAAAGACGCGGCGTGTGCGTGAGAGTGTACACTACCACTCCGAAAAAACCTAACTCTGCAATGCGTAAAGTAGCAAGGGTGCGTTTGACAAACGGAAAAGAGGTGAACTCTTATATTCCGGGTGAAGGCCATAACTTGCAGGAACACTCGATCGTATTGGTTCGTGGTGGTCGTGTAAAAGACCTTCCGGGTGTGCGTTATCATATCGTTCGCGGTACATTGGATACTGCCG
>JAFLRV010000060.1 GCA_022511245.1 Coprobacter sp.
AAAGTGGAGGAGCTGGTGAAATCTCTTTCAGAGGACTGTCCGGATATGCTGAAGGGCGGTCATGCCAAATCGCCGAAAAAAATACGGGAGGAATACGATATTCTCCGGGAGCATCTGTCTTCGTTTTTCAACACCAAAGTGCAGTTCTCCTGTAATGATGCCGGTAAAGGAAAGATAAGCATCCCGTTTAAAAATGAGGAGGAACTGGAGCGTTTGATAGCTATTTTTGACCAATTGAAGTAATATTTTGACAGCGAAAACAGACATATGTTTATGGCGACGGGCATATCTCCGGTGGGTGAGTGTGCTGGTGTGCTGCCTGTTCGGCCCGGCTGTCGCTGCTGAAGTGTCGGTCGTGGCCGATACGGTTCCGGCAACGGGGGGACTTGTCGCTGACAGGCTGTTGGTCGAGGCCGACAGTACGGATGTTCTCGTTGCTCTGGATATGACTCCCAATGACACAATTGTCGTTGCGTCCAAAAAGAAACGATTTAAGGAGCTGGAGGAGTGGGTTCCCATGCCCGATTCTCTGGTTTTCAGTCCCGACCCGATGAGAGCGGTCTGGTATTCGGCGCTGTGTCCCGGACTTGGGCAGATTTACAATCGCCGTTATTGGAAATTGCCGGTGGTTATCGGCGGTTATATGGGGTTGATATATGCGACATCGTGGAACGGCCGGTATTACACCGACTATTCGAACGCATACAGCGATATTATGGACAATGACCCTACGACCAACAGTTTTGTGAATTTTCTTCCCTACAACCGGCGCAATGATCAGGCTTATATCGATGCGCGCCTCGAATGGCTGAAGGGGGTGATGAAACGGAAAAAAGATTTTTACCGGCGCAATCGGGATTTATGTATAATATCTATGGTCGGATTATATGTTGTGGCGATGATAGATGCTTATGTTGATGCGCAGTTATATCATTTCGATATTTCATCGGATATAACGATGCATCTGTTGCCGGCTGTTATGGAGCCTACACCGTTTTCCCGGACGTCGCTGGGATTGCAGTGTGCGATAACTTTTTAAAAGAAAGAGAGTGCTATGAGAATTTTTGTATTTGTTTCTTTGTTTGTTGCCGGATGTTTGTCGGCTGTAGCACAACAGCCTTTGCGGCATGTTATGACCAAAGATACTATATCGGACAGGGCTATCGTGTTGCCCGAGAGTCTGGAGACGGATGTGGACAGCCTTTTTTCAAGCTGGTATTTGAAGAAATATGCGATTATAGATGAGAATTGCAGCAGCGGGGAGAATATCGATTTCCCGGATTCGGTGTATATCAAAAGGCTGTCGAGCCTGCCTACACTGATAGAGATGCCTTATAACCAGATTGTAAAGAGCTATATTTCTTTGTATACCGAACGGCGGCGCAAGCTGGTGGAGAGTATGATGGGTTTGGGTACCTACTATTTCCCCATTTTTGAACAGGCGTTGGAAAAAGAGAATCTTCCGCTGGAATTGAAATATCTGCCTATTATTGAGTCGGCTTTGCGTCCGGAAGCGACCTCCCGTGCGGGGGCAGCCGGATTGTGGCAGTTTATGATAGGGACGGCCAAAGTATTGGGCATGGAGGTGAACAGCCTGGTGGATGAACGCCGGGACCCGGTGAAGTCGTCGGAAATGGCGGCCCGGTACTTGAAAGAGCTTTTTCAGATTTATAACGATTGGGGGCTTGCCATTGCCGCTTATAACTGCGGACCGGGAAATGTGAACAAGGCGATACGCCGTTCCGGAGGGAAAGATTACTGGGAAATATACAATTTCCTGCCCAAAGAGACACGGGGATATTTGCCTGCATTTATAGCGGCCAATTATGTCATGCACTATTACAACGAACATAACATTTGTCCGGTGTATGCCGATCTGCCGTTGACGACCGATACGATACATATTGATGAGCAAATTCATTTCCAGCAGATTGCCGATGTGCTGAATATCTCTATCGACCAATTGCGCTCTCTGAATCCGCAATACCGGCGGGATATTATTCCCGGCACCTCGAAAACGCGGCCCCTGTTGCTTCCTACACCGCAAGTGTATGCGTTTATCGAGAGACGGGATTCGATTGTGCGGCATCAGAATGAACTGTATGCCAAGCGGACAACGGTGGAACCGTCCGGATATTCTTCCAATACCGGAGGCGGACTGGTTTATCATAAGGTGCGCAAGGGAGAAACGCTCTCCAAGATTGCCCAACGGTATGGTGTCAGCATGCAGGATATCCGGCAGTGGAACCGGATGTCGAACAATTCGCTTGTGGCTGGCCGTACATTGAAGATATACCGTCCCGGCACTGTGGCTCCGGCTCCGGCTCCGGTTCAGAAGTCGACTCCTGCTTCTCAGCCTGAGGTGGCGGCGACTTCTCCGGACACTACTCTTCTCCAGCCTGACAATACGTCTCCGGTAAAAATGGTGACGAAGAAAATGACCGAAACCGTATATCATAAAGTGGTATCGGGTGAAACGCTGTCCAAAATTGCGGGCCGGTATGGCGTTTCTCTGGCTAATCTGAAAAAATGGAACGGGCTGAACAGTGATAATATTAAAATCGGTCAGCGGCTGAAGATTCAGAAAACGGTATATCGACAGGTGCCTGCCGATACTCCGGATGATGCTGCGTTGGCCGAGACTTCAGCTTCCCGGAATCCGGAAGAACCGGCAACGGTGCACACCGTGATATCGGGAGAGACGCTGTCGGCCATTGCCGTCCAGTATGGGATTACTGTGGCGCAGTTAAGAGCGTGGAACAATTTGTCCGGCGACGGTAAGATTTATGCGGGCCAGCAGCTGAATGTCTCTCCGGCTCAACCTGCCGCAGCTTCGCAGGAGAGCGCCCGATATAAATACCATACGGTAGCGAAAGGCGAAACGCTTTGGTCCATTTCACAGCGGTTTCCGGGAGTAACGACCGATGTAATCATCAAAGCAAATGATTTGAAAGGGACCTCGCTGAAAGTGGGTCAGGTGCTTAAAATTCCTGTCGGATAAACAAAAGTTCGGTTCGGTTGTTTTTTAATTTAAAAATCGGACTAAATTTTTTAATCATGGACAGAGAAGTTATTGGCTATAATGCCGGAGTAGTTTGGAATGCATTGAACGACAGTGAAAAAAAACTTACCCTGAAAGGGTTGAAGCGAGTCTCCCGATTGAAAGACAAAGAGTTGTATGCAGCGATGGGGTGGTTGTCGAGAGAGGACAAAATATCCATTGAGGAAATCGACGGAGATTTGATGATCGGACTTATGTAAAAAGGAAAACCGAATAGGAAGAGTCGGGACGGTATTATTCATACTGTCCCGATTTTTTTATTTGAAGGTACTGGTAAGTCCCGTTTTTTTAATGTATCTTTGGGAAAATTAAATCAAACTCTAACAGCAAATGACAAAAATCGGAACCACATTATCGAAAATCGGGAAAAAGGCACTTTTGTGCGGATCTGGAGAACTGGGAAAAGAAGTTGCTATCGAACTGCAGCGGTATGGCGTGGAGGTAGTTGCTATGGATAAATATGCAAATGCTCCGGCTATGCAGGTTGCACATCGCTCTCATGTGCTGTCGATGCTCGACGGCGAGAAGCTGAGAGCTGTAATCGAGTCAGAGAAACCGGATTATATCATACCTGAAGTGGAAGCTATTGCGACTCCGGTATTGGTTGAGTTAGAGAAAGAGGGTTACCGTGTGACCCCTACGGCTCAGGCTGCTTTTCTGACGATGAACCGGGAAGGAATCCGCCGTCTGGCAGCGGAGGAGCTGGGTATAGAAACTTCGCCTTACCGGTTTGCCTCGACCCGGAGTGAGTTTGAACAGGCTATCCGGGAAATAGGTATGCCGTGTGTCGTAAAACCGATAATGAGTTCGTCGGGACATGGGCAGAGCGTTGTGCGCTCGGCCGCCGATATTGACAATTCCTGGCAGTATGCGCAGGAAGGCGGTCGGGCCGGAGCCGGTCGGGTTATCGTCGAAGGATTTGTCGAATTCGATTATGAAATAACTTTGTTGACGGTGCGTCACAGTGCCGGTACGACGTTCCTTAAACCCATCGGCCACCATCAGGTCGATGGCGATTATCGGGAGTCGTGGCAGCCGCAGGCTATGAGCGAAAAGGCTTTGGCTGCTGCCGAAAAGATTGCAAAGCAGGTTACCGACGCATTGGGCGGTTGGGGAATCTTCGGCGTCGAACTGTTTGTAAAAGGCGATAAGGTGTTGTTCAGTGAGGTGTCGCCCCGTCCTCATGATACAGGAATGGTGACGATGATTTCGCAGGATTTGTCGGAATTTGCCTTGCATGCCCGTGCTGTACTGGGACTTCCCATTCCGGCCGTTTCGTTTTATGGCGCTTCGGCCTCGAAGGCGATTGTAGTCGAGGGCGACAGTGACAAGGTCGAATTTGATAATCTGGAAGAGGTCCTGGCCGAGCCGGATGTACAGATACGCATCTTCGGAAAGCCGGAGGTGGTGGGGCATCGCCGGCTGGGTGTTATTCTGGCTAAGGCCGATACGGTTGAAAATGCATTGGCTAAGGCCGAACGGGCGTATGCAAAATTGAAAGTAACCGTATATCCGAGATAATCGGGACGGCGTGAATTATCTGGCGCATATCTTTCTGTCGGGTTCTTCTCCGGCTTGTCAGGTCGGCGGATTTATTGCCGATGCGGTAAAAGGACGGTATGACAGCTATCCGTCGGAGATGCAGCAGGGAATCGGACTGCATCGCAAAATAGATGCTTTTACCGATGGTCATCTCCTGGTGAAAGGACTGCTGGCCGATTTGCGACCCCGTTTCGGCCGTTATTCGGTCATTTTGCCCGATTTGTTTTTTGACCATTTTCTGGCGGCTCGCTTCTCGGAGTATTCATCGGTGCCGCTTTGGCCGTATACCATCCGTTTTTACAGCTATTTGTTGTGGTATTACCGGCAGCTGCCCAAACGGTATCGACGTTTTCTGTGGCATTTTATGGCAACCAACCGGCTTTATCGTTACCGGACGGTGCAAGGGCTGACGGAGTCGCTGCAGATTATGGTCGATTACGGAGAGGTGCCGATGTCGCCGGTTGAAGTGGAAAGATACCTGATAGATAATTATGCCCATTGCGAATCGTTATTCCGGATGTTTTTTCAGGAGTTGCAATGTTATTTGAAAGAAATGGAACCGGTTTGAGATAACAGAAACGGCAGAAAGAATTTCTTTCTGCCGTTTCTGCTGTTATCGGGCAACTTTTACTTTGTCTGTCGGTGGCAGGGTTTCATTCCGCCTGTCAACGGACAGAACGACCTTCCGGGCCAGTTCGGCAAATGCCATGCCGGTCGCCGTGTCGGGATTCAGTGCTACGGGAAGGCCGTTATCCCCTCCTTCGCAGATGCTTTGTACGACCGGAATCTGTCCCAACAGGGGTATTTCTAACTGTTCTGCCAGCTTTTTCCCGCCTTCTTTCCCGAAGATGTAATATCTGTTTCCGGGCAGTTCTGCCGGCGTAAACCATGCCATATTTTCCACCAGACCGAGTACCGGCACATTCACTTTGTCATTGGAAAACATGTCTATGCCTTTACGAGCATCGGCTAAGGCAACCTCCTGCGGTGTAGTAACGACGATGGCGCCGGTAATGGCAAGCGTTTGTACCAGCGTCAGATGTATGTCGCTGGTGCCGGGCGGCAGGTCGAGAACGAAATAGTCCAGCTCGCCCCATGCGGCATCGGATATCAGCTGTTTTAGTGCATTGCTGGCCATGCCTCCCCGCCATACTACGGCGTTGTCTTTATCGACAAAGAATCCGATGGAGAGAATTTTAACCCCGTATTTCTCGACCGGGATAATCATATCCCGTCCGTCGATGTTTTCGGCGTACGGGCGTGCCTCTTCTTCTCCGAACATTTTGGGAACGGATGGGCCGAATATATCGGCATCCAGCAATCCGACCTTATACCCCTGCCGGGCTAAGGCAACGGCCAGATTGGCCGCTACGGTCGATTTGCCGACTCCCCCTTTGCCGGATGATACGGCAATGATGTTTTTTACTTGCGGCAGCAGTTTTTCCGGTTGAGGCCGTTGCTGCTGTTTCGATTTCACATTGATATTGCCTTTGATGTCGACCTCTTCTCCTACATAAGTGAGGATGGCTGTTTCGGCTGCTTTGACTACCGATTTCATGAACGGGTCGTTGGTCCGGTCGAACACGATGGAGAACGTTACTTTGTTTCCGTCGATACGGATGTCGTCTTCTATCATGCCTGCCGATACCAAGTCTTTTCCGTTGCCCGGATAGCGGACTTTGCTCAAGGCATCGAGAATAAGTTTAGGATATATAGCCATACGTGCAATGTGTTATTGTTCTTTTTCAGAATTTTGTCTCCCGCTGCGCCGGCTGCGGTTAAAACTGCGATAATTGTCGTACTCGATTTCCACTTCCGGCTCAACCAACTGTTCCCGTTCTTCGCAGACGAACGAAATGTATTTGATGGTCAGTCCACGTTCCAGCCATTGTTGCTCGTAGAACGTTTTGATGCCCAGTATGTCGTCGTTCAGTCCCGAATGGTAGAGGTCGTCTGTCTGTACTCGTACCGGATAGCGGTTGGCTTTTACCATTTCGCAGGTATAGGTGAACAGGAAATTGCTGTCGCTTTTCAGGTGGATGATGCCTTCGGGTTTCAGTATTTCCCGGTATAGGCTCATAAATCGGGTTGAGGTGAGCCGTTTGCGAACCTTTTTCATTTGCGGGTCGGGGAAGGTTATCCAGATTTCGGCGATTTCTCCCGGAGCGAAGAAATAGGTTATCAACTCAATATGGGTACGCAGGAATGCGATGTTTTTCATGCCGGCCTGATAAGACTCTTTGGCGCCGGTCCACATGCGGGCCCCTTTGATGTCGACGCCGATAAAGTTTTTGTCGGGATATTTGCCGGCGAGGCCCACTGCATATTCTCCCTTTCCGCATCCCAGTTCCAGCACAATGGGATTGTCGTTCCGGAAAAACTCGGCATTCCATTTGCCTTTCATGGCGAATCCTTCGGTTTTCAGTGTTGAAAATGGGTATTGAAACACGTGCGGATAGGAATCCATATCGTCAAATTTCTGCAATTTGTTTTTGCCCATAGTATGTCTGTTGTAAAATGTCTTGACGAAGATACGCAATTTTGATGAATTTCATTTCAACCGGATAAAAAAAGGCTGCCCCGTATGGAGCAGCCTTTATCTGTAAAGAAGGATTTTTTATCCGTTTACTTTCTTCATGTGTGCAATCAAGTCGAGGACTTTGTTGCTGTAGCCGATTTCGTTGTCGTACCAAGATACAACTTTAACGAACGTGTCGGTCAAAGCGATACCGGCTTTGGCATCGAAGATAGAAGTGCGGGTGTCACCGAGGAAGTCGGAAGAAACAACTGCATCTTCGGTGTAACCGAGTACTCCTTTGAGTTCGCCTTCGGCAGCTTCTTTCATTGCAGCGCAGATTTCATCGTATTTAGCCGGTTTGGCCAAGTTTACGGTCAAGTCTACTACAGAAACGTCCAAAGTCGGAACACGCATCGACATACCGGTCAGTTTGCCGTTCAGTTCGGGAATAACTTTACCTACGGCTTTAGCGGCACCGGTAGAAGAAGGAATGATGTTGCCCGAAGCGGCACGGCCACCTCTCCAGTCTTTCAACGAAGGACCGTCAACCGTTTTCTGCGTAGCAGTGGTAGAGTGAACCGTAGTCATCAAACCGTCGGTGATGCCCCATTTGTCGTTCAATACTTTGGCGATAGGAGCCAAGCAGTTGGTCGTACAAGAAGCATTCGAAACGAATTGCTGTCCGGCATAGGTTTTTTCGTTCACACCGCATACGAACATGGGAGTGTCGTCTTTCGAAGGAGCCGACATTACAACATATTTTGCACCAGCGTCGATGTGACCCTGAGCTTTTTCTTTGGTCAGGAAGAGACCGGTCGATTCAACGACATATTCTGCAGCTACGGCAGACCATTTCAAATCAGCCGGATTTTTTTCTGCGGTTACGCGGATTTTTTTGCCGTTTACAATCAACTGGCTGTTTTCAACATCGGCTTCGATAGTACCGTTGAACTGTCCGTGCATGGTGTCGTATTTGAGCATATAAGCCAAATAGTCTACGGGGCACAAGTCGTTGATACCGACAATTTCGATGTCATTTCTTTCTTGAGCGGCACGGAACACGAAACGTCCGATGCGTCCAAAACCGTTAATACCTACTTTAATCATTGCAATAAAACTTTTAAGGGTTTATTATAAAAACAAATTGTTCTACATTTTCATTTCTCTTGTCCGGAATTGGCAATCCGCCTTCTTTTCGTCGAGATTCAACACCCGCATGGCGTTGCACAAGACATCAAAAACAAGAATGCCGAAACAACAGAAACAAGTAAATATATTTTCTTCATCTCGTTTTTCTTCGTTTGTGAAGGCAAAGTTACATATTTTATTTGTAAACAAAGAATATATGTGCTAAAAATAAAGAAATTTTTCTTTATTAAGAGCTTGTTATTCTATTGTTTGTAATCCGGGCCCGATTTACCGTCAATATTGTTCCGACTCGTTGGGGAAATCACAGGTTTTTACATCCTTGATATAGTTCTTTACCCCTTCGGAAATAATGGTGGACAAATCGGCATACCGCCGCAGGAAACGGGGCGAAAATCCTTTGTTGATGCCCAGCATGTCGTGCATGACCAAAACCTGTCCGTCGACATATTTCCCCGCTCCGATACCGATGATGGGTATGGTTAGCTCCATCGCTACCCGTCCGGCCAGTTTTGCCGGAATTTTTTCCAATACAATGGCAAAACATCCGATTTCTTCCAGCAGGTGGGCATCTTCTATCAGTTTTTGTGCTTCGGCCTCCTCTTTGGCTCTGACGGCATAGGTGCCGAATTTGTTTATCGATTGAGGCGTCAGTCCCAGATGGCCCATAACCGGAATGCCTGCACTGAGGATGCGGGTGACGGATTCCTGTATCTCGGCTCCGCCTTCCATTTTCACACAGTCGGCACCGGTCTCCTTCATAATCCGGATAGCGGAGGCAAGCGCCTCCTTAGAGTTTCCCTGATAAGACCCGAACGGCAGGTCGACAGCGACCAATGCCCGTTTTACGGCTCTCATAACCGATTGACCATGATAAATCATCTGGTTCAGTGTCATGGGTAGCGTCGTGATGTTTCCGGCCATGACGTTGGATGCCGAATCGCCGACGAGAATTACATCCATTCCGGCTTCATCGATAAGTTTGGCCATCGAATAATCGTATGCCGTGAGCATCGATATTTTTTCTCCCCGCTGCTTCATTTCTGTTAAGCGGTGGGTGGTGACTTTGCGCAAATCTTCAGTATAAGTAGACATAATATGTTTTTTACGGATGCAAAGTTACGGTTAATTTTTAGTTTCCAAGAGAATTGAGGATTTATTATTCAATAACCGGACAAAAAACGGCCGGAAAATTTTTTTTCTCCGGCCGTCGTCTCTGTAAAGGATTTTTATTTAGTATAGAAATATTCGAGGGTTCGTTGCTTGACGGTGTCTGCGGCTCCGTTGATATAAGATGTCTGTTTTGTCCAGTTTCCGGATGCGTCGTACTGATATTCATATGTAATGGTCTCCGGCTCTTTTCCGTTTTGTGTCGTACTGATTTGAACAACATCTCCGTTGTCGTTATAGGTGTATTGTTTTTGAACGGCAAGTCCGTCTTTCTTTTCAGTGGATGAGGTCAGTTTTCCGTTGGAAAATTGTTGCTCCACCGTATTTTGAGGCGACAGACTGTTGTATGTTTGTGTCGCACTCAGTTCATGATTGCTGTAGCTGTATTTTGTTACGGTATGACCTTGTTCTCCGGGAATGTAATCGGTACGCTCCGTAACGTTTCCCTCTTTGTCGTATTTGAAACTTGAGGCGGTTGTCGCCTTGTTATTGCTGTCGATAAATGTAATTTTGTTCAGCAGATGATTCTGGTATTCGTACCGTTTCTGTTCGTTGGAGGAAATGATTTTGTTTAAAGAGTGGTCGGTATTGTATAGGAATTGCATCTTTTTTACCTCTTTCCCTACCGAAGTCTGTCTCATTGTCATCTCTCCGGATTCGTTGTATTTGGTTAAAGTGTAAATTGTACTGCTGCCCTCGTTCGAGATGGTCTCTTTTGTAGTCTGTACATATCCTTTCAGCCCCTCGCTTTTCCAATGCCATTCGTTTTGGTTGATCGGTTTAGCCAGCGCTTTCACTTGCGAAATGTATTTCGATTGAGGAAACAGTCCGACAAATGTGTCATAATCTTTTAATGTAAATTGGGCTGTCAGTTTGTCGTGGTAATATTTCTCTACTTTTCCTTGTATGTTTGCTTTCTGGGGATGATTCGGGTAAAGTTGCAGCATTTCGGCGTATGCTTCCATCGAATTCTTTTTCGTTGCATTGTCATAGACAATGGCATATATCCGGTTCTGTGCTTCCGGAATCAGTTTGGATTTGGGATACTGCTGTATAAATGCGTTGTAAGCCTCTATGGTATTGTCGATTTTTCCAAAAACCATTTTGTCTACTAACGAGGTAATCTCTTCTGCCTTGTCCGATTCAGGATAGCGGGAGAGGAAATAGTTGTAGCCCTCGATGGTGCCTTCTGAAATGGCATAATGGTAGATGGCTTCTTCCTGCAAAGCTTTCGCTTCATTTAAATAAGAACAGCTGTCACAAACCGACAGCGCTTTCACATATGCCTCTTCGGTATTTATCCCTTTGGCATCGGCCAATATGTTGTTCTCGATTTGGAGTTGTATTTGCTCGAAAGAAGTATTGTATTTTGCCAGAAACTTACCAGCCTCCGGAGATTCTTTGTACTGAGGATATATCTCTTTAAACATGGCATATGCCTTGTAAGGGTCATACGCTTTATACCCTTTCGTATTGAAAAGGATGCAATCACAGATATCGGCCAGCATCAGCTCCTTTTCCCCGTCGTTGGAATATACCTGGTTTCGTTTTTCGACCGCTTTCTTGACATTCCCCTTTTGCAAATATTCAATAATTTTGTTAGCTTTCTGAGCTTCAGTCGGTTGCGAAAAAAGCAACAGGGAAATAACAAGAGAGAACGGGATTACAACAGTAGATAATGTGATTCGTTTCATATCGGATTAATTTTAGACTGTATAAATAACCTTACAAAGATAGAAATATTTTTGTCATAATTAAAAACCTCGCTTTTTTATGTTTATGATTTCGAATTTGTTTATTTTTGACTGCGTAATTTATGAGAATGCTGTTATGGAAATCAATCATCCCAATGCCAAATTTCAGGATTATTCGATTGCCCCGATGCATACGGCCGAACATATTTTGAATCAGACGATGGTACGGTTGTTCGGGTGCGGACGAGCTGTCGGAGCACATATCGAAAAGAAAAAATCGAAATGCGACTATCTTTTGCCTCAGGAACCGACATCCGGACAAATCCGACAGATAGAAGATGCAGTAAACGAAATAATCGCCCGAAATCTGCCGGTAACGGAAGTCTATTTGCCTCGTGATGAAGCGCAATCCCAATTTGATTTGACCCGATTGCCCGAAAATGCCACCCAAACCCTCCGAATTGTGAAAATAGGAGATTACGATGCTTGCCCCTGTATAGGAACACACGTAAACAGTACTTCGGAGTTAGGCCGTTTCTCCATTGTTAGCAGCGATTTTTCGGACGGCAGATGGCGGGTTCGGTTTAAACTGCAAAAAAAATAATATATTTTCCCCCGCCCTACACGTCTGTTATATAGGGTATTTTGGCTTTATTCAGAAGAGCTGTCAAAAAAAAGATATAAAAAAATTTGGAAAGGAATAAAAAAGGGAGTACTTTTGTCCCCGCTTTTGGAA
>JAFLRV010000061.1 GCA_022511245.1 Coprobacter sp.
CATATTCCCACTCGGCCTCCGTCGGCAACCGGAAGTTCTTGCCCGTCATCTTGTTCAAGCGTGGCAGAAAATAATTCACGATATCGTTGTAACTTACATAATATACGGGATAGTTCTCCCCTTTTCCTTCTCTGTCGTTGGGAAAGTATGTGTCGCTCCAATAAGGTCCTTCGGGGGTGAGCTGTGTCCCGTCGGCCGCCTTGCCGCTGTAGTTCATCACATATTCCCACAGGCCTTGTGTCACTTCGTATTTGCCGATGTAATAGGAAGAGAGGTTGACTTTGTGTACCGGAGCTTCGTCGCTATAGGCTTCTCCGTCGTAACCGGGTGCTGCGGGGTCGTCAGGCTGCGAACCCATTAAAAAGGTGCCTCCCTCGACATAGACCAGTTCGTCACAAGAGAGGTGGTCAAAAAGATCTATTTCGTCTCCCAGTTGTTCGGTGTTATCGGTATGTCCGTTTTTGTCTTCTTCTTTCGGTTCTTCGTCCGGAGTGCATCCGCCGAAAACGGACAGGCCGACCATTAACCACACCCCAAAAAATTTTTTCATGGCTTTTCTTTTTTATGAATTTAATTCAGGATACAAATATAAATTCTATTTTTTGAATATATATTCACGTGCTGAAAAAAAAGGAGCTAAATACTTGAAAAGGCGGTGTGTCATCATGCTCAATCCATAAACCTGAAGAGGGTGAGCCAAAATGTTCGTTTTGACACACCCTCTCCCGGTTTCGACGAAATTGATATTAGTTGTTTTCGGGGCGGAGTTTGCGCACCATGACTCCGGCCTGCCACATCTCGCTGTCACGCAACTCTTTGAGTTCGGCTTCGAGACCGTCACGATAGTCGGGCTTGCTGTTGGTATCGATAGAGCGTTGTGCTTCGTTTCCTTTGGCCACTTCGCTGTAGAGTTCTTCGAATACGGGTTTGGCTGCATCACGGAATTTCTTCCACCAGTCGAGGGCTCCCCGCTGTGCGGTGGTCGAGCAGTTGGCATACATCCAGTCCATACCGTTTTCGGCAACGAGGGGCATCAGCGACTGGGTGAGTTCCTCGATGGTTTCGTTGAAGGCTTCGGAGGGTGAATGGCCGTTGGCCCGCAACACGTCGTACTGAGCGGCAAAGATTCCTTGTATGGCTCCCATGAGGGTTCCCCGTTCGCCGGTCAGGTCGGAATACACTTCCCGTTTGAAGGTGGTTTCGAAGAGGTAGCCCGAACCTACACCGATTCCCAATGCAATGACTTTTTCACGGGCTTTGCCGGTGGCGTCCTGGAAAATCGCATAGCTGGAGTTCAGGCCCCGACCTTGCAGGAACATGCGGCGCAGACTGGTTCCCGACCCTTTGGGGGCAACGAGTATCACATCGACATCGGCGGGGGGCACAATACCGGTGCGTTCTTTGTAGGTAATGGCGAAACCGTGCGAGAAATAGAGGGTTTTACCGGCGGTGAGGTGTTTTTTTACCGTAGGCCATACTTCAATCTGGGCGGCGTCGGAGAGGAGATACTGGATAATGGTTCCCCGCCGGCAGGCTTCTTCGATTTCAAAGAGGGTCTCACCGGGCACCCAACCGTCGGCCACCGCTTTGTCCCACGTCTTGGAGCCTTTGCGCTGGCCTACGATAACGTTGAATCCGTTGTCACGCAGGTTCAGGCTCTGTCCGGGTCCCTGCACGCCGTAACCGATAACGGCGATGGTCTCGTTTTTCAATACTTCTCTTGCTTTTTCCAAAGGAAATTCTTCTCGGGTAACGACATTTTCGTCTACCCCGCCAAAATTCATAATTGCCATTTTTTTGTTCGTTTATAAGGTTTTCAACATATATAAATTTTTCTCTTTTTATTTTCGCGGTTCAAAACAGATTTTGCCCCGACACACGGTTTCGCCTTCGCCGGTGCGAATGTCGAGGGCATAGACTCCCGGCGCCGTCTCGTCCCGGAAGATATGGAACACGGCTCCGTAGCGGGTCTCGCTGATGTAGTTTATCTCGAATCGCTTCACGGCGTTGTCGTCGTACTGCTGCAACGGAAAGCTGTCGAGCATGTGCTCGATGTATTTCACGCTGTTGACATGACGGTTCAGGTCGATGTCGCTGCAACGCACGGGCCAGGTAAACAGGGGTTCTCCGGCAACGGGTTTCAGTTTCGACTGGGGGGCGATGGGACACTCCTTGCCGGCGACCCGTCCGGCCAGGTGGTCGAATGTGGTCAGGTCGACCGAAGTCCGGGTCTGCATGTCTATCATCGACCAGACCGACCGGGCATAGCCGTAAATGCGGCCGGCGGTGTCGGCAAACTCGAAATTGCGGGCCGAGAAATATTTGTTGTAGCTCTCTATCCACGTAGAGACGACAAAGGTGTCGCCGATACGGGGATAGCGTTCCATTTCGACCGCAAGCCGGGCCAACACCCACGCATGGTTTTCCTGTATCAGCGTACTGTACCCGACCGACCACGATTCGGCATGGAAGGTGGCGGTTTCCAGTATGTGCTGTACCAGCGTTGTCAGGGGCAGTTCGCCCTGCGCATTGCCTTCGGCGGGTTCGACCGTACAGGTATAGGTTGCTATTTTCAGCGGCCCGGTCATGAGCGGCTGCGGCCTCCCTCCCGCTCTTCCAGAAAGATGCTGACCCGCTCGGCGGTGGACTTGGTGATGGATATCCGGCCGGAGCGGACAAACTGCAATACGCCGTATTTGCTCAACTCCTCGAACAGCTGCTGTGTCTCTTCGGGATGTCCCGATTTCTCGATAACGGTGAACGTGCGGTTTACTTCCAGTATGCGGGCGTTATGCCGGCGCACCAACTCCTCGATGCTGTTGTCGTCGAGCATTTTCTCGGTTTCGACTTTATAGAGGGCAACCTCCTGATATACGATTTCATCGTCGGTGTAGTAAAAGGCCTTGATTACATCTATCTTTTTCTCAATCTGCTTGACGACTTTGTCTATCATGTCTTCGTCGCACCAGGTGGTTATGGTGAACTTGTGTATGCCTTCGATGGCGGAGGCGGAAACGGAAAGGCTTTCGATATTGAGCTGCCGGCGGGTAAAGATAATGGATATCTGGCTCAACAGCCCGACCTGATTCTCGGAGTAAACGGTTACGGTATAGAGTGTCTTGTCCATATTGTCTCTCAATATTTTTCGTCTACATTCAACATAATATTGGTCACGCAGGTGCCGGCGGGCGTCATGGGGAATACCATCCCTTTCTCTTCGACGGCGACATCGAGCAGATAGGCTCCCCGATGGGCCAGCATTCCGGCGATGGCCTCGTCGAGCTGTTCGCGGGTCTCGACCCGGCGGCCTTTAATCCCGTAGGCGGAGGCCAGCGTGACAAAATCGGGGTTGCTCATGGGGGTTTCGGAATATCTCTCCTGAAAGAAGAGCTGCTGCCACTGGCGCACCATTCCCAAGAAACTGTTGTTGAGCAGGATGATTTTGACATCGATATCGTACTGCATGATAACGCCCAGTTCCTCGACGGTCATCTGCAAACCGCCGTCGCCGACAAAGAGGCAGACGGTGCGGTCGGGGGCTCCGATTTTGGCTCCGATAGCGGCGGGAAGGCCGAATCCCATCGTTCCCAGTCCGCCGGAGGTGACGATGCTGCGGGTCTGTGTAAATTTGAAGTATCGGGCGCCGAACATCTGGTTCTGGCCGACATCGGTGACGAGAACGGCCCGGTTGCCGGTAGCTTCGGAGACTTTGCGCACGACCTCGCCCATCTGTATGGGGCCGGATGACGAAAAGAGTTCGGGGGCTATGACGGTTTCATATTCCCGGCGTTCGCAGGGCGTGAAGCTTTCAATCCAGTCGGTATGTTTTTTCTCTTCCAGCAGGGGGAGCAGTCTCGACAGGCTCTCTTTGGCATCGCCCAGTACGGCGACTTCGGTCTTGACGTTCTTGTCAAATTCTGAAGCGTCGATATCGAGGTGTACGATTCTGGCCTGCCGGGCATAGGTCCGGAGGTCGCCGGTCACCCGGTCGTCGAAACGCATGCCCACAGCGATAAGGACGTCGCATTCGTTGGTTTTGATGTTGGGGCCTACGTTTCCGTGCATGCCCAGCATCCCTTTGTTCAGCGGGTGGTCGGTAGGCAGGGCCGAGAGTCCCAGCAGGGTGCAGCCGACAGGGATATCGGCTTTTTCGACGAGTGCCGTCAATTCCGGCTCGGCATGGCTCAACACAACGCCCTGCCCCAGCAGGAGGAGGGGTTTCTGTGCCGCATTAATGACGTCGGCGGCCCGCTGTACGTCGGCGTCGTTTATCGGGGGATAGGGTACATAACTGCGAATGTAGTCGCATTTTTTATACTGGAACTCGACCGTCCCCTGCTGTGCGTCTTTGGCCATATCGAGCACAACGGGGCCGGGACGGCCGGTGCGGGCGATATAAAAGGCTCTGGCGACGGCCCATGCGATATCTTCGGGTCGGCGTATCTGGTAGCTCCACTTGGTGACGGGCTGGGTAATGCCCACCACGTCGGTTTCCTGAAAGGCATCGGTACCCAGCAGCGAGGAGGCTACCTGTCCGGTAATGACCACCAGCGGCGTACTGTCGATCATGGCGTCGGTCACACCGGTAATGATATTGGTGGCGGCCGGGCCGGAGGTTACCAGCACGACGCCGGTCTCGCCGGAAACACGGGCGTGGCCCTGTGCGGCGTGGGTGGCTCCCTGTTCGTGCCGCACGAGAATGTGCCGCACCCGGTCTTTGTAATCGTAGAGGCAGTCGAATACAGGCATAATCGCACCGCCGGGATATCCGTATATCGTTTTTACATTTTCGGCCAGAAGCGAACGAATCAACGCTTCGGAGCCGGATATTTTTTCTGTTGCCATATGATTCATCTATTTCTTTTTATCTGCCCAAAACATAGTTTTTCCCGTATCGGTCCGGTCAAATGATTCTCACTCCGCCTTTGTCGGCCGAGCTGACCATAGCGGCGTAGGCCCGAAGGGCTTTCGAGATGCTGCGGTCGCGGTCACGGGGGGTAAAGGCCGCTTTGCCCCGCGCCTCTTCTCCGGCCCGGCGGGCAGCGAGTTCTTCGTCGCTGAGCCGGACGTTAATGGTGCGTTCGGGGATATTGATGTCTATCACATCGCCGTCTCTCACCAGCCCGATATTGCCGCCGGCTGCGGCTTCGGGCGAGATGTGTCCGATGGAGAGGCCCGATGTTCCGCCGGAGAAACGGCCGTCGGTAATGAGGGCGCACTCTTTGCCGAGATGACGGGATTTGATATAGGAGGTGGGATAGAGCATCTCCTGCATGCCGGGCCCGCCTTTGGGCCCTTCGTGGGTAATGACCACGACATCGCCGCTCTCGACTTTGCCGCCCAAAATTCCTTCGCAGGCTTCTTCCTGCGACTGGAACACTTTGGCGGTACCGACGAAATGGAATATGCTCTCGTCGACGCCGGCGGTTTTCACCACGCAGCCGTCCTGTGCGATGTTGCCTTTGAGAACGGCCAGTCCGCCGTCTTTTACATAGGCGTGTTCAAAGTCACGGATACAGCCGGTCTCCCGGTCGGTATCCAGTTCTTTATACATCGTGTCCTGCGAACCCATTTTCAGGTTGAAACGGTTGGCGGGTGCGCTTTTCCACAAATCGGCGGCTTCGTCGTCAAAGAGGGGCCCGTCGACGGCATAGCGGTCGATGGCCTGGTCGAGGGTCAGCCCGTCGACCCGGAAGACGGAGGTGTCGAGCAATCCCTGCCGGCGCAGGATGCTGAGAATGGAGAGTATGCCTCCGGCCCGGTTCACATCCTGGATATGGTAATGGGAATTGGGGGCTACCTTGCACAACACGGGCGATTTGCGGGAGAGCCGGTCGATATCGTCCATCGTGAAATCGACTCCGGCCTCGTGGGCGATGGCCAGCAGATGCAGCACGGTATTGGTGGAGCCGCCCATGGCAATGTCCATCGTCATGGCATTGAGGAATGCGGGTCGGGTGGCGATGCTGCGGGGGAGTACCGAAGTATCGCCGTCACGGTAATATTTGTAACTGTTGTCGACGATGAGCCGGGCGGCTTTTTCGAAAAGCCGCTCCCGGTTGCGGTGGGTGGCGACAATGGTGCCGTTGCCGGGCAGGGCCAGCCCCAGCGCTTCGTTGAGACTGTTCATCGAATTGGCGGTGAACATGCCGGAACAGGAGCCGCAGGTGGGACAGGCGGCGTGTTCGACTTCCTGTACCTGCCGGTCGCTGACGGAGTCGTCGCCGGCTTCTATCATGACATCTATCAGGTCGAGTGCCCGGTCGCCGAGACAACCGGCTTCCATCGGGCCGCCGGATACGAATACGGCGGGGATGTTGAGCCGCATGGCGGCCATGAGCATGCCCGGCGTTATTTTGTCGCAGTTGCTGATGCAGACCATCGCATCGGCTTTGTGGGCATTGACCATATATTCGACGCTGTCGGCAATCAGGTCACGCGAAGGGAGTGAATAGAGCATGCCGTCGTGCCCCATAGCGATACCGTCGTCGATGGCGATGGTGTTGAATTCGGCGGCGAAGCAGCCCAGTTTTTCTATTTGGGCTTTTACTTTCTGTCCGATTTCATGCAGATGTACGTGTCCCGGTACAAATTGGGTAAAGGAGTTTACAACGGCGATGACCGGTTTTCCCAGCTGTTCTTCTTTCATGCCGTTGGCCCGCCAAAGGGCTCTCGCACCGGCCATGCGGCGGCCTTGTGTGCTGGCGGCACTGCGTAACGGATATTTCATGTTCGTTTCCATTTTTTACCTATAATAAAAAAGCCTCTCCGACAGAAAGGCTTTATTACTTTATTATCATTATGCTCCTAAAGCAACTGCAAACCTTTCTTATTCTTCTCCGCGCACGACGACACCAAGCAGAAACAACCCTGACAGGTTCATGAAACGTATTGCAGTATGGCTAATCATTTCTCTGTTTTTTCAAATCGTTGTGCAAATGTACGGGCTTTCGTTCGATTATCCAAATAATAGGTTAAAAAAAACAGATATCCATTGAAAAAATAACAGATTAATTTTAACTTTTATTTCAAATTATCAAAAATCATTCTCAAAAGATAATAAAATAACAACCGCCGCAGGGTTTTCCGGCCGTTTCGGCGGATGAAAAAAGGCCGTCCTTGCCGGACAGCCTTTTTCGGGAAATGAGGGTACTTTATTTAAAAATCGGGTAAACTCGGATTTATTTTTTCTTCAACGAATAGTGGTGCAGCATCGAGGGCAACTGCATATCTTGTCCCAGCATGACGATGCTGTCGTTCATATCGAGGAAGCGGTAGCGGATGACTCCGGAGGAGTCGCTCAGCTGATAGACGGTGGAATAGCGGGGCAGGATGCGTCCGTTCTTAATGATTCCCCACTGTCCTTCCTGAATATAGGTCGTGTCGTTGTTATCGTTCATTCCCAGATAGTTCAGTGTCATCTGATAGACACTGTCGCCGGTTTCGGTACGACCCAGCGCCAGTAGATAGCGTATTCCGCTCACATCGGCACCGGGCAATACACCTTCATACACCGCAATGGTCGTGGTATCGGGCACGATGGAATCGGTCACCATCACCACTTCCGTCAGAGCGGCATTGTTGTTTCTGCCTGAACAGGCTGCTATGCCGGCCATACCCAGCAAAGCAAAGAAATAGATTAATTTTTTCATACTACATTATTTTTCTTTTGTCTGTAAAAAAGGGTTCGCATACTTGTCAGAGCGGCAAGCCGGTCTCCGGTTGTATCCGAACAGCTTTATCTTGTACCCGGAATTATAACAAACGAAAAGCCGATAAGTTTACCACTTACCGGCTTTTATTTTAAAAAGTCGCACCGGAGGATGCGATGAAACTCCGAATAAAAAGGATTTGAGTGCCCTCCTCCTTTGTAATCCACCGTGCTAAGCATACCCCGAAGGGCGTGGCCCGCCATTGGAGAAGAAAGCGTTTCTCGGCATTTCATAATCATTGACGAGTTTCCCAATCAACTGCGATGCGACCTATGCCTTATTCTTCATACAAATATACAATTAAATTGCCGAGCTGTCAAACTTTTCGGGGAAAAAGAAGGGCCCGGACAAGTTTTTTTAACCCTCCCGGTCCGGCCCGGCGGCCCAAACAAAAACGGCCGCCTCCTGCGGAGACAGCCGTTTTTCATATCGGAATAGCGTATTTATTTTACTTTCTTCACGATAGCCTGGAATGCCTGCGGATTGTTCATCGCCAAATCGGCCAGCACTTTGCGGTTGATTTCGATACCGGCTTTGTGCAGGGCTCCCATCAGTTTGGAATAGGACATTCCTTCGAGACGGGCGGCGGCGTTGATACGCTGAATCCACAGTGCGCGGAAGTTGCGTTTTTTAGCCTTGCGGTCACGGTAGGCATAGGTCAGACCTTTTTCCCACGTGTTTTTGGCAACGGTCCATACATTTTTACGGGCTCCGTAATATCCTCTGGTTAATTTAAGAATTTTTTTTCTGCGTGCTCTTGAAGCAACATGATTTACTGATCTTGGCATGGTTTTTTGTAATTTTGAATGTTAGCGTTACTGTCGGGCAGCAATCTTCAAGCTAAAGTCATTCGGTTAATAATTCGTTAAACTCGCTTTCCTGTTCTTATTTCAGACACAAAAGTTCTTTTACGCTCTTCTCATTGGAGGCATGCACCATTGTGAAATGGGTAAGGTTACGTTTCTGCTTTTTGGTCTTTTTGGTCAGAATGTGACTTTTAAAAGCGTGTTTTCTTTTAATTTTCCCTGATCCGGTAAGGGCGAACCTCTTTTTGGCACCGGAATTAGTTTTCAGTTTTGGCATTTTACAAAAAATTTAATTATGTATTCAATAAATCGGGATTCACTCCCGTTTTTCTTCTTTCTTATTTTTTCTTGGGCGAGAGCATGATAATCATGCGCTTTCCCTCGAGCACGGGCAACTGCTCCACCTTGCCGTAATCTTCCAAATCGTTGGCAAAGCGCAGCAACAGCACTTCACCCTGCTCTTTGAAAAGAATGGAACGGCCTTTGAAAAATACATAGGCTTTGACTTTGGCGCCTTCTTCCAAAAAGCCTTTGGCGTGTTTCAGTTTGAAATTGTAGTCGTGGTCATCGGTCTGAGGTCCGAAACGAATCTCCTTGACCACCACCTTCGTCGACTTGGCTTTCTGCTCTTTCAACCGTTTTTTCTGCTGGTACAAAAATTTCTGATAATCGGTAATGCGGCAAACTGGCGGCACGGCGTTGGGAGAGATTTCGACCAAATCGAGTTCCTGTTCGTCGGCAATGCGCAGGGCTTCCTGTATGGTATAGATTCCCTGTTCCACATTTTCACCGACCAAACGAACTTCACGCACCCGAATCCGTTCGTTGATGCGATATTGGTCTTTCATGCCATCTGCTTTCCGGGCAGGGCCGTTTTTTCTTACATCGTTGTTACCGCTAAATGTTTTTTTCTCCATTCAAATTACCATTGGTTTATCATTTTTTCTACCTCTTCGGTCAAAATATCGGCAAAGGTAGCAATTTTCATCGAACCTTTATCACCTTCGCCCTGTTTTCTTACCGAAACTTCATTATTTTCTTCTTCTTTTTCGCCGACAATGAGCAAATAGGGTATTCTCTTGAGTTCGTTGTCACGAATCTTGCGGCCGATTTTCTCGTTGCGGTTGTCGACGGTCGTGCGGATGTCCCGCATTTCCAGTTCCTGCGCCACCTTGCCGGCATAGTCGTTGTATTTTTCGCTAATCGGCATAATAACGACCTGTTCGGGGGTGAGCCACAGGGGGAATTTTCCGGCAGTGTGCTCGATGAGCACTGCCACAAAGCGTTCCATAGAGCCGAAAGGCGCCCGGTGTATCATCACGGGCCGATGTTTCTGGTTGTCGCTTCCGGTGTATTCGAGTTCGAAGCGTTCGGGCAGGTTGTAGTCGACCTGGATGGTGCCCAGCTGCCAGCGGCGGCCGATGGCGTCTTTGACCATAAAGTCGAGTTTGGGGCCGTAGAAAGCGGCTTCGCCCAGTTCTACACGGGCATTGAGTCCTTTTTCCTGACAGGCTTCGACAATGGCCCGTTCGGCCCGTTCCCAGTTTTCGTCGGTCCCGATGTATTTCTCCTTGTTATTGGGGTCACGCAGGGAAATCTGCGCTTCGAAATCTTTGAAATCCAATGCCTTGAAAATAATGAAGATGATATCCATCACTTTCAGGAACTCGTCTTTCACCTGGTCGGGACGGCAGAAGATGTGGGCGTCGTCCTGCGTGAAACTGCGTACACGGGTCAGGCCGTGCAGCTCTCCGCTCTGCTCGTAACGGTATACGGTACCGAACTCGGCAAACCGCAACGGCAGGTCTTTGTAGGAGCGGGGCTGCCATTTGTATATTTCGCAGTGGTGGGGGCAGTTCATGGGTTTCAGCAGATACTCTTCGTTTTCTTCGGGGGTGTGTATCGGCTGGAACGAGTCTTTGCCGTATTTGGCATAGTGACCGGAGGTGACATAGAGCAGTTTGTTCCCGATATGGGGGGTCATCACCTGCTGGTAGCCGAAACGGCGCTGTATTTTCTTCAGAATGTCTTCGAGCCGCAGACGGACGGCGGTACCTTTGGGCAGCCACATGGGCAGACCCTTGCCTACGGTCTCGGAGAACATGAAGAGCTCCATCTCCTTGCCGATTTTGCGGTGGTCTCGCTTTTTGGCTTCTTCCAGCAGGGCCAGGTATTCGTCGAGCATTTTCTTCTTGGGGAAGGTGATGCCGTAGACACGGGTGAGCTGGGGACGTTTCTCGTCGCCCCGCCAGTAGGCTCCGGCCAGCGAGAGAATCTTCACGGCCTTAATCGCCGACGTATTGGGCAGATGCGGCCCCCGACAGAGGTCGGTGAAGCTGCCCTGCGTATAGGTGGTTATCGAACCGTCTTCGAGTTCGCCGATGAGTTCGACTTTGTACTCTTCCTTGCGGTCGCCGAACATGGCGAGGGCATCGGCTTTCGAAATCTCTTTCCGCACAATCTCTTCCTTGCGGGAGGCCAGTTCCATCATTTTGGCTTCGATAGCGGCGAAATCGCCCTCTTTGATGGGGGTGTCGCCGGTATCTACGTCGTAATAGAATCCGTTTTCGATGGCCGGGCCGATACCGAACTTGATACCGGGATAGAGCTCTTGCAGGGCTTCGGCCAGCAGGTGTGCGGAGGAGTGCCAGAAGGCGTGTTTTCCTTCGGCGTCGTCCCATTTGAAAAGTTTTATCGCCGCATCTTCCTCAATGGGGCGGGACAAGTCCCATTCGGCTCCGTCGACGGTGGCGGCGAGCACTTCCTGTGCCAGACGGGGACTGATACTTTCGGCAATCTGCAACGGTGTGGTTCCGGCGGCAAATTCTTTTACCGAATTATCGGGAAAGGTTATCTTTATCATATTTTTCTTTTTCTCTTTGGCTTTTCCGACAACGAAAAAACAGCTGCACGGGCAGATTGTTTTCCCTGTATCGGCAAAATTTTACAATTCTCTTGTTACAAGGGTGCAAATGTAGCAATTATTTTACAGACAATTAAAATTTTATGAAAATATTTTTATATCCGGCACCCGGCGGCGGTTTCCGGCATAAAAAAAGAGAACCTTTCCGAAGAAGGGTTCCCTTTTTATAATGAATGAAAAAGTGTGTTTCTTACTTGTCGTAGCGCACTACCCGGAAACCGATTTTGGTGAACCAGATTTCGCCGCCGGGGAACGTCATGTCGTTCTTGATGTTCCCGCACAATATCCGCCACTGCCGGGTTGCACAGTTGGTATCGTAGGTGTCGTAGTTACCGCCGCGACTGATTACTTCGTATTTGTATTCGTCCGACGAACGGGGTTCA
>JAFLRV010000062.1:0-1672 GCA_022511245.1 Coprobacter sp.
CAATGATTTGTTAATTTTTTCTTGGGACAGCTGTGTGTCACGACACGTCCCTACATTTCGGGTTCGGCCTTCGGACGGGTCACGACATGGCCCCTACATTTCGGGTTCGGCTTTCGGACATGTCACGACATGTCCCTACATTTTGGGTTCGGCCTTCGGACGTGTCACGACATGTCCCTACATTTCGGGTTCAACCTTCCGGACGGGTCACGACATGGCCCTACAAGGTTCGGATTCCGGACATGTCACGACATGTCCCTACAAAGTTCGGTTTTCCGGATGTGTCACGACATGGCCCTACTAAGGTTCGGTCTCCCGGACATGTCACGACATGTCCCTACATTTTGGGTTCAACCTTTCGGACGGGTCACTGTTTTTTGCCGAAGAGCGAAAAGTGAACGTAGCGTTTGGGATTTTCCCGCAAATCAATCAGCAGGGAGTCGGCACTGCCGGCGGTATGCACCAGTTTATCGTAGAGGGCGCCGTTGTTCATGAGCTGTCCGATGGTGCCGTCAGGGTTCTTCAGTTCTTCGGAGACGCTGCGCAGGTTGGCTATCGTGGTGTCGAGCGAAGCGAGGGTCTGTTCGAGTTCGAGCCGGTTCAGTGTGCCGGTAAACTGGTCGACATTGCCGGTAATGGACGAGACATTTTTCAACAGGGCGGGTACATCTTGTCCCATCAGGCGGTTCAGCTGGGCTGAAGAGGCTTCGAGGTTGGCGGTGATATTGTCGAGCCGATGCACGGATGCGCTCACGGCTTCGTCGCCTACGAGGGCCTGCACTCCGGAGAGGATGCTGTCGAGCTTGGGCAGGAGTGCTGTCACCTGCGGGAGCATGTCGTTCTGCAGGCCGCCGAGCATATCGGGGGCGTTCTCGCCGACCAGCGTGTCGCCGGCTTTGTGCAGGGTGCTGACGTATTTGTTCAGCTCCAGGTCAATCGTGGCGGTGCCGAGAAAGTCGACTTTGAGCAGGGCTTTGCTGCCGGAGGGTACTTTGAGTTTGTTATCGAGGCTGATTTCGACAATGACATGTCCGGTCTTTTCGTAATCGTAGCGCATGGAGCGCACCAGCCCGACCTTGAAACCGTCGACCAGCACGGGGGTGGAGACGGTGAGTCCGTTCACGTTTTCGTACTCTACGTAATAGTAGTTGGCGGGTTTCATGAGGTTAATGCCTTTCATGAAATTAATCGCCATAACCAGCAGTATGCCGCTCACGATAACGGAGAGGGCGATAATTATCTCTTTGGAAAACAGTTTTTTCATAATGTTCTTGTTAATTATTTTATTCTTACGCCGTTCTGGAACGACACGATAAAGGCGTCTTTAAAGAGGTTGCGTACTTCGTTGAGGGTTTGCTGCAACCCGGCTTTGGTGGTGCTTTCGCCGCAGGTGTATTTGTAGAGATTGCCTTCTTTGTAGCTGGAGACGGATTTCAGCCCTTTGTATTCGGGGGCGCCGTCCCGGAACTGCACCGTCGAGGTCATAAACTGCACTTTGTAGATGATTTCGCCGTCTCCGGCCGGGACGGGCTGCGCCGATTGGGCCGGCGGGGCAACGGTCGCTGCCGGTGTGGCGGCTGCGGCGGGTGTCTGGGCCGGTTTGGCGGACGTCTGTGTCGGTTTGGCGGGTGTCTGGGCCGGTTTGGCGGGTGTCTGGGCCGGTTTGGCGGGT
>JAFLRV010000062.1:1772-11632 GCA_022511245.1 Coprobacter sp.
GTGTCTGGGCCGGTTTGGCGGGTGTCTGGGCCGGTTTGGCGGGTGTCTGGGCCGGCTGTGTTGGCGGTGTCGGTTGTGTCGGCTGTACGGCGGCTATGGCCCGGCCGGCCTTGCGGTCGGCGTCGGCTTTGTATTCACAGAAGGCGTTGTATATGGAGCTGGCCATTTTCTGCTGTCCGTCGGCGGAGCCTAAAAAGGTTTCTTCGGCGGCATTGGAGATGTAGCCTACTTCGATGAGCACGCTGGGCATGCCGGTATTGCGCAGGACCAGAAAACCGGCCTGCCGCACGCCCCGATCGGTGCGCTTGGCGTGGGAGGTAAACTGCTTCTGGATAACGGAGGCCAGATTGATGCTCTGCTCCATGTGGCGGTCCTGCATAAATTCGAACATGATATAGGATTCGGTGGAATTGGGGTCGAATCCTTCGTAACGGGCGGAGAAGTCGTCTTCGAGCAGAATCACGGCGTTCTCCCGCTTGGCTACCCGGAGGTTTTCTTCGGTACGGGCGAGACCCAGCGTATAGGTTTCGGTGCCGTAGGCGGCTTTGCTGACGGCCGAGTTGGTGTGGACGGAGACGAACAGGTCGGCTTTGGCCCGGTTGGCAATGGCGGCCCGCTCCTGCAACTCGACAAAGTTGTCGTTTTTGCGGGTGTAGACGACTTTGACGTCGGGATGGCTGGACTGTACGAGTGCGCCGAACTTGAGGGCAATGGCCAGGTTGATGTCTTTTTCCTTGAACCGGGAACCGAGCGCTCCGGGATCTTTACCGCCGTGTCCGGCATCGATAACCAGCACGAACTTGTCGTCTTTGGCCTGCACGCCGGAGGCCAGCGAGAGGACCGCCAGCAACATCATCCATCGTATATATCTGCTTACCGTTTCTTTCATTATGGGGCGGTATTTAGTAAAAAACAACCGGGTCCGGCGGGGACAGGCCCCGATACCGGATGGACAAAGATAAGGAAATATAACTAAAAAAAGATGTAACGAAATATTTTTTTTCGCGGGGGATGTGAACAATCCTGAATTTAACGGGGCGGCGGGGGTTATTTTATGGGGTCCGGCTGCTTTTATGCGGTAAAAATTCGTTATTTTTGCAGGTGTTCTTCTACTTAACAGGTATGTATATAAACAGGTATATGTGTTCTTGTCTGCTGTGTCTGGTGCTGTTTGCGGCGGGTTGCGGCAGCGGCGGCGACCGGGCATTGCGGCCGGAGGCGGTGGAAATCGTGCGGTTCGACCGGGAGCTGGCTGAAGCGTTCGGCAGCGAATCGGCGGCGCAGGAGGCGGCTTTTGCGGAGCGGTACGGGGCTTTTGTGCGGTTGTACTGCGAGGGGGTGCTGAACCTCTCTCCTGCTGATTCGGGGTATCCGGTATCGGGTCTGCGGCGGTTCTTCTCGGCTCCGCCAGTGAAACGGCTGTACGAGGATACGGAGCGGCAATTTGCCGACCTGCGGGATACGGAGCGGGGTCTGGGTTTGCTTTTCGGGGAAATCGCCCGGCAGTTTCCGGAGGCGGAACGGCCGCTCATCTATTCGCATGTTTCGGGGATGAACCAGTCGTATGTGGTGACCGACAGCGTGATTTCCATTGCGTTGGACAATTTTCTGGGGGCGGATTATCCGGGTTACGGGGATGTGTTCTACGACTACCAGCGGCTGACGAAAACGCCTGATTACATTGTGCCGGGCGTGGCGCTGGTGTGGCTGTATGACCGGTTTCCTTACCGGGAGCCGAACGGGCCGGAAATGCTGCTGGACAGAATGATATATGAGGGAAAGATTCTTTATGCGGCGGAACGGCTGCTGCCGGAGACGCCGACGGCTTATATTCTGGGCTACTCTCCGGTGCAGGCGGAGTGGCTGTCGAAAAATGAACGTATCATCTGGGACCGCATGCTGCGGCAGCAGGATTTGTTCTCGACCGACGGGCTGACCCGCAACAAATATATCGCACCGGCTCCTTTCACGGCTCCGCTCACACTGGAGGCGCCGGGACGGGCCGGACGCTGGACGGGCTGGCGCATCGTGTCGGAATATATGAGGCGCCACCGGGATGTTTCTTTGCTGCAACTGCTTACCGACAGCGTGACGGAGAGCCGGGAGATATTGCGTCTGTCGAAATATAATGGAAATTAAACGGAGGTTACAGGATGTGTGAAACGACAAACGAGAGAGAGATTTACGGACTGACGGGCTACCCGCTGGGGCACTCGTTTTCGCGCCGGTTCTTCAACGAAAGGTTTGCGGCGGAGGGCCGGAACGCCGAGTATGTCAACTTCGAAATCGAGGATATCGCCCGGCTGCCGGAAATCGTGGCCAGTGAACGGGGTCTGCGGGGTATGAACGTGACGATTCCGTACAAAGAGGCGGTGATTCCTTATCTGGACGAACTGGACGAGACGGCCCGGCGCATCGGGGCGGTGAATGTCATCCGGTTTATCCGGGAGGGGGAGCGGCTCCGGCTGAAGGGTTACAACTCGGACATCGTCGGTTTTACGGGATCTATCCGCCCGCTGTTGCGGCCGGGTCACCGCCGGGCGCTCATTCTGGGCACGGGCGGGGCTTCGAAGGCGGTGCGGCTCGGACTGGAGATGCTGGGCATCGTCCCGGTGTTTGTCTCGCGCACGCCTCGTCCGGGTCAGCTCTCCTACGGGGAGCTTACGGCGGAGGTCCTGGCCGGTCATACGGTCATCGTGAACTCTTCGCCGGTGGGGATGCATCCGCACCCGGAGGTGTGTCCTGACATTCCGTACGGGTTTCTTTCGCCGGACCACCTGCTGTATGACCTCATCTACAACCCGGAAGAGACGCTGTTTATGCGGCGGGGCCGGGAGATGGGGGCTGTGGTGAAAAACGGGCTCGAAATGCTTCAACGGCAGGCGCTGGCGGCGTGGGACATCTGGCAACTGGATAATAATGATTTATAATATTATAATATAACTGGCTTATGAACAACTTGAACGAAATTCCCATATTGCTGCTGACCGGCTATCTGGGCAGCGGGAAAACAACGCTGGTCAACCGGATTCTGGCGAATGAACGGGGCATCCGGTTTGCGGTAGTGGTAAACGACATCGGCGAGGTGAATATCGATGCGGCTCTTATCGAAAAGGGGGGCATCGTGGGCAAAAAGGACGACAGTCTGGTGGCGCTGCAAAATGGCTGCATCTGCTGTACGCTGAAAATGGATCTGGTCGAGCAAATTGACGACATTCTGAAAATGGGTCGCTTCGACTATATCGTTATCGAGGCGAGCGGGGTGTGTGAACCGGCTCCTATCGCCCAGACGATTTGTTCGATTCCGGCTATGGGCGAGGCTTACTCGAAACATGGCACGGGCCGTCTCGACTGCATCGTGACGGTGGTGGATGCGCTGCGGCTGCAAAGCGAGTTTTCCGGCGGCCGGGACCTCACCCGGAAAGACATCGGCGAGGAGGATATCGAGAACCTGCTTATCCAGCAAATCGAGTTCTGCAACATCATCCTGCTGAACAAGGCGTCGGAGGTGCGGCCTGATGAACTGGGCCGCATCCGGCAGATTGTGAGGGCATTGCAGCCGGGTGCCGATATCATCGAATGCGATTATGCCGATATCGACCTGGAGCGGATTATCGGCACGGGGTTGTTCGATTTCGAACGGGTGGCGACTTCGGCGGGCTGGATTCGGGAAATCGAACGCCGGGCGACGGCTGAAGAGGAGGAAGCGGCGCTGCATCCGCACGAACACGAACACGAGCATGAGCATGAGCACGACCATGAGCACCACGACCACGACCATGACCATGAGCACGACCATGAGCACAATCATGAGCATGGGCACGACCATGAGCACAATCATGAGCATGGGCACGGACATCACCACCACCATCATCACGGGGAGGGCGAGACGGAGGAGTATGGCATCGAGACGTTCGTCTACTACCGGCGGCCGGCGTTCGACCTGAACAAATTCGACCGGTTCGTGGCGACGCAGTGGCCGAAAAATGTTATCCGGGCAAAGGGTATCTGCTATTTTGCCAACAACCGGGACATGTCGTTTGTCTTTGAACAGGCGGGGGTACAGAAAAAACTGACCGATGCCGGCTTGTGGTATGCGGCGGCTCCGGAGGAGGATCTGATGCAGCTGCTGGCTCAGGATCCGGGTCTGCTGCGGGACTGGGACAGGGTGTACGGCGACCGGATGCAGAAAATCGTATTCATCGGTCAACGGCTCGACCGGGTGGGTCTGGTCAAGGCGCTGGACGCTTGTCTGGAAGGGGCGTAAAGGCTCCGGCGGGCTGTTTTTACTCCAAAAAGGGGATTGCAACGGCTCAAATACCTACAAATGGGGATTGCAGGAGAGCGTTTCCGGATGTTATTTTGCTCCCGGTTTTAAGGTTATATTCGTCCTAATTATGTTTTATGTTATGTTTCTGCATCGGGGGGCATGTCTCCCCGATGCCGGAATTACAGATAAACCGATAACGATATGACACAGCACAAATATCAGGCTACTGACCGCATGAGCGACCTGGTGGGGGAGGATTACTCGCTGCTGACGGTACTCAGCCGCTTCAATATTTCTTTAGGTTTCGGCGACCAAAGTGTGGCGGAGGTATGTGCCCGGCACGGGGTGGATACTTGTACGTTTCTCTCGGTGGTGAATTTCCTGTGCGAGAACGACTATTCGCTGGAGAACGGGGGCGAGGGGACGAACCTGCCTTCGCTGATTTCTTATCTGAAAAACGCACACCGCTATTTTCTGGGGTTCAAACTGCCGCTGATACGGGTGAAACTGGTGGAGGCGATAGCGTCGTCTCCGAAAGAGGTGTCGTTTCTCATCCTGCGCTTTTTCGACGATTATGTACTGGAGGTGAAACGGCACATGGAGTATGAAGACCGCACCGTGTTCACGTATGTGGAGCAACTGCTGGACGGGACTCTCCTGCCCGACTACAATATCGGGGTGTTCAGCAAACGGCATTCTCCTATCGGGGCGAAACTTTCGGAGCTGAAAAACATCATCATCAAATATTATCCGGCGGGTGAGAGCAGCAACTTGCTGAACGAGGTGCTGTTCGATATTTTTTCGTGTGAACGGGATTTGCTGGAGCACTGCCGGGTCGAGGATTATCTGTTTGTGCCGCTTATCGCACAGGTAGAGAAAGAGAGGGGTGTATGGGCCGGAAAGTGTTGAAAATTGCCATTGCCGAACCGTCGGTTATCTTGCGCAGCGGGGTGACGTCTGTTATCAGACGGATACCGGGTTTTCATATTCAGCCGATTGAAATTGCGCATATCGAGTCGCTGGCTGACTGCTTACGGCTGCACAAACCGGATGTGCTTATCGTGAATCCGGCGCTGATGGGGTATGCTGACCTGCGCAAATTCAAAACGGAGTGCAATGTGCCTCATATCAAATGTGTGGCGCTGCTCTGCTCGGTGGTGGAGGGCTCGCTGCTCAACCGCTACGACGGACAGTTTTCGATTTATGACGAGGCGGAATCGGTCTCCGGCAAAATATCGTCGCTCCTCTCCTGCCCTGCGGACAGCGAGGTGCAGACGCAGATGCTGAGCGACCGGGAAAAGGAGATTGTCGTGGGGGTCGTCAAGGGGCTGACCAACAAGGAAATTGCGGAACGGCTTTTTCTTTCGGCCCATACGGTCATCACCCACCGCCGGAACATCGCCAAGAAACTGCAGATTCACAGTGCGGCGGGGCTGACGATTTATGCGATTGTCAACAAGCTGGTGGAACTGGAGGAAATCGGGAAATTCAATCTCCGCAACGAGGTATAACGGGGCTTTTTTTCTTTTTTGATTCTTCATGTATGGCCGATTGCTCCGAAATGTTTATTTTTGAGGCGCATTATTCTTATTTTATCTGTTATGAACACATTGGGTAATATCATCTGGATTGTTTTCGGGGGTCTTTTCCTGGCTCTGGGGTATGTTTTTTCGGGGTTGCTGCTCTGCTGTACGATTATCGGCATCCCGTTCGGGATACAGATTTTCAAAATCGGCTCGCTGGCGTTGTTTCCGTTCGGCCGGAAGAGCGTGGTTTCGGAGAAAGGGAGCGGCTGCCTGTGTACGTTCATGAACATCTTCTGGCTGCTGTTCGGGGGGATATGTCTGGCGCTGGAGCATCTGGTGCTGGGTGTGCTTTTCTGCATCACGATTATCGGTATCCCGTTCGGCCGTCAGCATTTCAAACTGATGGCGGTGGCACTCACGCCGTTTGGCCGGGAGATTGTCAACTGCTGATGAAAAAAATGAAAACAAGAAAGGCCGACAGCTTGCTGCTGCCGGCCTTTTTGTTGGGTCTTCGGGGTCCATCTTCCGGACATGTCACGACATGTCCCTACATTTCCGGGTCCATCTTCCGGACGGGTCACGACATGTCACGACATGTGTCACGACATGTTCCCGCATGCTTATTCGGCTACGCCGTAAGAGCAGCGTTTCAGGTTTTTGTCGAAATGATTGACGACAGTGCGTTAACCGTTATTTAAAATGGCTTCTATTTCCTGTTTCAACAAGGGCATATGATTTACAACAATGCCCCAAAGAATATCGGGCATTAACGAATCGTAGGCATGTATTATAAAATTTCGGGTATCGACAATCTTTCTGGCGGCTGTAACGGGAATATCGGGATTAATTTTCAGGACGTTATTCATGGCCTCTCCCATGATTTCGATATTCCGTTCAACGCCTCTTCTGAAGAGCAAATCATTGCAAAAAGTCTCATATTCTTTTGAACGGCCTTCCATGAAAGATTCTATCTCCATTATAGAAGAGAGAATGTCTGTCAGATATTTTTTCAGTTTTCTATCCATAAATCAGATATTTGGTTTCTTCCAGTTCTTCTTTGAAATAGGGATTTTTCACTGATAATTCATCTACCAAATCGACTTCTCTTCCGAACAAGGCTTTCAGCGCATTATAAAAATCAAAGAAATTATCGGCGTAATTGCGATAGTTTATCTCTGAATTAAAATTGACCAATATATCCACATCGCTTTGCTCGTTGAAGTCGATGGTAAGAACCGACCCGAAAGCATACAGCTTATTTACCTTGTACTTTTTACACAAGGCAACCAGGTTGTGGATATTGTCATTTATAAGGTGCATGTTTTTGTTCTCAACTTTTACAAAGTTAATATTTTCCTTGTGAACATGTGTATACATGACGCTATTTTTTTATGTATCGTCCTAAATAGGGTCATGAAATGTTATGAAACAAGAAAGGCCGACAGCTTGCTGCTGCCGGCCTTTTTGTTGGGTCTTCGGGGTCCATCTTCCGGACATGTCACGACATGTCCCTACATGTGTCACGACATTTTTTTTGTTGTTTCACGAGTCCGGTCTCCCGGACATGTCACGACATGTCCCTACATTTCCGGGTTCAATCTTCCGGACGTGTCACGACACGTCCCTACATGTGTCACGACATTGTTGCAGGGACTGCCGCTGTTCGGTCTTCCGGACGGGTCACGACATGTCCCTACATGTGTCACGACATGTTCCTGCATGCTTATTCGGCTACGCCGTAAGAGCAGAGTTTCAGGTTTTTGTTGGTATCGGTATAGAGGATGTATCCTTCTGTTTCGTTAAATGCTATCGAAACGTTTCCGATTCCGGTATCGCCGCCCACTACAACGGGTTCGCTCCAGTCTTTGGTTTCGTTGTCGAAGGTGATGACTGCGGGGCAGTTGTTCGGGTCTTTGAATACGACAACGGGGGTTCCGGAGGGGTCTACGCCGATATCCATCGAACCGGGTACTTTGGCGGCGGCATATCCGGTATTGAGGTAGTTGCCCATGCGTGACCATGCGCCGGTGGCGGCATCGTATTTCTGTACGCATACTTTATAGGCTCCGTCTCCGGCAGGGCCGTCGTCGGCCATCAGCATGTAGATGTTGCCGTCGGCGTCGAGGTCGAAGTGAACTTCGCCGCTGCGATAACCGGTTACGGCATCGGCGGAACGGATTACTTCTCCGAGTGTGGTCCAGCCTTTATTCTGGTATTTGTACATCGAGGGTGCTCCGTTGGTAATCATTTCGAACACGGCAATATAGAGGGCATCGCCGTAGCGTTTTACGCAGGGATACCAGCCGGGATTGTCGGTACGGCCCGGAGGTACGGCTCCTGCTGACCACGAGCTTCCGTTAAAGGAGCAGTAGGCGGTTCTCTGATAGAACTCTTCGCCTTTGCTGGAGCTGCTGTAGGTCACGATGACATCGGAGGGGGTGATGGCTCCCAGACCGATATACTGTGCTTTGGTCGAGGTAAAGCCTTGTTCGCCTACATAGGACCAGGTGCTGCCGCTGCTCATCTGCACCGACATGGTCTGGGCCGTCGGAGCGGCATAGTCGGTATAGGCGAGGTACATGTTGTTTTCCATGTCGAAGTTGAAGGCGATGTTGGCGGGTCGTCCTTCGGAGATGCCGGTTTCGCTGCCGACATAGCTCCAGGCGCCGTTTTCGCATTTCACGACGCAGGCGCGACGGGCATCGGTGCTGCTGGCGGCCGTGATGAAGGCTACATAGGGTGCTCCGGTTTCGGGATGGAGCCGCAAAACGATGTCGTTGGCGGTTGCATCGGGACAGGTGCTGTAGGGCGACCACGAGGGCATTTTGGTAATGCGCACGGTGTACATGGCGTTGTTGGAACCGCTGGTTACGAGATAGTCGACGGGTATCGAGAAGTCGTTGGCGGTCACGCCGGATACTTGTGCGACACCGTTTACGGTCACGGTGCTGCCGTCGGCAGCGGTAAAGCGGGCTACCAGATTCGTCTTGTCAAACTCGTCGGGCATAGCGACCTTGATTTCGTTGCCCGAAATGGAAAGGGCCGTGTAATTGCTGTTGAAGGCACCGTTATTGTCTTCGGCATAGAATCCGAACGACAACATTTGTACGTCTCCTGCGACGGAGCCGCCTTGATTGCTATCGCCGCCTTTGGTGTCGTCTTTGTCGCTGCAAGCGGCAAACAACGAAAGCACGGCTAATGAGCAGAGCCACATTTTGAAACACTTTTTCATAAGCTTTTGTTTTTTTTGCGGGAACGGGTGTTCCCAGTTAGTAAATATTGGTTGTTAATCTCTGTTTTCGGGTTTGTTTTCAACTGCCTTTCACTTTGGTGATGACCATCTGCGACTGGTTGTGTGCGGGACCGGGCAGGCCGATGACGACTTCGGGGTTGCTGGTGCTCTCCAGCGTAATGGTCATGGTGTTGTTTTTGGCGGGGTCGATGGGGTTGGGTTTCCAGCGCACCCGGATATACATGTCGTACACGCCTACGGGAAAGACGAGTTTGGTGCCGGCGGTGAGCATTTCGTAATCGACTCCGGCGGTGAGGCCGTCTCCGGTGTCGACCCGGAAATTGACTTCGAGGGGTGCCGTCAGGGGTCTGGAGCTGAGGGCGACGAGGTATTCGCCGACGACGGTTCCGTTGTCGGCTACCGTGACGGAGGATACTTCGGCCTGCATAATGCGGATGAAGGGGGTATCGTAGGGGGTGAATTCGTCTTTGCCGCAGGCTGTGGCGAGCAGGATGAGGCAAAGGGCGGTTATTTGTCGGTGGATTCTTGTTTTCATCTGTTTTTTTCGTGTTTTAGTGGTCAATAGCCGGGATTGGGCTGCATATTGTGGTTTACGCCCATTTCTCGTTCGGGGATGGGGAGGACGAATTTATAGCTGGGATAGGTTATTTTCTTGACGGATGAGGTGGTGTGGGGCGACCGCACCAGGTTCTGCTTGCGCCGGGTAATGTCGAAGAAGCGGTGGCCTTCGAAACAGAGTTCTTTGATGCGCTCGATTTCGATGATGCGGGCGAGTTCGTCTTTTCCGGAATAGGTGAGGGTTATCTCGTTC
>JAFLRV010000063.1 GCA_022511245.1 Coprobacter sp.
TAATTATTAATTACATACAATGATTTGTTAATTTTTTCTTGGGACAGCTGTGTGTTTTATTAGGTGGATTTTTTTGCATCAAAATACCCCCAAAAACAGCAAAATAATCCATTTTGTTCAGTGTCGAAAATTGAAAAATCAGTTAAAATCGAGAAAATCGACCTCTCCAAAATACCAAAATGGGCAGTTTACATATAATATGCTGTATTTCAATTGTATAACTCTTTTTCATCTCATCTAATCAAAATTGAAGTCCCGTTTCTCCTCCACCACTTGGGTTAGTGTTTCAGGGAGTAATGACTTACAACTATAACGATTTATCCAAAAATCCGGGACAAAAATAACGCTATATTTCCCGCCAAGAGATTCTATCGCATATAAGTTATACATGGGAAATTTCTTGAATTTGTATAGCCGGTTATTTTTTTGCTTAACTTTACTTATCTTTGTGTCATAATACATAATTAGGAAATATATCAAGCTGATTGCCCGGAGCGGTATCGGCTATAAAACAGAGAAGGATATGATTAGGAAAGTATTTGTTCTGTCTTGTTTGCTTGCAGCAGTAGTTATGGCGCATGCCGCCAATGAGAAGCCTTTTGTGATTCCGGAACTTAAAGAGTGGCATGGAGGTACTGGTCTTTATGTGCCGGGTTCGGCGACACGTATCGTTTACAAGGCTGGCGACGAAGGGTTGCAGCGAGTGGCCGAGATGCTTTCTGCCGACCTGATGAATATGTTCGGCCTTGAATTGCCGATTGGGACGGGCAAGGTGTCGGATGGCGATATCGTGTTGAGCATTAAGTCCGATAAACGATTGGGTGAGGAGGGTTACGAAATGAATATCGGCCGCCGGGCAGAGTTGTCGGCGCCTACCGTGACCGGTGTTTACTGGGCTACCCGAACGTTGTTGCAAATGGCCGAATCATGTATGGCAATGGAGCCGTTTGCCGTTCCGCAGGGCCGGGTGCGCGATTGGCCAGACTATGCGCTGCGCGGACTTATGCTCGATTGTGGCCGTAAATTCATCCCGATGGCGTTTTTGCAGGATTATGTCGATATCATGTCCTATTACAAGATGAATTTCTTTCAGATTCATCTCAACGACAGCGGGTTCCCCAAATTTTTTGATTTCGACTGGAACAAGACGTATGCTGCATTCCGTCTGGAGTCGGAGACGTTCCCCGGACTGGCTGCTGAAGATGGTCATTACAAGAAAGCGGAGTTCCGCCATTTCCAAAAGCGGGCGGCTTCCCGTTTCGTAGAGGTTATGCCCGAAATCGATGTCCCGGCCCATACATTGGCGTTCGTTCATTACAAGCCTGAATTGGGCAGCGATGTTTATGGCAGTGACCATTTCGACCTTTTCAAGAAAGAGACGTATGAATTTACGGATGCTTTGTTTGCTGAGTATCTTGGGGGTGATGATCCTGTATTCTGCGGGCCTCGTGTTTCTATCGGAACGGATGAGTATTCCAACAAGGACCGGGAAGTGGTGGAGAAGTTCCGCTATTTTACCGACCGTTATATCCGCTATGTGGAGTCGTTCGGAAAACAGGCCTGCGTGTGGGGTTCGCTCAGCCACGCCAAGGGTGAAACTCCGGTGAAGGTTGACAATGTGCTCATGCAGTCGTGGTCGATGGATTATTCGGAGCCGAAAGAGATGATTGCGCTGGGGTACCGTCTTGTCAGTATTCCTGACCGCCATGTTTACATCGTTCCGGCGGCAGGGTATTATTATGATTATTTGAACATCGAGTTTCTTTACAACCAATGGACGCCCGCCAACATTAACGGTGTTGTTTTTCCCGAACGTGACCCTGCGATTGCCGGGGGTATGTTCGCCGTGTGGAACGACCATGTGGGCAACGGCATTTCCACCCGTGATATTCACGACCGGGCTTTTCCGGCATTGCAGACATTGGCGGCCAAATGTTGGACCGGTGCATCTGTGACTGTTCCCTTCGAGTCGTTCGAGTCGGGGCGCCGATGTCTTTCTGAGGCTCCCGGCGTGAATCTGCAGGGCCGGCGTGTCGCTGCCGGCGGTGACACCTGCACGATATTCTGGTCGCTGCCGGAGCTTATGCCGAACAGCGAATATCCTTTTGAGGATGTGGGTTACGGCTACCGTATCGAGTTCGACATCGAGGGTGCCGACGAACAGCCGGGTACCGAGTTGTTCCGTTCGCGCGATGCGGTGTTCTATTTGTCAGACCCGGTGAGCGGTATGATTGGTTTTTCCCGTGACGGTTACCTGAATACATTCCGATATCGGATTGATGAGGGCGAGCGGATGCGTATCGGCATCGAGGGTGACAACCGCTCTACCCGGCTTTATATCGATGGCCGTCTGGTTCAGGAACTCTCCGTAGCCAAAAAGTGGTACAGTGAGACGGCATCGACCAATTATGTGCCTACATTGGTCTTTCCGTTGCGCCGCTCCGGAGATTTCCGCAGCCGCATCACTCATTTTGAGGCCCGTCAGAAATAAATGCAACGGGGCAAGCAATGAATTTTGCTTGCCCCGTTGGTTTCATTAATAAGATTGTATTATTTGTTTTTGGCCGTGTAGCTGTCGGCTTTTTCTTTCATGCGAGCCGCCCGTTTTTCGCTATCGGGGTGAGAAGAGAACATTTTCTGTATGGCGGAGGCTTTAGCGCCTTTTGACAATTCGACCAGTTTGTTGAGACTGTTGGCCATGCCGTAGGGGCTGAATCCATGTTTTACAGAAAATTCGAATCCGTATTCATCGGCGTTGTATTCCTGTTTTTGCGAGAATTTAGCATCCATAAAGGCCGTAGCCAAGTCGCCGAGTTGCGATTCGGTGAGTTTGCCCACCGTGCCTCCGGCAGCTCCGGCGGCATTTTGAGCCGCAGACATCATATAGGCATTTTTCATGGCATGTTTCACATCGTGGTGTACTACGTGTCCAATCTCGTGTCCGATAATGGCCATCAGTTCGTCATCGTCCATGATGTCCATCAGCGAGGAGAATACCCGGATAGAGCCGTCGCCACAGGCAAAGGCATTGATGTCGATTACATCGTAAACTTTGAAATTGAGCGGCAGTCCGTCCACTTCGGTAATGCCGGCGGTAAGGCGTTTGAGCCGGGCGTCGTATTCTCCGTTGTCAATGGGGTTGTGGGTATCCATCCATTCAACCGATTCGCGGCTCATGCGGGCGATGTCGGCATCGGAGAGGGTAATGGCTTTTGTCATATCTCCGGCTGCTTTAACGGTTTTCCCTACATCGATGGAGCGGCCTCCGATTTTGATTTGGGCTTGTGCTGCCGTTCCGCCTATCAGCAGGGCAACCAGCAAAATAATTTGTTTCTTCATCATCTTATTTTATTTTGGTTAGGTTTGTTTTGCCGACAAAGGTAGTGAATTATTTCCGGTTTTTTCTGTATTCGGAGATGTGTTGTTACCGATGCTTTTTCCGGTATTCGAGCGGAGACAGGCCTGCCCGGCGCTTGAAAAATTTACCGAAGGCCGACTGGTCCGAAAATTCGAGCCGGGCAGCAATTTCCTGTACAGACAGATTCGACCCGGACAACAGCGTCCGGGCTTCGCTGTAAAGCATTCCGAAAATGAAATCGGCGGCGGTGCGTCCGGTGACCTCTTTAACAATCAGGGTGAGGTAATGGGCTGAAAGGTGCAATTGTCCGGCGTAAAAGCCGACTGTGTGTTGTGTGCGGTAGTGTGTCGTGAGCAGTTCGATGAAGCGTTTGACAATGCTTTCGTAACGGGCGGTATGTTCGGCCGAACCGGTTATTGCCGCCGTGCGGTCGATGATGTCGCTCAAGTCGAGGTAGAAGGCAAAGAGACGGTTCAGAACCACTTCCCGATAATAGAGGTGACCGGGTGTGCCGATGGCCCGCTGCAACTCCCGCAACCGCTCGCCGATGAGTACGGTCTCTCCGGAAGAGAGTGCCACGACCGGTTTGTCGTAAAGTTTTACGCCGTAACGGATGCGTTTGTATATCATATCGACCGAATCCATCTCGGTCATAAACTCCTCGCCCACCAGCAGACACAGCCCGTCGAAATTGTCGCTGCAACCGATGACCCGGAACCGGTGCGATACCGATACGATGGTTATGGTCCCGGACTCGGCCGTATAACTCCGCCGGTTGATGTCGAGTTGCATGTTTCCCTGAAAAACAAGTATGGCAGTGGCGGCATCGATGTACATATCGGACGAAAAAGAACGGTGCAGTCCGGCGGCATTTATTTTGGTACAGCGAATCATGCGCAAGATGCGGTTATCGTTGTCGGTACGCTCCAGTATATCGTCAATACTCTTTATCGGTCTGACCATAGGTCCTTGTTTATCGGTTGTCGCAAAGATAGCAAATTTACGGGATATGTCCAGATAAAACCAATTTTGTGTCACATCGGCCACTTGGTATGAAGGCTTTTTTACCGACCTTTGCCGCATCCCAAAAATCGAATAGAATGAGACTACGCTGGTGGATAACCGCCCTGCTGGCCGGGCTGCCCTTTTGGGCAATTTCGGCCCAAGAAAAGCCGGGATGTATGACGTTGAGCATCGAAGAGATGTTTTCTTTAGCTGACCGGAACAATTCCGGCATACGGAGTTACGAATTTGCCCGGTCTGCCGCCGCTGAAGCCGTAAAGGCTGCCCGCAACGACCGGCTGCCGTCGCTCGATTTCTCGGTATCGGCCAGTCTGCTGGGCGATGGCTGGCTGACTGACCGTAATTTCAAGAACGGCATGAAGGCTCCGATACCCCGTTTGGGCAACAATTTCGCTGTGGAGGCGGCGCAGGTGGTTTATGCAGGCGGGGCGATATCGAGCCGTATCGCTTTGGCCGAACTGAAACAGGAGGCGGTGCAATGGGAGGCGGAAGAGAACCGGCAGGACATCCGTTTTCTGCTGGCCGGTTATTATTTGGAACTGTACAAACTGGATCACCAGGCAGAGGTTTACCGGCAGAATATCGACCGGACCCGTCGACTGCTGACCGATATCCGGGTCAGGCAGCAGGAGGGGCTGGCGATACGCAATGACATTACCCGGTACGAATTGCAGTTGCAGCGGCTGGAGCTGGCACTGACACAAACTGAGAACAGTCGGGCTGTGGTCAATGACCGGCTGGCGACCCTGCTGGGCCTCGATACGGCGGTGCGCATTGAGCCTGACAAAACCGTGACCGATGTGCTGCCGGTTGTTCCGGCTGAATCGGAATGGCAGCTGCTGGCGGCAAATGCTCCTGAGCTGCACCGGGCCCGGTTGGGAGTGGAGCAGTCGAGACAGGGTGAGCGGTTGGCCCGTTCGGAACGTATTCCCTCGTTTTCGCTTTTTGCGGGAGATAAATTGGAAGGGCCCATACTTGTCGAGGTGCCTCCGCTGAATCAGAATCTGAATTATTGGTATGCCGGTGTCGGGATGAAATACAATATCGCTTCGTTGTACAAATCGGGCCGGAATATCCGGCAGGCACGGTATGTCTCCCGGCAGGCCGAAGCGTTGGAGCAGCAGGCTAAAGAGACGGTGCAATCGGCCGTGAAAGAGGCGTATATCCGGCTTGATGAATCGTTTGCCGTATGGCAGATGCAGGAGAAGAATCTGGAACTGGCTACGCAGAATTACGAGGTGGTGCGGTTCCGTTTTCTGAACGATCTGGCACTACTGACCGACATGCTCGATGCCGACAACGAAAAGCTGGCGGCTGAATTGGATGCGGCCAATGCGAAAGCGAATATCCTGTTTCATTATTACCGGCTTCAAAAGGTGTCGGGAAATTTATAACGAAAGAAAAAACTATGCAACACAAGACCAAAAAACGTATTTACAATTTTACAGTGGGGGCGGCCATTGCTGCCGGACTGGTATGGGTGGTTTTGCGCTTCGTGCATTTCGGACGCGTGGAGTACACAGACAATGCCCAGATAAAGCAACTCATCGTACCGGTTCATTCCCGGTTGCAAGGTTTTGTCCGGGAGATTCGGTTCGACGATTTCCAGCCGGTGCGCAAGGGGGATACGCTGGCACTTATCGAGGATGCGGAATTCCGTTTCCGGCTGGCGCAGGCCAGAGCCGATTATGCCAATGCGCAGGCCGGCCGCTCGGCGATGTCGGCTACGTTGAGCACGACCGACAATAACCTGTCGGTATCGGATGCGGGTATCGAGGAGGCCCGGATACACCTGGAAAATGCCGAACGGGAGTACCGGCGTTATGCCTCTCTGCTGGAACAGGAGGCGGTCACCCGACAACACTACGATGCGGTGAAAACCAATTATGAGGCGTTGAAGGCCCGTTATGAGATGTTGCAGCGCCAGCGTACCTCGACTTCACTCGTAAAACGGGAACAGCGGGAGCGTCTCGACCAGACCGAAGCGGCTATTTTGCTGGCCGGAGCGGCGGTAGAGCTGGCCGAACTGAATCTGTCCTACACGGTAATTACGGCTCCCTGTGACGGGACGACCGGCCGTAAGAACATAGAGGTAGGACAACTGGTGCAGCCGGGACAACCGCTGGTCGACATTGTTTCGGACGATGAAATCTGGGTGATTGCCAATTATAAAGAGACCCAGACAGCCCGTATCGGGGAGGGGATGCCGGTCTCTATCGAGGTGGATGCCGTTCCCGGCATTACTTTTTCAGGTCGGGTACAGTCGATATCGCAGGCTACGGGTGCGGCCTTTTCATTGCTCCCGCAGGACAACTCGGCCGGTAATTTCGTCAAGGTGGAACAGCGTATACCGGTGCGCATCGCTTTTGACGACCGGAATGCGCCGGAAGATATATCCCGTTTGCGGGCCGGAATGAACGCCGAGTGTGAAATTCATTATTAACCGCTTATGGAACTGCATTCGGGACTTTTCGATGTACCGGCTATCCGCCGTTTTGTTCCGTTGAAGCTGAAGCCTTTCGTGCTGCTGGCTTTCGTCATTGTCTTTCAGTTTTCCGGCGGTATTTATCTGGCGGCCGTGAACGAGATGACCGGGTCGACCGCTCTGCTGGAGGAGGATATTTTGATGGCGGGCTATGCGTCCATGACCGGGATGTCGCTGATATTTGCCATCGTTTTCCGGCTCAAGTGCCGGTTTTCCTCACGGACTGTTTTTCTGCTCTGTCCGGCGATGATTATCGCTGCCAATATCGTGGCGATGACGACCCGCAGCGTGCCGGTTCTGGTGGCCACCTGTTTTACGGCCGGATTTTTCCGGATGTGGGGGACTTTTGAATGTAATTCGCTGTTGCAGCTGTGGATAACGCCGAAGCGGGATTTTTCGGTCTTTTTCTGTTATATTTTCCTGCTGGTGCAGGGATGTATCTCTCTTTCCGGCATGACGCATGCCTGGTTGGCTTTCCTGCTGGGATGGGAATATATTCATCTTTTTGTCATCGGTCTGTTGCTGCTGGTTATGGGGGCGACCCTGCTGCTGTTCAATGACCGTCGGGTGATGCCCTATATTCCGCTTTACGGGGTCGACTGGTTGGGAATGGCGTTGTGGGGGATAGCTGCCCTGGCGATACTGTTCGTATGTACTTACGGGGAGTATTACGACTGGTTCGATTCTCCCTTTATCGGAGCCGGGTGCGTAACAGCCGTGACAGCTGCCGCACTGAATGTGTGGCGGGCTTCGTTTATCCGCCATCCCTTTATTGCCAATGAGACGTGGCGTTATCCGATTGTAGGGCGTGTCATCGTTATCTATGTTCTTTTTTATGTGCTTATCTCTCCCTCTCATCTGCTGGAGCATATCTATTTTGAGGGAGTATTGGATTATAATCTGATGCATTTTGTTTCTCTTAACCGGGCTGTGGTTATCGGGACGGTGGCCGGCGCCGGGTTCACGTGGCTTACCTTCTGTCGGCGCAAATGGCCCTACCAACGTATGGTAGCTATCGCTTTTGCGACCGTTACGGCTTATTTGGCGATATGTTATTTTACGCTTGATTATGATTTGCCGAAGGCTGCGTTCGCCGTGCCGCTTTTTCTGCGCGGCTTCGGTTATGTGGTGATTGCGGTCGCCCTGCTGACGGCGATGTCGCCCCGTGTGCCGTTCGTCCATTTTTTTCAGGCGGTAACCATCCAGAATACAGTGAGTGCGGCGCTGGCCGGTCCGATAGGGGTTGCTGTGCTTGAAGAGGTGCTGAAACAGGTCGGACAGCGCAATGCGATGCTGTTGGGAAGTGCCGTTGACCGGGTAAATCTGCTGGCCTCCCGGCTGATGACCGGAGAACTCTATGGTGCGGTGCAGCAACAGGCTCTGATGGTGTCGATGAAGGAGATTTTCGGATGGCTCACGATAGCCGGCATCGGGTGTACGCTGGTTCTGCTGCTGCGCCGGGACGATGCGAAACAGCCGGAACGGCAGTAGTGTCGCAACTATCCTTTGATTTTCACGATAAAAGGTTGACATTTAGAAAAGCAGCATTATCTTTGTCTGACAGATTCTGTCGGCAGAATTCATTTTTTTTCGCTTTTCGGGACAATGAAACGGTAATTTTTCAGTTTTATAAGATACCGGCCTGTTTTTGCGGCCGCAAATGGAAAAGCTGATGCTGAAAAGGATAGGACTTACAGGTTTATTGTTGATACTGCTGACCGGAACGAGACTTTCGGCACAGGTCGATGCTCAGTTCAGCCAGTACTGGGCTTTGCCTTCCTATTACAATGCAGGAAGCGTGGGCTATAACGATAAACTGAATATATTGGCGGCCACCCGCCAGCAGTGGGTCGGGATGCCGGGTGCTCCGAAGACCTTTTTGGTGGCAGCCCATATGCCTTTCCGTCTGCTGAAACAGAATCATGGTGTGGGGTTGCTGCTGGAGAACGAGACCATCGGACTGTTCAAAAATATGTCGGTGGGTGCACAATATGCGTTCAAGGTCAGATTGTGGGGCGGCCAGCTGGGATTGGGATTGCAGGCCGGTATGCTCGACCAGCGGTTCGACGGGACGAAAGTGTCGATACCGTCGAGCGACGAGCACGTACAATCGGATGACGGCATTCCTCAGTCGGAGTTGCAGGGAATTGCTTTCGACATGGGTTTCGGGGCTTTTTATACTCACAAATATTTCTATGCCGGTCTGTCGGCGCTGCACCTGACCCGGCCGACAATTACCTTTGAAGAAAAATATGAAACTTATACCAAACAGGCATATTATTTTATGGCTGGGGGCAATATTCCCATTAAAAACACGTTATTAGAGTTGCAGCCCTCTGTGATGCTGAAGACGACGTTCGACGTCACACAGGTGGAGGCGACGGTCCGGCTGAGATACAAGAAATTCCTGTGGGCCGGTCTCTCATACCGGTGGAAAGATGCGGCGGTGATTATGATAGGGGCAGAGATAAAAAATGTGATTTTCGGCTATTCGTACGATTATTCGCTCTCGCCGATTGTAAAGGCGAACGACGGCAGTCACGAGGTTTTTGTGGGATACAGCATGAAAGTCGATTTTTCGGACAAAAACAAGAATAAACACAAGAGTATTCGCATACTGTAATTATATGAAGAAGATTATATTGTTTATAGCGGCGATAGCCCTGTTGGCATCCTGTGCATCCAGTTCTCAGGGCAACGGCGGCGAGGTGGTAGGCGTAGGCGGAACGGCTTGGGCCGAACCGGCTCCCTATGGTATGGTACTGGTTAAACGGGGTTCGTTTGAAATGGGCCCGGCCGAGAAAGACAGTTTATGGGGAACGTCTCAGGACCCTCGCGGTATTTCGGTAGATGCGTTCTGGATGGATGAGACCGAAATAACCAATTCGAAATACAAACAGTTCGTGTTCTGGGTGCGGGATTCCATTATCCGGGAACGGCTGGCCGACCCGGCTTACGGCGGTAACGAGGCGTTCAAAATCGAAGAGGATAAAGAAGGCAATCCCGTGACCCCTCACCTGAACTGGAACAAAGCAATTCCCTGGCGCAATCCTTCGGAAGACGAAGCCCGTGCCATCGAGAGCGTGTACCGCATCAATCCGATTACGGGCAAGAAAGAGCTGGACGGCACGCAGATGAATTACCGGTATGAGGTATTCGACCATACCGAAGCGGCCAAACGCAAAAACCGTCTCGATGTGACCCGCCGGATACTGAATACCGACATCAAGCCCAATTATGACGAACAGGTAATGATATCGAAAGATACGGCCTTTATCGACGACGACGGCAACATCATCCGGGAGACGCTTACCCGCCCGTTGCAGAGCGAATTCGACTTTCTGCACACGTATATCGTGAATATCTATCCCGATACGACGGCGTGGGTAAACGATTTCGACAATGCCTACAATGAACCTTACATGCGCATGTATTTCTCGCATGCGGGCTACAACGATTATCCTGTCGTGGGTGTATCGTGGGAACAGGCCAACGCATTCTGCGCATGGCGCACCAACTACCTGATTGCTTCTTACGGCGGTCGCGGTCCGATGTTTGTGGAGCCGTTCCGGTTGCCGACCGAAGCAGAATGGGAGTATGCCGCCCGTACCGGAAAGAACGAAAACAAATATCCTTGGTCCGGCGATGTGCCGATGGCCGAAAAGGGGTGTTTCTATGCCAACTTTAAACCGGACAAGGGAAATTATGTGAAAGACGGTCATTTGATTACCTCCAAAGTGGGCAGTTATTCCCCCAATGAATTCGGATTGTACGACATGGCCGGAAATGTGTCGGAATGGACATCGACCGCCTATACCGAAACGGCCAACCTGCATACAAGCGACATGAATCCCGAATACAAGTATAATGCAGCGAAAGAAGACCCGTACAAGATGAAACGGAAAATCGTGCGCGGCGGTTCGTGGAAAGATGTGTCGAATTTTATCCGCTCCGATATACGGATGTGGGAGTATCAGAACGAGCAGCGCTCCTATATCGGCTTCCGTTGTGTAAGATCGCAAATCGGATTTGCCAAAGGCCGCAAGTAACCCAGAGATATAATCGAGAATTAAATTACCGTTATGGGAAAATACCAAATATACAAAAACAGTCTGGAACAGTTCCTTTCAGGGGAGTCCGGCAAACGTTTCTTTAACTTCGCTTACAGTCTCGGCGCCGCTGTCGTTATTTTGGGCGCCCTGTTCAAAATATTGCACCTGCCCGGCGGCAATGCCATGTTGTGCATCGGTATGGGTACGGAGGTGCTGATGTTTATTCTGTCGGCGTTTGACAAACCGGCGAAGGAATACAACTGGGAGGATGTGTTCCCCGTGCTGGACAGCAAGGACCCCGAAGACCGTCCTTCGTTTGCCGGAGGCAGCGGTACGGTGGTCATCGGCGGTAACGGCCGTAATGGCGTATCTGCAGTAGACGGGGGTGTCATTACGCCCGCTATGGCACAGCAGGCCGCCGGGATACCGGGCATACAGCTGGAAGAGGAGGACTCGAGAAGTCTGACCGAAAGCATACAGAAACTCTCTGCGGCAGCCGACCAGTTGTCGCGCATGGCGGAACTGACCGATGCCACCCAGCAGTATTTGAGTCAGCTGGCGGCTATTTCGGAGCATATGACTTCACTGAGTGAGGCGACCCGTTCGCTGACCGAAGTGTCGAATGTCCTGCTCGATTCGTACCGCAGCATTACCGAAAACTCGGAAGGCATCTCGAACCATTC
>JAFLRV010000064.1 GCA_022511245.1 Coprobacter sp.
GCTTTGGGCCAGTGGGGGTTCATGTCCATCGTTTCGGCGCCGTAGCACCAGCAGGAGGTCACGGTGATGGTGGCTCCTACGCCTTCGCGCTCGAATTTTTCGGCGCAGGCGGCGGTTTCGGCTACGCGGCCGATGGTGCCGTCGGCGATGACGCATTCGACGGGCGAACCGTCTCCGTTGCGCAGGTTTTCGGTGATGAGCCGGGCAACGGCTTTGGCCAGGTTCATGGTTTTTTCTTCAAGGCTTTCGCGGACGCCTCTCTGGCGGCCGTCGATAGTGGGACGAATCCCGATTTTCGGATACTTTTTCATGTTATTTCGTTATTGGTTTTTCTTGTTTTTCGGTATAGACAAAGAAAGGGATTATTTTTGAGATGTCAAAAGTTTTTTTCGGGTTTTGTTTTTTCTGCTGACAAATGTAGTAAAGAAAACGACGGGGTGTGTGCTTTGGGTCGTGATTTTTTTATGTGCCGGCGTGTGTATTTTGTTCGGGAAACGGTGATAATGTGCTGTATTTTGCAGGGGCTTGCCGTGTCATGTCCGGAGACCGGGCGGCCGGATATTGTGTTTTTTGCAGATTTTGTTTCAAAATGGAGGATGAAACGGATTTTATGTTTATTTTTGTAACTATATATTATCGCATATTTACAAGACGTATGAAAAACAACTGTATTTCCGGCCGTTTTCTCCGCAGATGGAGGATGGCTTTCGTGTGTGTGTTTCTGTCGCTGGCAACGGTGGGTTGCGGTGACGACGATGATCTTTTTGACGATGATGTGAAGGGTTCGGTGACTCCCGGCGGTGACGGGGGTGTTCCGGTGGATATTCCCGATGCGAATCTTCGGGCGGCTTTGCTGTCGCTGCTGGGAACGGATGAGCTGACGACGGCCAATCTGGCGACGGTGCGTTCGCTCACATTGAAGTCGAAGAATTATACGACGCTGGAGGGTATCTCGCAGCTGGTGAACCTGGACTCGCTGACTATCGACAACAATGCGGGCAAGTCGATGATTGCTTTCCCGGAGGAGATTGTGGATATGGAGCATCTGCACTATCTGCGGGCGTCGAGCGTGTTCAAGGGTACGCTGCCGCAGGAGCTTTCGGGCTTTACTTATTTTTCGGTGGGCGACAGCTATCTGGAGGGGAACATCCCGCCCCGTCTGCTGGATGTGAATGCCGAACGGGTGTCGCTGGGTATCGTGCGCAGCCGCTTTACGGGCATGCCGGTCGACCTCTGGCGCAAGTTGTGCGCCGATGTGGAGACGTACCAGCTTTCGTCGAATTTTGCTCCGCAGGCGAAGGGTTATTTCCTGACGCTGTATGACCCGGACAGCCTGGAGAACAACCAGTTCCGCCCCGACGGCGATGTGCTGCTTTACCGGCAGGCAACGAAGGGGGAGGGTATCAATATGTTTATTTTGTGCGACGGGTTCGACCGTTCGTGCAATGCGGTGAACGGGGTGGCCGAGAAGGTGATGAAGTTCACGGCCGACCAGCTTTTCTCGATTAACCCGATGAACAAGCTGCGGGATTATTTCAACGTGTATCTTATTTTTGCGGAGTCGCCGGAGAAGGGGGTAAGTTACAATACGGACGATCCCAACTCGTCTCAGGGGAGCCACGTGTCGCAGACGAAATTCAACACGCGCCAGCCGAGTACGACGGTGCGTTATTATCTGTGTGACACGCCGGGCATCATGAAATATATCGAGCAGTGTACGGGTATCGCTCCGTGGGGCGGTGCGGTGCTGCTTATCGCCCACAATATGGTGCACGGGGGTTCGGCGGGCATGGAGTATGCCAGCACCCGCACGTCGTTCAGCGTGTCGACGGTGGAGTCGGCGTTTGCCAAGACGGTATGGCACGAGAGTGTGGGCCACTCTATCGGGTGGCTGGCCGACGAGTATGTGGAGAGCAGCAACGGGGTGACTGAGGTGCCTGCCCGCACGAAGAGCGACCGGCTGCGGGCGTATGCGCAGAACGATTATTGCCACAATGTGTCGTACACGAACGACACGTCGGCGGTGTGGTGGGCTGATTTTATCGGCGACCCCCGTTTCGAGGAGGAGAACATCGGCCTTTACGAGGGTGCGGATTACTGGGCTTTGGGGGTATGGCGCCCGACGGAGAACAGCCTCATGCGCTCGTATGACCGTGACCAGCAGTTCAATGCGCCGTGCCGTGCGCTCATCTACAAGGAGGTGATGAGGAAGGCTGTCAACGGTTTTGTGTATAATTATGAGGATTTTGTGAAATTCGATATGGCGGAGTCGTATTATCCGCTGCCGTAGCCGGGTTTTACAGAAAACGGCAAGGGCCGCTGCGGGTGTTTCCGGCAGCGGCCCTTGTTGTTCTGTCGTGTTACGGTTTTATTCGTTGGTTCTCAGTTTTTGTGCGAGGGCGGTGAAGTGGGTGGCTTGGGGTCCCATGCGCATCATGCCGCTGTTGCCGAGTGCGGCGGTGGCGGCTTCTATTTCACGGGCGGCGGCGTCGCACCAGATGGCGGCGTGGTTGCGCAGTTTGGTGTCGGTGCAGTTTTTGTCGATGCGCAGCGCCCAGTTGTAGATTTCGAGGGCGTCGACGTCGTATTTGTTGATGAGTTTGTCTCCGCAGGTGATGTAGTCTTTCCAGGCGTTGTTGCATTCGTGGAGATACATGCGGGTGGCCAGCTCGATTTTGGCGGCGTCTTTGACTTTGTTGTCTTTCATGTATTTCTTGTACTCGGCAAAGGCGTTTTCGTCGAGGGTGCAGGTGCCGTCATCGGCTTTGGCGACGTAGGTGCGGCCGTGCATGTTCCAGATGCGGCTTTCTTTGATGGCGGTCACCCGGTCGGTGTACTGCTGTTCGAAGGCGGCTTTGTTGTCGAGGAAATACCGGAAGGGTTTGGAATAGGGGTCGTTTACGTAGGCCATGAAGTAGCCGAAGAGGTCTTTGTCGGTGAGCATGGCTTCGCACTTGTCGTCGAGCCAGGCGGGTACGAGCTGGGCGAGGCGGTCGGTGGCGTTGGCGTCGGTGAGCACCTGGAAGTATTCTTTCATGAACTCGTCGCTGCGTTCGCCGGCGTCATAGCGGGCGGTCATGGTGGAGATGTTGTTGCCGGTGAGGCCCGATACGGTGCGTTTGAGGAATTCTTCGGGGCCGCTGAATCCGACCATTTTGTGTACGACTTCGTTGGTTTTGGGGTCGACGAATACCATCGTGGGGTAGGCGCTTACGCCGAGATGGTCTTTCTGGGCGACGCCGTCGGGGGTTTCCATATCGAGTTTGAGACAGGTGAAGGATTCGTTGTAGAATTCGGCCACAGCGGGGTCCCGGAAGGTGATTTTGGCGAGTTGCTTGCAGGGTCCGCACCACTGGGTGTAGCAGTCGACGAAAAGGAGCCGGCCGGCTTCTTTGGCGGCTTGCAGGGCTTCGGCGTAGGTGCCGTGAAGGAACTGGATGCCGGTGGTGTCGGCGGGTTGTTCTTGGGCCTTGCTTGTCAGGAAGGGCAGGCAGAGGGCGATACACACTAATAATTTTTTCATGTCGGTTTTATTTTTGTTGGTTTAGAATCCGCTGTTCTGGAGGATGGCTCCGTCGGAGATGCGTACTTCGTATTCGGGTATGGGGAGTATTTTCCGGTTGTCGGGGAGTCCTTTGACCCGGAGGTCGCGGCCGGTGCGTATGAGGTCCCAGCGGTAGTGTCCTTCCATAGCGAGTTCCCGGTTGCGCTCGGCGAGTATTTCGGCGATGAAGTCATCGACTGTGGCGAAATCGGCTGCGGTGAGTGCTTCGGGTTTCTGGTCGTCGGGGAAGGGTTTGCACCGGATGTCGTTCAGGTGCTGCAGGGCTTCGTCGCTGATGGTGCGGCTGGTGCGTGCGAGGACTTCGGCGAGGGTGAGTTTGATTTCGGACAGGCGGATGAACTGTACGTCGTCGTAGCAGCCGCCGTTGTCGTATTTCATGCTGGCCTTGAGGTTGGCGTTGCTGGTGTTGGAGCCTTGCTGGATGAGGTAGTCGTCGGTTTCTCCGTAGCCCCGCAGGTCGCCGGGCAGGTAGCTGGCGATGAGTTCGTCGGCGGCGCAGAAGTTGGTTTTGGAGAATACGCTGTTCCATCCGCAGGGGAAGGCGTTGGTGCTGATGCGGCTGGGCTGGAAGAGTATCAGCTCGGTGGCGTAGTTGACGGGGTCGGGGTAGGTGGTGGAGTTTTCGACGGTGTTGGTGACGTTGCTGGGGAATATGTTGGCCCGGTGGTCGTTGTATGCGGGGTTGAAGGTGACGCCGGACTGGAGTACCTGGCGGGCGTAGCTGGCGGCCTGGTTGAGTTCTTCGGTGTTGTTGGTGTAGGTTCCTTTGTAGAGGTACACGCGGGAGAGCAGGGCCCGGGCGGCGGTGGCGGATGCCCGGAAGCGCCGGGCGGGTTCGTATTCGGTCTGGGGCAGGTCGGGGACGGCTTCGGTGAGGTCTTTGATAATCTGGGTGTAGACGTCGCCTACGGTCTGCCGGGATTGTATGTCTTCGGGTTTGTATCCGTCGTAGGGGGTGAGGCGCATGACGAGGCCGAGTCCGTTGTCGTTGCCGGTGAGTGCTCCGTCGCCGTAGATGCACAGGAGGGTGAAGTATTCGTAGGCCCGGATGAACTTGGCTTCGGCGATGTGGCAGCGCATGGTGGCGGCATCGTATCGGCCGAACTCTTCGACGCCGGAGATGATGTTGTTGGCGTAGTCGATGGCGTTGTAGCCGTGTGAGTAGATGTCACGGATGAAGCCGTCGTGTTCGTCGGTGGTGTATTCGCACAGCTCCATCGGGCGCAGCCGGGAGGAGGTGTTGTGCACGTTGATGTTGTCGGTGCCTACTTCGGCGACGAGGTGGGCATACCAGGTGTTGGTGTAGTTGTTCTGGTCGTTGGGTGCTCCGGCGAGAAAGACGCTGAGGCGGGTGTAGGCGCCCATGAGGGCGGCTTGGGATGTTTTTTCGTTTTTGTAGACGGTTTCGTCGACCATCGTGTTCTGGGGGGGATAGTCGAGGGTGCAGGCGGTGAGCAGTGCGAGTGCTATGGTGGTGCAGAGGGTGGTTATGTTATGTTTCATAGGTTGTTTCCTCCTTGTTGTTTAAAGTCCGATTCTGATTCCGAATTGATAGCTGCGGGATGAGGGCATCGTCATGTTGTCGTATCCGGTGGCGGTGGCTGAGGAGCCGAAGGCGCTTACTTCGGGGTCGAGCCCGGAGTAGGGGGTTACGGTGAAGAGGTTGGTGAGTATGACGAAGAACTTCATCTGGTTGAATATCTTGGTTTTGTTGAGCGCTTTTCGGGGCAGCGAGTAGGCGAGTTCCAGCGTTTTGAGCCGCAGGTAGGAGCTGTTTTCGAGGAAGCGGGTGGTGGTGATGGCCGACGTGTAGTCGGAGCTGTTCATGATGGAGCTGTTGCGCAGGGCGGGGATGTCGGTTTTCTGTCCGGGTATCTGCCAGAAATCGAGGATTTCGCGGGAGAGGTTGTTGGCGCTCTCGGTGGCGTAGGTGAGCATGTTGGCCCGGGTGGAGTTAATCATGCGTCCACCGGCGGAGAAGGAGAACATCAGGTTGGCTTCGAGCCCTTTGTACATGAATATGTTGGTGAAGCTGCCGTAGAACTTGGGTTCGGCTACGCCGTAAACGAATTTGTTGGCGTTGGAGGTGGCGTAGTTGGCGGCGGGGGGGATGTTGGTGGTGGTGCCGTCGGCGAGCCGCCAGATGGGATTGCCGGTCATGGGGTCGACGCCTACCCACTCGTGGAGATACCACTGGGCCATCGGATAGCCTACGGCGTAGTACTTGAAGGAGCTGTTGGCCTGGTCGAGCTGGTTGCCTTCGAAGTTGAGCTTGAGTATCTTGTTGCTGTTGTGGGTGATGTTGAGTATCGACTGCCATTTGAAGTTTTTGGTGACGATGTTGTCGGATATGACTTGTACTTCGATGCCCTGGTTCTGCATGTCGGCGATGTTCTGCAACTGGGTGGAGTAGCCGGTGTAGGCGGGCAGGTCAGAGGAGAAGAGCATGTCGGAGGTGCGTTTGTAGTAGTAGTCGACGGTGAGCCGGAGCCGTTTCTGGAAGGCTTCGAAGTCGAGGCCGAGATCGTAGGTGATGGTTTTTTCCCAGTTCAGGTTGATGTTGCTGGGCTGGGACATGGAGACGAACTGTTCGCCGCCGTAGGAGCTGGCGGTGTTGAGGGTGTAGATGGCTTGTGCGCCGTAGTAGCTGTTGTTGGCGTCCTGACTGGTCCAGCCGACGGAGGCGCGTATCTTGAACTCGTCTATCCACGGGGCTTTGTAGCGGATGAAGTTTTCTTCGGAGAGGCGCCAGGCGGCGGACACGGAGGGTATGTTGATGAAACGGTGGTTGCGGTTGTAGCGCGAGGAGCCGTCGAGCCGGTAGGAGAGGCCGAACATGTAGCGGCGCATGAGCTGGTAGTTGACCCGGGCGAAGGCGGAGAGGAGGGACTGGGTGTCTTCTCCGGCGGCGGTGACGCGTCGGGTCTGTGCGGCGCCGATGCCTTTGGTGTCGGGGCTGAAGAAGTCGCTTCCGGCGATGGCGTTGTTATACTCGTGGGCGATTTCGTAGCTTTCGCCGAGTACGGCCTGCAGGTAGTGGCGCTGGTTGAATATCTTGTTAATCGTGACGGTGTTGTTGTTGACAACGCGGTAGCGCTGGGAGACGTTCTCGGAGGCCTGGTTGTTGGGCACGAGGGAGGCGATGCTGGCGGGCAGTTCGGGTTTGAAGGTGAAGGAACGGCCGTCGGAGATGTTGGTGCCGATTTCGGTGCGCAGTTCGAGCCAGGGGGTGACGTCGTACTGGAGGTAGGCGTTGCCGATGGTGGTGATGTTCTTGCTCTTGGAGATGTTGTTCCAGGCGTAGGCGACGGGGTTGTAATTGTCGGTGTTGCCTTTGCTGTTGAAATCGTTGTACCCGTAGTAGTAGCTGCCGTCTTCGTTGTAGATGGGCAGGTTGGGGGCGCGCAGGATGGCGTCTTTGTATATGGTGGGTGCCTGCAGGGCGTTGTTGTCGACGAAGGAGAGGGATACGTTGGCTCCCATCGAGAAATGGTTGTTGAGCTTGGTGTCGAGGTTGAGCCGTGCTGAATAGCGTTGCAGGTCGTTGTTGATGACGTAGGACTGGTTGTTGGCGTAGGCGAGACTGAGGTAGTAACGGCTGCGCTCGTTGCCGCCGGATATGGAGGCGTTGGTATTGTGGCTGACGGCGGTGCGGGTTACGGCATCGAGCCAGTCGGTGTTGTGTCCGGGCGTGTAGGTGTCGTTGGGGTAGAACTGTTTGTATATCTGGACGTATTCGTCGCCGTTGAGCAGGTCGAGCTTGCCGATGGGCTTGTCGAGGCTGAGGGTGTAGGATACGTTGACCGAAGGCCGGTTGTAGTTTCCTTTTTTGGTGGTGATGAGCACGACGCCGGCGGAGCCTCGTGAACCGTAGATGGAGGTGGCGAAGGCGTCTTTGAGTATTTCGATGGATTCGATATCGTCGGGGTTGAGCGAGAGCAGGGGATTCTGCTCGAAGGAGTAGTTCAACTCCATGTTGTTGGTGAGGGAGCCGCCTCCGGTGGAGGTTCCGCTCATGCTTACGGCGCTGATGGCGCCTCCTGAGGTGGATACGGAATTGGACGAGCGGTCGGTTCCGTAGATGGGTACGCCGTCGACGACGTAGAGGGGGTTGTTTTCTCCGATGATGGAGCTGACTCCCCGTATGGTGAGCAGGTTGGCACCGCCGAGTGCGCCGGAGGAGTTGGATACGTATACTCCGGGTGCGCGGCCGAGCAGCAGCTGGTCGACGGAGAGGAAGGCTTTTTGTTCTTCGAGTTTGACGGAGGAGACTGACCCGGTGATGTCGCGCCGTTCTTGTTTGCCGTATCCGACGACGGTGACTTCGCTCATGGCGGTCGTCGTGGGTTTGAGCTGGATGCGGGCTACCGACTGGGGGGTGCGGGCTTCGATGCTCTGGGGCTGGTAGCCTACGAACGAGAAGCGCACGTGGGTGCCTTGCGGGATGCCGGTCAGGGTAAAGGTTCCGTCGGCGGCGGTCATGGTGCCGGTTTTTCCGGCGACGATGGATACGCCGGCCAGCGGGTCGTTGTTTTCGTCGACGACTTTACCGGTGAGTTTTTCGAAGGTGGTCTGCGCCGAAAGGGGGAGCAGTGCGCCGAAAAGCAGCGCAAGCGACACGAGGGTGATGTTCCTGAGTTTTTTCATGTGTGATTTCTCCGTGTAATGCGTTGGGTGTATGGGTACGGATAAAGTACCTTGCGCCGAACGGGTCGGGCGCAAGGTACTTTTGGTTTATGGGTGGTTCGGGTGAACTTACTGTATCTGGAAGGCCCAGGCGGCAAACGAGGGATCCATGTCGTCCTGCGTGAGCGAGAACGGGGTGTAGTTGCCGATAACGCTGCTGAAGCCGCCGAATACGTAGGCGATGTCGTTGTCGTCTACTACGATGCTGGGACGGAAGGTTCCGGCGTAGGCGGGGTTGATGTTTTCAACGGCCGTCCATTCCACGCCGTCGGTGGTGCGGTATATGGTGCTGTTCATTTCCCGGCCGCCGTCTTCGTTGTAGTAGAGTCCGCCGAAGAGGTAGGCTACGTTGCCGGCCTTGTTGGTGACTACGGTGGCGCCGCAGAAGTTGCCGATGGCGGTGGTTTCGGCTACGTCGGTGAAGTTTTCACCGTCGTCGGAGCTGGATACGATGCCTATGAGGGTTTCGGGACCGATGAATCCGCGACTTCCGCCGATGATGAATACTTTGTTGTTCAGCACGAAGGTGGTGCAGCTGGCTTTGAGGGCGCTTTGTGCACTTTGTACGGGTTCGAAGGTGGTGCCGTTGAATTTGTACAGGTTGGAGTTGCTGCCCTGGAACATGCCGTAGGACATCATGTTGCCGTTCTGCATGTAGAGGGTGTTGTTGTATTCATAGAGGAAGGGGCCGGTAAACCCGAACATGCCCAAAGAGAGCATGGTTTTGAACATGTTGTCGGGGTCTTGTTCGCCTTCGAGGCTCTCGTCGGTCCAGCTGCTGCCGGTGGTGGAGAACATGCGCAGGGTTTTGAGCGTGAGGGATTTGCTCCAGCCGTTGTCTTCGATTTCGGGTTCGTTGCCCTGCTGGTCGTTACCGATAACCCGGATACCGCCTACGGCATAGAGTTTGCCGTTGTACACGATGGGGGTGGTTCCCATACCGCCGATGACGTCGGTGGTGGTCATTTCGCTCCAGAGCTTGCCGTTGGTGGAGGTGTAGACTTTGTAGGCTCCTTCGTCGCCGGTGGCTCCTGCGGTGAAGGCGTAGAACTTGCCGTCATAGAAGCCTACGGAGTAGGCGTAGGTGTTGGCGGGGAGGCCTCCGGCGGTGATGTCGGCACTGATGAGTTTGCCGGTAGCGAGGTCGGCTTCTTCTTCGGTGCAGGTCACGGTGAGGGTGTATTCACGGATGACTCCGCTGTTTTTGGCCGAGAGTACGACGGGCGAGGTCAGGTCGAAGGTGTTGCCGGTGAGTTCATCTTCGCCGATGGTTACGGTGGTGTTCATCGTGACGGTGGCGGTGATGGTGCACTCTTCCAGTTCGCTGGCCTGTGTGGATACCGGCATGTTCACGGTAATGGTGAGGGCGTTCTGGTTGATGACTCCCTGACGGACGGTTCCGTCGGCGGTGGCTACGGTGAGTCCGGTGATACCGAAACTGTCGGAACCTACATCGTCTTTTTTACAAGAGGTCATGCTGAGTACGGCGGCGAGGGCCGTAAAGAGCAGAAGATTCAGTTTTTTCATAATGATTTGATTTTAAAAAGTGTTTGTTTTGGTCTGGTTTTATTTTTACATGGACATCATGGCTCCCATCGAGATGCTTTTGCGGGGAGCGGGTTTTTCGGGGGCTACGCCGTCGAGGGCGTTCTGTATGGCTTTGGGTATGGCTTCGCCCCGCAGGTTCTTGGCGTAGAGGTTGCCTTCGGCATCGACGAGGATGATGAAGGGGATGCCGCCGAACTGGTAGTCGGTCATCACTTGTTTGCCTCCGTCGGTGGCGTGTATCTGTTTCCACGGCATCTCTTCTTCGGCGGCTGCCTTGAGCCAGGCGTCTTTGCTGGCGTCGATGGAGACGCTCAGGAACTCGACGCCTTTGTCCTTGAACTGCTCGTAGTATTTCTTGAGGTTGACGATTTCTTTCCGGCAGGGGCCGCACCAGGAGGCCCAGAAGTCGACGAGGACGACTTTTCCTTTGAGGTCGGCCAGTGCCAGCGGGGTGCCGTCAATCTGGGGATAGCTGAAGCCGGGTGCGGGGTTGCCGTTGGCCAGCCGGTCGCGCTGGGCTTTGTCGGCGGCTACCCGGTCTTTGTATTCTTGTATGGGGGCGTATCCGGGATGGGCGGCTTCGAGCTGTGCGAGCACGCTCTCGATGAGGGCTTTGTCGGTGTCGGGGTTGAGGCTCTTGATGACGGCCAGCACGCTGGGGGTGGTGGCGTTGTGCTCGGCGATGTAGGTGATGCGGGCTTTGTAGTCGTTGCCGGAGAAGGTGTAGAGGGAGTCGGTGAGTGCCTTGCGGGCTTCGCCTTCGAGTCCGGTGCTGTAAGCGGCGCGGGAGTTGGCTATCATGGCCTGGTAGTTGCGGTAGGCGCAGAAGTTATACTGGTTCATGACTTCGTTCTTGGGTCCTCCCTTGATGTAGACGTAGGGGGGATTTTTGATTTTGACCCGGGCGGTGTCGTATCCCCGAAAGTCGATTTCGAGGTTTTCGTCTTCGGCCCATACCTGCACGGATTGCCAGCGGCCGCAGTCAACGGTGTAGACGCCGGGTTTCTCGACGGGCAGGGTGAGGGTGTAGCGTTTGTCTTTGCCTACTTCGGCTTCGGCGAAGACTTTGCGGTCGGTTCCCTGCTGCTGGTAGACGGTCATTTTGAAATCGGGGGCTTTCTGGGGATAATCCCAGTAGCCGTCGTAGGTGAACTGTACGGTTCCTTGTATGGTGATGGTGGCTGGACCGGCGGGTGCTGCCTGTTCAACGGTTGCGGCGGGCTGTGCCGGTGCGGTTTTTTCTTTTTTGGTTTTGGCGGATGCGCAGAATACGAGCATCGAAAGGGCCACACTTATCCAAATACGGTTGTTCTTCATGTTACTCATCGTTTTTTATTTTGTTTGCAAATATAATTATATGATACTAAAATTTCGCATGAAAACCTAAAAATTTTTACCAAATATTTTCAAACCGTAAGTTTGGCGGGGATAAAATGTTACATTTTTGTATAAATATGCAAAATGGGGGCATGGGGTTCGGTCTCCCGGAGATGTCACGACATTTTTCCGTTTTCGGTCTTCCGGAGATGTCACGACATTTTTCCGTTTTCGGTCTTCCGGACATGTCACGACACACAGCTGTCCCAAGAAAAAATTAACAAATCATTGTATGTAATTAATAATTA
>JAFLRV010000065.1 GCA_022511245.1 Coprobacter sp.
ATTTCCCATATTTCTTTATTATTGAAAATCAATCGTCTGTTAATAATCACGTTCTACTTCGGCTATTTTTTGCTGGAGTGCCTGCATCTTTTCATCGTGGAGCACTTTTTTGTACTCTATCGGGATGACTTTGATAAACTGGTCGACATATTCGCTCCAGTTGTCGAGCATCCGTCTGGCCAAAGGACTTCCGGTGTTGTTGTAATGACGGGTAATCAACTCTTTCAGCTCCCGGTTGTCGGCCATGTCTTCGATTAGAGAGAGTTCCACCATTTCCATATTGCAGAAATAGTCGAAATTGTCGTTTTTGTTCCATACGTAGGCGATACCGCCGCTCATACCGGCGGCGAAATTCCGCCCGACCGTACCGAGTACGACTGTCCGTCCGCCGGTCATGTATTCACAGCAATGGTCTCCGGCTCCTTCGACAACGGCGATGGCTCCGCTGTTTCTGACACAGAACCGCTCGCCTACCCGGCCATTGATGTATATTTCGCCTGAAGTGGCACCGTAAAGCAAGGTATTGCCGGCAATGATGTTTTCTTCGGGTAAAAAGTTTGAGCCCTGAGGCGGGACAATGGCGATTTTTCCACCGGAAAGCCCTTTGCCGACGTAGTCGTTGGCGTCACCTTCCAGCCGGAAGGTGATGCCTTTGGCCAGAAAAGCGCCGAAACTCTGTCCGGCCGAGCCTTTGAACTTGCACAGTATCGAGTTGTCCGGCAGTCCGGTCTCTCCATATTTCCGGGCGATTACGCCGGAGAGCATGGCCCCTACGGCCCGGTCGGTATTGCAAATGGGAAAATCCAGTTCGACCGACATTTTCGACTCTATCGCCGGAGCCGTTACCTTAATCAATTTCCGGTCGGGGATGTCTTCCATCTTATGGTCTTGTTCCATTACTTTCCGAACAGCATTTACAGCGGCTTCTTCGGGACGGTAGACCAGTCGGGAAAAGTCGAGATTCCGGGTTTTGGCTGTCGCCGTCTCTTTTATCGTTATCAAATCGGAACGGCCGATAATATCTTCGAATCTGGTGAATCCCATTTCGGCCAGCAGCTCCCGGACTTCTTCGGCCAAAAAGGTGAAGAAATTAATCAGGTACTGCGAACGTCCGGCAAACCGTTTCCGCAACTCCTCGTTTTGTGTGGCTACGCCTACCGGACAGGTATTCATGTGGCATTTGCGCATCATGACACAGCCCAAAACGATGAGTGCACTGGTGGCAAACCCGAACTCTTCGGCACCAAGCAGGGCTTGGATAATAATATCGTGTCCGGTTTTCAATTGTCCGTCGACCTGGAGTTTTACCTGACCCCTCAAATTATTGATTACCAGCGTTTGTTGCGTCTCGGCCAATCCCAGTTCCGACGGAAGTCCGGCATGGCGAATAGAGCTTGTCGGGCTTGCTCCGGTTCCACCTTCGCAGCCGCTGATGACAATCAGGTCGGCTTTGGCTTTGGCCACACCGGCGGCGATGGTTCCCACCCCGCTTTCCGATACCAGTTTGACACTGATGCGGGCATCGGGATTGATATTTTTCAGGTCGAAAATCAATTGTGCCAAGTCTTCGATAGAGTATATGTCGTGGTGCGGAGGCGGCGAAATCAGAGAGATGCCGGGTATCGAATGCCGGGTTTTGGCAATCACCTTGTCGACTTTGAAGCCGGGCAACTGTCCGCCCTCTCCCGGTTTGGCACCTTGTGCAATCTTTATCTGTATTTCGTCGGCATTGACCAGATATTCGGCGGTTACGCCGAATCGTCCGGAGGCCACCTGCTTAATCGCACTGCGGGCCGAGCTACCGTCTTCCAGCGGTGAGAACCGGGCCGGGTCTTCTCCGCCCTCTCCGGTATTGCTTCGTCCGCCGAGTGCATTCATGGCGATAGCCATCGCTTCGTGCGCCTCTTTACTGATGGAGCCGAACGACATGGCTCCGGTAACGAACCGTTTGGTAATTTCAGAGACGGGTTCGACCTGCGAAATGTCTATCGGATTCCGTTTGAAATCCATAAAATCCCGGATGAAGACCGGCTTGGTCTTGTGGTCGACATACGAGGTGTATTCTTTGAATTTCTTATAGCTGCCCAGTCTCGTAGCCAGCTGCAAGGTTGCGATTGTTTCGGGATTCCAAGCGTGATATTCCCCGTCTTTCCGATAGGAATAGATGCCGTTGTGCTGCAACGGAACATCGGTATTGAAATCCGGAGCATACGCCGATTGGTGGGCCAGCAATATGTCCGTTACCAGTTCGCTGATGTCGATGCCGTCTATTTTCGAAACCGTTCCCTTGAAATAGGTGTCGATGAGTGTGGACGACAACCCGATGGCTTCGAACAGCTGGGCTCCCCGATAACTGCAAATCGTGGATATGCCCATTTTGGAAATAATCTTCAACAGCCCTTTGTCGATAGCCTTGATGTAGTTCTTTTCGGCGGTATGGTAATCCAACTGTATCTCTTTCCGGTTGACCAGATCGTCGACTACGGCAAAAGCGAGATAGGGATTGATTGCGCTGGCTCCATAGCCCAGCAATAATGCGAAATGCATGACTTCCCGTGCTTCGGCGGTTTCTACGACCAACGCTATCTGAACTCTTTTCCGCCGGGAGATGAGATAGTGGTGTACGGCCGATACGGCCAGCAGGGAGGGAATCGGAGCCGTGTCTTTGTCGACATTCCGGTCGCTCAGTACGATATAGTTGCAATCTTCGTCTACGGCATTCTCGGCTTCGTGGCAAAGTGTTTCTATCGCTTTTTCCAATCCTTTGGCCCCCTCTCTGACAGGGAAAAGCATCGGCAGTTTCCGGGTGCGGAAACCTTTGTATCTCAAATTGCAGAGGATGTCGAGCTCGGTATTGGTCAGAATCGGCCGTTTCAGTTCGACCATTTTGCAGAGTTCCGGCGACGGTTCCAGCAGATTGCGGTTGATGGCGCCGATATAACTGCTCAACGACATCACCAGTTCTTCCCGCAACGGGTCAATCGGCGGATTGGTCACTTGGGCAAATTGCTGGCGGAAATAGCTGAACAACCGTTGCGGCTGGTCGGACAATACCGCCAGCGGAGTGTCATTTCCCATCGAGCTGACCGGCTCTTTGGAGTCGACAATCATGGGGGTCATGATTTTTTCGACCTCTTCCCGGTGGTATCCGAATACCTGTAACAGCTGCGGATAATTCTCCACGCTGTGTTTTACGGTGCGTCCCGAACTGATTTTATCCAGTTTGATGCGGTTTTTCGAGAGCCATTCCCTGTACGGATATGCATTGGCCAGCTCCTCTTTCAACATGGCGTCCCGGTATATTTCTCCTTTTTCCATGTCGACCATGAGCATTTTACCGGGCCGCAACCGTCCTTTTTCCTTGATTTCGGCTGCTTCGAATGCCAGTACGCCGCTTTCGGAAGCCACGACCATCATGTCGTTTTGGGTAATGAGGTATCGGCCCGGACGCAATCCGTTCCGGTCGAGCATACCGCCGGCATACCGGCCGTCGGAAAAGAGCAGCGTCGCCGGCCCGTCCCAAGGCTCCATCAGAATACTGTGGTATTCGTAGAATGCTTTCAGGTCGGGTGAGATGGGATTTTTATCGTTGAAACTTTCGGGTATCAGCATGGCCAATGCCTGCGGCAGGCTCATTCCGGACATGACAAAATATTCGAGGACATTGTCCAGCGATGCGCTGTCGCTCATGTTCGGCTGTATAATGGGGGTCAGTTCGGTATTTCCCAGACGGGCCGGTTTCAGCACACTTTCACGGGCTTCCATCCAGAGGCGGTTGCCCCGTATGGTATTAATCTCCCCGTTGTGTCCCAGCAGCCGGAACGGCTGGGCCAAATCCCATGTCGGAAAGGTGTTGGTGCTGAAACGGGAGTGTACCAGCGCCATCCCGGAGGTGAAATGGGGACTTATCAGATCGGGGAAATAGTAGCGCAGCTGCAAAGAGGAAAGCATCCCTTTGTAGACGATGTTCTGGGAGGAAAGACTGACAATGTAGAATGCTCTTTTATGCTGGAAATCAGCGTCGAGAATCTGTTTTTCAATCTTTTTCCGGAGTATGTACAGTTTAGGTTCAATGGGGGCTGCGGATGTGGTGTCGGTAATGAACAGCTGTTTGATATCCGGCTCGGCGGCCAGCGACCCGACGCCGAGTACCGAACTGTTGACCGGGACATCCCGGACGGCCAGCAGCGACAAGCCTTCTTCGGCCACCGTTTTGCGTATGATGTCGAGCATGGCCGACTGCTCGTCCGTGTTCTTGGGCAGAAATACCAGACCGGTTCCATACCGCCCTTTTTCAGGAACGGCGATACCCTGCAACAGTATAAATTCGTGGGGAATCTGGACCATGATACCGGCTCCGTCACCGGTTTTGGGGTCGGCTCCTTCGGCGCCCCGATGAACCATATGCTCCAGCACCTGCAATCCTTTTTCGACAATCTGGTGCGATTTAACTCCGTGTATATTGACCAATAACCCCACACCGCAAGCATCGTGCTCGTAGTTGGGGTCGTATAAACCTTGTGGTTGCGGTAATGTATGTTGCTGCATAACTTCGTATTATAAAAAACGGTTGCAGAATTTGAAAAGAAACGATAAGAATGTTTGAAAATGTGAAACGAGAAACATGAACTAAAAACTATACCTTTTCTCCTTCTGCAACCGTTATGGGATATTTATTTATCGGATAAATAGCAATTCTCTGTATTTCGGCAGCGGCCACATCTCGTTGTCGACCATCAGCTCGAGTTTGTCGATGTGATAGCGGATTTCGTCCATCAGCGGCGCCACCGTATCGTGGTAGGCAATCGCTTTCTCCCGTTCCGACTCTATCTTATTGGCTACTTTCCGGGCCGAAACCATAGCATGGACTTTCTCTTTGATAACCAGCAGATGTGCGGCTATTTTTTCGATAACTTCCATGTCCTGATTGGCGATGGTCTCGCTCTTGTCGGCCGGGAACAGGCTCTTGATTTTGAAAACATTATCGAGCAGAAGTGACTGGTAACGGGTAGCTACCGGCACGATATGGTTTATCGCCAAATCGCCGAGCACACGGGCTTCAATCTGTATCTTCTTGGTGTATGTTTCCCATTTGACCTCGTTGCGGGCATGGAGTTCCACTTCGGAGAATACCTGCGTGTCGGTAAACATTTTTATACTTTCCGGCTTCAGATAATTGTCGTAAATCAACGGGACATTGGTCTCGCAGTCGAGGCCCCGCCGGGCTGCTTCAAGTTTCCATTCCTCGCTGTATCCGTTTCCGTCGAACCGGATGTTTTTCGACTCATCGATATACTCTTTCAGTACCGAAAGTATTGCCTTTTCCGTCGATTCGCCCTGAGCGATGCGGGCATCGACCAGCGTTTTGAACTCCTGCAACTGGTTGGCAACGGCGGCATTCAGTGCAATCATGGCCGACGCACAGTTGGCCGAAGAACCTACTGCTCTGAATTCGAACCGGTTTCCGGTGAACGCAAAGGGAGAGGTACGGTTCCGGTCGGTATTGTCCCGGAGGATTTCCGGTATCTGGGCAACGCCCAAATTGAACCCTTCCTTGCCGTTCATGATGAAATCGTCTTTTGAATTGAACGAGGCCATCGCGTCCAGAATCTCGCTGATCTGTTTACCCATGAAGATGGAGATGATGGCGGGAGGTGCTTCGTTGGCTCCCAGCCGGTGGCCGTTGGTGGCCGAAGCGATACTTGCTTTCAGCAATCCGTTGTGACGGTATACCGCCGTCATGACATTGATGATGAATGTCATTAAGTGCAGGTTGTCTTTCGGGGTTTTTCCCGGAGCGAAAAGCAGTACGCCGGTATCGGTTCCCAGCGACCAGTTGTTGTGTTTGCCCGACCCGTTGACTCCTTTGAACGGTTTTTCGTGCAGCAGTACCCGGAAATTGTGACGGCGGGCCACTTTCTTCATCACGCTCATCAACAGCAGATTGTGGTCGTTGGCCAGATTTACTTCTTCGAATATGGGTGCCAGCTCGAACTGGTTGGGGGCTACTTCGTTGTGTCGTGTTTTGGCCGGAATACCCAATTTCAGACACTCTATTTCAAGGTCTTTCATAAAGGCCGATACACGGGAGGGTATCGCTCCGAAATAGTGGTCTTCCAGCTGTTGGTTTTTGGCGCTGTCGTGTCCCATCAGGGTACGGTCTGTCAGCAATAAATCCGGACGGGCCGAATAGAGCGCTTCGTCGACCAGAAAATATTCCTGTTCCCAACCCAGATACGAAAAGACTTTTTTTACGTTCGGGTCGAAATAGTTGCAAACGGCGGTTGCTGCTTTGTTCACGCTGTTAAGCGCCCGTAACAGCGGGGTTTTGTAGTCCAGCGATTCTCCGGTGTAGGAAACGAATATGGTGGGAATGCAGAGGGTGTCGTCGACAATGAACGCCGGAGAGGAGGGGTCCCAAGCGGAATAGCCTCTGGCTTCGAATGTGTTGCGGATTCCGCCATTGGGGAAACTGGAGGCGTCCGGCTCTTGCTGGGTGAGCAGTTTTCCGGAAAACTCTTCCACTACCCCGCCTTTACCGTCATGTTCGATGAATGAGTCGTGTTTTTCAGCAGTACCTTCGGTCAGGGGATGAAACCAGTGGGTATAGTGGGTGGCTCCCATTTCCATCGCCCATTTTTTCATTCCGACAGCCACACTGTCGGCGATTTCCCGATTAAGAGGCGCACCGTTATCTATTACGTTGACCAGTGCATCGTATGTTTTCTTCGGCAAATATTTGAACATTTTTTCCCGGTTGAACACATACTTGGCAAAATACTCGGAAGGCCGTCCGGCCGGTTCTTCCACTGCTACGGCTTTGTGGGTGAAAGCCTCTTCTACTACTTTAAATCTTAACGTTGACATAACAGATGATTTTAGTTTATTATATCGTTTTTTATATTTTCCAGTTTTTCAGTCTCTCGATGGCTTCGAGGGTGTCTTCATAATTACCGAAGGCGGTCAGCCGCAAATACCCTTCTCCGGCCGGGCCGAAACCGACTCCCGGCGTGCCTACGATATGCCGCTCGAACAGCAGCCGGTCGAAGAATTTCCATGAGGTATATCCCTCCGGTGTCTTTACCCAGATATAGGGGGCGTTCACCCCGCCGAAAACCTCCAGCCCTGTCGATTTAAGATTGTCGTACAGCAATCTGGCATTTCTCATATAGTAGTCGATATGGGCTTTGGTCTGTGCTTTTCCTTCGGGGGTGTAGACTGCTTCGGCTGCCCGTTGCACAATGTAGGCCGTTCCGTTGAACTTGGTGCTCTGCCGCCGGTTCCACAACCGGTTCAAAGATACTTTCTCTCCGGCGAAATTGAAGGCTTTCAATTCTTTCGGAACAACGGTGTAGCCGCACCGGAGACCGGTAAAGCCTGCCGTTTTGGAAAAACTGCGGAATTCGATGGCGACCTGTTTGGCCCCTTTGATTTCATAGATGCTGTGGGGAATGTCGTCTTCCTGAATAAAAGCCTCATATGCCGCATCGAACAAAATAAGTACATCGTTGGCATGGGCGTAATCGACCCACTTTTTCAGCTCTTTTTTCGGCAGTGCCGTTCCCGTCGGGTTGTTCGGGTAACAGAGATATATTACATCGGGACGTATCTCCGGCAGTTCGGGAATGAAATTGTTTTCGGCATTGCAGGGGATATACACGATGTTGCTCCATCGCCCGTCGGCCAGTTTTTCTCCGGCCCGGCATCCCATGACGTTGGAATCGATATAAACCGGATATACGGGGTCTGTCACCGCAATCCGGTTGTCTTTGCTCAATATGTCGCCGATGTTGCCGGTATCGCTTTTGGCCCCGTCGCTGATGAAAATTTCGTCCGGATCCAGCCCGATACCCCGTGTTTCGTAATCGTGTTTGATGATGGTCTCTATCAGAAACCGGTAGCCCTGTTCGGGGCCATATCCCCGAAATGTGTCGGGAGAAGCCATTTCGTCTACGGCTTTGTGCAGCGCTCCGATAACGGCCGGCGGCAACGGGAGCGTCACATCCCCTATTCCCAGCCGGATAACTTTGGCTTCGGGATGAATGACTTTAAACGCATTTACTTTTTTGGCTATCTCACTGAAAAGATAACTTTCCGATAATTTTAAAAACTGTTCGTTTACTAATGCCATATGCTTGGATTTTTTTCGTTACCTTATCTCTCCTTCGAAAACCGTTACGGCTTCACCGGTCATATAGACATGATTGTCGGTTTCGTTCCACTCTATCTGCAAATCTCCGCCCAATAAATGGAGTGTGGCTTTTCTTCCGGTATAACCGTTCAAAACCGCTGCAACCAACGTGGCGCAAGCTCCGGTTCCGCAGGCCATCGTCTCACCTGCTCCCCGCTCCCATACTCTCATCCGGATGTCGTTTTCCGATTCGATAACCGCAAATTCGACATTGGTCCGACGGGGAAACAGGGCATGGTGTTCTATGGCCTGCCCGATGTCGTGCAAGTCATACGAACTGAAATCATTTGAAAAGATAACGGCATGAGGATTTCCCATCGACACACAAGTGATATGAAACCGATTGTCGCCCATATCCAGCGGTGCCCCGATGACTGCATCTCCTTCCATTAATACCGGAATGCGGTCGGGGGCCATGACGGGTTCTCCCATATCGACACACACTTGCTGTACTTCATTGTCAATAACTTTCAGCTTGAGTTTTTTTACACCGGCTTTCGTTTCAAGGGTAAGTTCGGTTTTGTCGGTCAGTCCTTTGTCATATACATATTTTCCGATACACCGGGAAGCATTTCCACACATTTCTGCTTCTGAACCGTCGGCGTTGAACATTCGCATCCGGAAATCACAGGTCTCTGACGGAAGAATCATTACCAGGCCGTCGGACCCGATTCCCTTATGCCGGTCACTCCATTTTACAGCCCATGTTTCCGGATCTTTTATCTCTTCTTCCCATCCGTTTACATAGATGTAATCGTTGCCGGCTCCGTGCATTTTTGTGAATCGCATCTTGATTGTCTTTTTGAAAGCCTAAAGATAATTAGAATATCTTTTTGCTAAAATTTTTGTGCAAATATAATCATATTGACAATAAATAAGCAAGAATATTATATGCAAAAAATGCATAAAAAGATTATTAATTACAATATAATCATGAAAAGCATCAAAAACATATCAAATTGTTATCAATTTTAGGAAAATGTATTACAAATTGATTTTCTTATGAAAATAGAAAAATATTATATTAAAAAAGCCTGTGGTTTCATTTTTTTTCTATACCTTTACATGGTTTTTACGATAGAAACCGCTTTATACCTTATTATATATATAACCATATTAATCTATCGTAATATGTGCGACATTAAAAGTGTTTCTCTCATTTTAGATGACGGGACTGTTTTTCGGGGAAAATCATTCGGCTATGAAAGAGCCGCTGCCGGAGAAGTTGTTTTCAACACGGCCATGATGGGATACCCCGAAAGTCTGACAGACCCATCTTATTCAGGACAAATTCTGGTCATAACATTCCCGATGGTCGGGAATTACGGTGTCCCGCCCCGTTCTTTCAACAGCGATAATTTGTCGACTTTTTATGAATCGGAGAAAATACACGTTGAAGGTGTTATTATCTCCGATTATTCGTTTGAATACAGCCATTGGAACGCTACCCGGAGTTTGGGTGACTGGCTGAAAGAGGAAAAAATACCGGGAATATTCGGTATCGATACCAGAGCGCTGACAAAACGGTTGCGGGAGCAGGGTTCCATGAAGGGTAAAATCATTTTTGAACATGAAAATGAAATTGATTTTATCGACCCCAATCTGGAAAATCTGGTGGCGAAAGTCAGTTGCAAGGAGGTAATTACCTATAATGAGGGAAAAAGCAAAAAAGTGGTTCTGGTCGATTGCGGTGTAAAACACAATATTATCCGGTGTCTGTTGAAACGGGATGTGACGGTCATCCGGGTCCCTTGGGACTACGATTTCAATACACTGGATTATGACGGGCTGTTTATATCGAACGGTCCGGGCAATCCCGACATGTGCGATGCTACTGTCAGAAACATCCGCAAGGCAATGACTGCGGACAAACCCATTTTCGGGATATGTATGGGAAACCAACTGCTTTCGAAAGCGGGCGGAGCCTCTACTTATAAACTGAAATACGGTCACCGGAGCCATAACCAGCCGGTGCGCATGGTCGGAAGCGACCGTTGTTTCATCACTTCGCAAAATCATGGATTTGCGGTGGACAACCGTACGCTCAGCGATGAATGGGAGCCGCTTTTTATCAATATGAACGACAACACGAACGAGGGAATTCGGCATAAAACCCGTCCTTGGTTTTCGGCCCAGTTCCATCCGGAAGCGGCCAGCGGCCCGACCGACACGGAATTTTTATTCGATGAGTTCGTCAACATGCTTTAACCTTGTAAAAAGAAAAAAACAGATGAGTCAGATAAGTTCGATTAAAAAGGTATTGATTCTGGGATCCGGCGCACTGAAAATCGGTGAAGCCGGCGAATTCGATTATTCCGGGTCACAGGCTTTAAAGGCTTTAAAGGAAGAAGGTATATATACCATATTGATAAATCCCAACATTGCAACGGTGCAGACCTCCGAAGGGGTGGCCGATAAGATATACTTTTTGCCGGTAACCCCCTATTTTGTGGAAAAAGTCATCCGCAAAGAGGCTCCCGACGGGATTTTGCTGGCGTTCGGCGGACAGACCGCTCTGAACTGCGGCGTAAAGCTGTACGAGTCCGGTGTGCTGGAGAAATACAATGTCAAAGTTTTGGGCACTCCGGTTCAGGCAATTATCGACACCGAAGACCGGGAGCTCTTTGTGAAAAAACTGGATGAGATAGATGTAAAGACCATTAAGAGCATCGCCACCGACAATCTGGAAGATGCCTTGAAAGCGGCCGATGAACTGGGTTATCCGATTATTATCCGGGCGGCATACGCTTTGGGCGGATTGGGCAGCGGATTCTGTGACAATCCCGAAGAGCTGACCCGTATGGCGGAAAAGGCCCTCTCCTTCTCTCCTCAGATTTTGGTGGAAAAATCGCTGAAAGGCTGGAAAGAGATTGAGTACGAGGTTGTCCGTGACCGTTTCGACAATTGCATCACGGTTTGTAACATGGAGAACTTCGACCCGCTGGGAATCCATACCGGCGAAAGTATCGTTGTGGCTCCCTCCCAGACGCTCTCCAACAGTGAATATCATAAGTTGCGGGAACTGGCTATCCGCATTATACGCCATATCGGCATTGTGGGTGAATGTAACGTGCAATATGCTTTCGACCCGCAGTCGGAGGACTATCGGGTTATCGAGGTCAATGCCCGGTTGAGCCGTTCTTCTGCTCTGGCTTCCAAGGCGACCGGTTATCCGCTGGCTTTTGTGGCCGCCAAA
>JAFLRV010000066.1 GCA_022511245.1 Coprobacter sp.
GTTAATCCTCTATATTTGCATCAAACAACGAGAAAAAATGATGGAAATAAAAAATGCCCGGTTTGTCATCAGCAACACCGATGTGGCGAAATGCCCCGATGCCGGACTGCCCGAATATGCTTTTATCGGTCGCTCCAATGTGGGCAAATCGTCCCTGATTAATATGCTTACCAATCATAAGGGGCTGGCGATGACCTCCTCGATGCCGGGAAAAACCCAGTTGATAAATCATTTTATCATCAATGACGAATGGTATCTGGTCGACTTGCCGGGATACGGATATGCCCAGCGGGGGAAAGAGGGGCGTGAGAAGATACGCCGCATCATCGATTCCTATATCGAGAACCGCATGCAGATGACCTGTCTGTTCGTGTTGATAGACTGCCGGCACGAACCGCAGAAAATAGACATGGAGTTCATGCAGTGGTTGGGCGAGAACGGGGTGCCGTTCTGCATGGTGTTTACCAAAGCCGACAAACTGGGTGTGGTTCGGTTGCGGGAAAATATAGAGGCCTACAAGGAGCGGATGCTGGAGGCGTGGGAAGAACTGCCCCCGATATTTGTCACTTCGTCTGAAAACAAGACGGGACGCACGGAATTGCTCGACTACATAGAAACGATAAACAAAAGCCTGAAATAACGATGGACAAATCCGGGTTCATGAGAGCGGCCATTGCGCTCTCGGTCGAAAATGTGAAGAACGGCGGCGGCCCTTTCGGTGCGGTTGTCGTGAAAGATAACGAGATTATCGCACGGGGTGTCAACCGGGTGACGGCCTCGAACGACCCTACGGCCCATGCGGAGGTAAACGCCATACGGGAAGCGGCCCGGCGGCTGGGTACGTTCGATTTGAAAGGTTGCGAGATATATACTTCGTGCGAACCTTGTCCCATGTGTCTCGGTGCGATATACTGGGCGCGTCTCGGCAAGATATATTACGCCAACACGCAGACCGATGCCCGGAATATCGGGTTCGATGATTCGTTTATCTACGATGAACTGGCTCTGTCTCCGGCCGAACGGCATCTCCCCTCCGAAACGCTGTTGCGCAGCGAGGCGGCCGAAGCCTTCCGGATATGGCAGGAAAAAGAAGACAAGATAACCTATTGAGACAAGGGTGAATTTGTTCCGGATTATTGCCGGACGAAAAAAAATAGATACCTTTGTTTGGAATAAACATAGACATAACAAAGAAAAAAATATGAGTAATTGGTTCGAATGCAAGGTCAAGTTTGACCGGATGATGGAAAACGGCATACAGAAAAAGGTAACCGAACCTTATATGGTGGATGCCCTCTCTTTTACCGAAGCCGAAGCCAGAATAATCAAGGAGATGACCCCGTTTATTTCGGGCGATTTTTCGGTTGCCAATATCAAGCGGGTGAATATCAGCGAACTCTTTTTCGATGAAACCGGCGACAAGTGGTACAAATGCAAGGTAAACTTTATTACGCTCGACGAGAAGAGCGGGGCCGAAAAGCGGACGGCCGCCTATATGCTGGCGCAGGCTCCCGATTTGCAGAAAGCACTGGCCAATCTGCTCGAAGGGATGAAAGGCACGATGGCCGATTACGAAGTGGCCGCTGTTACCGAAACGGCAATCATGGATGTCTTTCCCTATGCGGTCGATGAAGGCCCGGTTTCTGTGGCCGACCATCCCGATTTGGCCCCTCAGGAATAATTATGGCGGGAATAGCGGAAAATATCGTCCGGATACGGGAATCGCTGCCTGCCGGCGTACGGCTGGTCGCCGTATCGAAATTTCATCCGGTATCTTCCATTCAGGAAGCATACGATGCCGGCCAGCGGCTCTTCGGCGAAAGCCGGGTGCAGGAGCTGTTGCAGAAAACAGGACAGCTTCCGGCCGATATCGAATGGCATTTTATCGGTCATCTGCAGAGCAACAAGGTGAAAATGATTGTGCCTTTTGTCTCGCTCATTCACAGTATCGATTCGCCCCGTCTGCTGGTCGAAGTCGACAAGGCGGGTGCCCGTGCGGGCCGTGTAATCGATTGCCTGTTGCAGATTCACATTGCGGCGGAGGAGACGAAATTCGGCTTCACGGTCGAGGAGTGCGAGGCTTTTTTGGCCGACGGCGAGTGGCGCCGGTATGATGCGGTGCGCATTTGCGGCGTCATGGGCATGGCGACCTTTACCGACGATGAGAGCCGGATTCGCACCGAGTTCGATACGTTGAAACGTTTCTTCGACCGGGCAAAAGCCGCCTATTTCGCCGACAAGGACTTTTTCAGAGAAATATCGATGGGGATGTCTGACGACTGGCCGCTGGCCGTTTCTGCCGGCAGTACGATGGTGCGGGTGGGCAGTCACATATTCGGAAACCGGGTCTATTGAATCCCGACGACAGCGCCGCCGGTGCTGCACCCCGTTGAGCAAATTATAAAAGATGTAAATTTATGCTTTAAAACATATATTTCGCCACGAATATCTTGACAATAAGCGTTATTTTTACACCCAATACTTTAGATGAAATTTTTAAAATTTAGAATATCATGGCAAACGCAGATTCTTCTTTGAATACGACGGTGTCCGGATTGAATCCGGCTGATTTCGATGCTGTCGTCAACGGAAAGGATGTTCGTCTTTATGTTTTGAAAAACAAGAAAGGAGCCGAACTTTGCATTACTAATTTCGGCGGAATCGTCGTTTCGATTTCCGTCCCCGATGCTTCGGGAAAACCGGTCGATGTCGTTCTCGGCCATTCCAGCATGACCGATTACCAGAACAGCCCCGAAAAATATCTGGGTGCATTGATCGGCCGTTACGGAAACCGTATCAAGCGGGGGGAATTCACGCTCAACGGAAAATCCTACAAAGTACGCTCCAACAACCCCGACTGCTCGTTGCACGGGGGACTGGTGGGCTATAACAATGTCGTTTGGGATGCCGTACAGAACGATGCCCAAAGTCTCGACCTGACCTATGTCTCTCCCGACGGAGAGGAGGGTTTTCCCGGTACGCTGACCGTGCATGTGAAATATACGCTGACCGATGACAACGCCATGCAAATCGACTACGATGCCACGACCGACCGGGCGACGGTGGTCAATCTGACGCATCACTCGTTCTTCAATCTCAACGGTGACGGCGGCGGAGAGGTGACCAACCATGTCGTAACGATAAACGCCCCGTTCTATACGCCGATGGACGACAAGTCGGTTCCCACCGGAGAGGTGGCGAAAGTGGCCGGTACCCCGATGGACTTTACGACGCCGCATGAAGTGGGCGAGCGTATCGATGCCGATTTCGAACAGCTGGTATTCGGTCGGGGATACGACCACAACTATGTACTGGCCAAGCAATGGCCGGGCGAGCTGACCTTTGCCGCCAAAGCCGTTTCGCCCAAGACAGGCATCAGTATGGAGGTCTATACCACAGAACCGGGCGTACAGATTTATACCGGCAACTGGCTGAACGGATTCGAGGGAAAAGCCGGTCGGAAATATACCGAACGCACGGCCATCTGCTTTGAAACGCAGCATTTCCCCGATTCGCCCAACAACCCCCATTTCCCCTCGACCGTATTGCGTCCGGGTGAGAAATATACGCAGACCTGCATTTACAAATTCGGAGTGGAAAAATAATAAAAGAATAACAATCATTTATAAACTTAAAAATTTTTAATCATGACACAAGAAAAGAAGAGCGGAAATGTCATTGCTATTATTGCCATGATTTTCCTGTTCGGTATGATTTCGTTCGTCACCAATCTGGCATCCCCTATGGGTGACGTGTTGAAGTATCAGTTCGGTGTAGCCAACTGGATGGGTACTTTGGGAGTATTTGCCAACTTTATCGCTTATGCCGTAATGGGTTATCCTGCCGGTAAAATGCTGCAGAACAAAGGCTACAAAACGACGGCTTTGGTCGCTATCGCCGTAGGATTCATCGGTGTGGGCATTCAAACCCTTTCGGGTGTAGTGGGCAGTTTCGGCGTTTACCTGCTGGGTGCATTCGTAGCCGGTTTCTCCATGTGTTTGCTCAATACCGTAGTCAACCCCATGCTGAATAAATTGGGCGGCGGCGGCAACACCGGTAATCAGCTGGTTCAGTTGGGCGGTTCTTTCAATTCATTGGCCGGCACCGCCGTTATCATCCTGACCGGTATTTTGTTGCCTTCCATTGCCAAAGCACAGATTAGCGACGTATTCCCGCTGATGTATGCCGCACTGGCTATCTTCGCTTTTGCGTTCATCGTTATATCGATGACCAAAATTCCCGAAAATGAAAAGAAAGAGGTTGCCAGTGCAGAGAAATCGAAATACGGTCCGATGTCGTTCCGTCATTTCGTTTTGGGTGCTGTCGGCATCTTTGTATATGTCGGTATTGAAGTGGGTATCCCCAACGTGCTGAACAAATGGTTGCAGAATCCTTCGCTGAATGTCCTTAAACTGGGCGGCGCTGAAGGTGTTGAAGCCATTGCCGGGTCGGTAACGGCTACCTATTGGCTGCTGATGCTGGTAGGTCGTCTGGTAGGAGCCGCTGTTGCCAGCAAGGTATCGGCCAAGACGATGTTGAGCGCCGCTTCGGCACTGGGTCTGGTATTGGTATTTGCCGCTATCGTGGCCTCTCCGGAAACGATGGTCAATATGCCGGCTTTCAAAAACAGCCCCGAAGGACTGTTCGGTATGGTAAATATACCGGTCAACGCCATGTTGCTGGTTCTTTGCGGTCTGTGTACCTCTATCATGTGGGGCGGTATCTTTAACCTGGCCGTTGAGGGATTGGGTAAATATACCGAACAGGCATCGGGTATCTTTATGATTCTGGTTTGCGGCGGTGGTATTTTGCCGCTCCTCCAAAACGGTATTGTCGACTGGGCAGGCGGTGTAGGTTACCTCACCAGCTACTGGTTGGTTATCGCCTTGTTTGCTTATCTGCTGTTCTATGCTTTGGTAGGCTGCAAGAATGTAAACAAAGATATTCCCGTAGAATAATTATTACCTTAAAGAAAAACAAGAAAAGCTATGAACAAAGATTTAGTTACCGATAAATTTGTAGAACATTTCGGTGAGGCAGGCGATTTTTATTTCTCTCCGGGCCGTGTCAACCTCATCGGCGAACATACCGATTATAACGGAGGTTTCGTGCTTCCCGGCGCTATCGACAAAGGGATGCTGGCTTGTATCAAAGTCAACGGAACGGACAAAATCCGGGCCTACTCTGTCGACCTGAATGAATATGCCGAGTTCGGCATGAAAGAAGAAGAGGCTCCGGCTCAAAGCTGGGCCCGCTATATCTTCGGGGTCGTTCGTGAAATCGCCAAACGTGGCGGAGTGGTGAAAGGATTCGATACCGCATTCTCCGGTGATGTGCCTCTGGGTGCCGGTCTCTCCTCGTCGGCCGCATTGGAAAGTACCTATGCTTTTGCCCTGAACGACATGTTCTCTTTGGGAATCGACAAGTTTGAACTGGCCAAAATCGGACAGGCTACCGAACACAACTATATCGGAGTGAAATGCGGTATTATGGACCAGTTTGCATCGGTATTCGGAAAAACAGGTCATCTGATTCGTCTCGACTGCCGTTCGCTCGAATATGAATATGTCCCCTTTAATCCGGTGGGATACAAAGTGGTGCTTATCGACTCGGTAGTGAAACACGAATTGGCTTCGTCGGCCTACAACAAACGTCGCGAATCTTGCGAGGCAGTGGTGAAAGCCATGCAGAAAAGACACCCCGAAGTGGAATTGCTGCGGGATGCCGACATGACGATGCTCGCCGAAGTGAAAGACGAGGTTTCGGCCGAAGACTATATGCGTGCCGAATATGTCATCGAGGAGATACAGCGCTTGCTCGATGCTTGTGAAGCCTTGAAAAAAGGCGATTACAAGACGGTGGGTGAGAAGATGTACGGAACTCACGAGGGCATGAGCAAACTGTATGAAGTAAGCTGCGAAGAGCTCGACTTCCTCAATGACGTGGCCAAAAAATGCGGCGTTATCGGTTCCCGTGTCATGGGCGGCGGCTTCGGCGGCTGTACCATCAATCTCGTTCCCGAAGAAAAATACGATGCGTTTATCGAAACCGCTGTAAAAGAATTTACCGCCAAATTTGGAAAAGAACCGAAAGTTTATCCGGTGAAAATCGGAGACGGTTCCCGCAAATTGTAATATTTCTTGCCGGAAAGTGCCTCGTCGAAATTTCGTCGGGGCACTTTTCTTTCTTTTTAATCTTCTCCGGAATGACGTCTCATCCATTTTATGAAGGGCAGGCCCGTTTCCTGGTTTCTGTCGATTGCGTTATCTTGGGCTTTATAGGAAACGAAATCAAACTGCTCACTTTTCACCGGAAAATAGAACCCAATGTGGGCGGATTGTCGCTGTTGGGCGGTTTCGTATACGAGAACGAGACCATCGATGCGGCGGCCATGCGTGTCCTTTCCGATTTGACCGGTCTGGACAATGTCTACATGAATCAGGTGGGTGCTTATGGACGTCTCGACCGGGATCCCGGAGAGCGGGTTATCTCGGTGGCCTATTATGCTCTTATCCGCATCGATGATACCCTGAACAGCGTCATATCGGCCAGCGATTCGCAATGGGTCAACCTCGACCGGACGGGCGAACTCATCTTCGACCACAAGCAAATGGTCGACGACGCATTGGCCCAACTCCGCCGGCAGGCGGCTCTTTATCCCGTCGGGTTCAATCTGCTGCCCGAACGGTTCACCCTTACTCAATTGCAGTCCCTGTACGAGTCCATCTATGCCGAAAAGTTCGACAAACGCAATTTCAGAAAAAAAATGTTGTCGATGGGGATTCTGGAACGGCTCGAAGAAAAAGACAGGGAACACTCGAAAAGAGGAGCTTACTATTTCGTTTTCAATAAAGAAAAGTATGAAGAACTGGTACGGAAAGGCTCCGGTTTTTCTATCTGAAAATCGATGTGCAATTTATCGGTTTTTAGCGTCTGTATTCTGAAGAATAATCATTATCTTTGCCAAAAAATAATACGATATTTTCATGAGTGATACAAAAGTTCTGAACAGAGCGGCCGACAATATCCGCATATTGGCGGCATCGATGGTTGAAAAAGCCAATTCGGGACATCCGGGCGGAGCTATGGGTGGCGCCGATTTTATCAATACGCTTTTTGCCGAGTTTATGGTATATGACCCGAACGACGGGAACTGGATAAACCGGGACCGTTTCTTCCTCGATCCCGGCCATATGTCGCCGATGCTGTACAGCGTGTTGGCTTTGGCCGGCAAATATACGCTGGATGAACTTCAGCAGTTCCGTCAGTGGGGCAGTTGTACACCGGGCCACCCCGAAGTGGATTTTGTACGGGGCATTGAAAACACCTCCGGGCCGCTGGGACAGGGACATACGATGGCGGTCGGCGCTGCGATAGCCGAACGTTTCTTTGTCGCCCGTTTCGGAGAGTGGATGGCTCACAAGACGTATGCATTCATATCGGACGGCGGTATTCAGGAAGAAATTTCACAAGGCGCTGCCCGCATTGCCGGATTCTTGGGACTGAGCAATCTGATTATGTTCTTCGACAGCAACGATATCCAGCTCTCGACCGATACCGACGCCGTTACCCGTGAAGATACGGCGGCCAAATACAAGGCGTGGAACTGGAATGTCATGGAAATAGACGGCAACGATGCCGAAGCGATACGGAAAGCCCTTTCGGCGGCCCGACAGGAAACGGAGCGTCCGACCCTGATTATCGGAAAGACGGTAATGGGAAAAGGTGCCGTTTCGGAGACCGACGAATCTTACGAGCGCAAATGCTGCACGCACGGTCAGCCGTTGAGCGCCGCCGGAGCCTCGATAGCCAAAACGGTGGCCAATCTGGGCGGAGACCCTGAGAATCCGTTTGTCATTTTCCCCGAAGTGCAGCAGTTGTATGCTGCCCGCAAGGCCGAACTGGAGAAAATCGTCGCCGACCGCAAGGCCGCACAGGCTGCATGGGAAAAAGCCAACCCCGAACAGGCCGCTTTGCTGCACCGCTATTTCTCGGGAGAGGTGCCTGAAATAGATTACAAATCCATTGCACATAAACCCGATGTAGCGACACGGGTAGCTTCGTCGAATGTATTGAGCGTGTTCGGAGAAAAAGTGGGGAACATGATTGTCTCGTCGGCCGATTTGGCCAATTCGGACAAGACCGACGGTTTCCTGAAAAAAACACACGCATTTGCACCCGGCGATTTTACCGGAGGATTCCTGCATGCCGGTGTCAGCGAACTGACTATGGCTTCCATTATGAACGGTATGGCTCTGCATGGCGGTATCATTCCGGCCTGCGGTACCTTCTTCGTTTTCTCCGACTATATGAAACCGGCGGTACGTCTGGCCGCCTTAATGGAGGTTCCGGTCAAATATGTGTGGACACACGATGCTTTCCGGGTAGGGGAAGACGGGCCTACGCACCAGCCGGTGGAACAGGAAGCACAGATTCGCCTGCTCGAACAGTTGAAAAACCATCATGGACGCAACAGTGTATTGGTATTCCGTCCGGCCGACAGTGCCGAGACTACTGTGGCCTGGAAACTGGCGATGGAAAATGTGCATACCCCGACGGCATTGATTCTTTCCCGGCAGAATGTCAAGGATATCCCCTCCGTATCGGGCGACCGTTACCAGGATGCCTTGCAAATGGAGAAAGGGGCCTATATCGTGATGAAAGACGAGAATCCCGATGTCGTCCTGGTGGCCAACGGTTCCGAAGTATCGACACTGGTGGCTACCGCTCCGCTGTTGAGAGAAAACGGTATCCGCATCCAGATTGTGTCGGCCCCCTCCGAAGGGCTGTTCTTTGAACAGAGCGAAACCTATCGGGAGAGTGTGATTCCTTCGAACCTGCCCGTATTCGGACTCACCGCCGGGCTGCCCTCCTCGATGTATCGGCTGGTAGGCCGCAACGGAGTGGTATGGGGATTGGACCATTTCGGCAATTCGGCTCCCTACAAGGTGCTGGACGAGAAATTCGGCTTTACGACCGACAACGTATTGCAACAGGTAAAAAAACTGTTGAACAGATAAAGGAAATGCGACCTTCACGGGTTTGAGAAACAGATGGAAGAGACGATATTTCTGCGGAAATATCGTCTCTTTTTTTTCTGGGGTGTGGTGCTGAACAATTTGACCGCTGTAAAGTTGTTAAGTATATCCGCTGTTCGGGAAACAGAAGGCGGTATTTTTTACATCGGAAATGATAGGAATATGATAGACTTTAAGCCGATTTCTTTGGCCGACAGAGAAGTGATTACTTCGTTTACACTGGCCGGAGATTCCCGTGACTGTGATTTCTCGTTTGCCAATTTGTGCAGTTGGCATTTTCTGTACGACAGCGAGTATGCCGTAGTGGGGGATATGCTGTTGATTCGGTGCCGGTGGGGCGAACACCGTCCGGTATATATGCCCCCGTTGGGTACGGGCGATATGGCCGCAGCTGTACGGCTGTTGGAGCGGCAAGCCCGCACATCGGGACACGAATTGTGTTTGGTAGGGGTCTCTCCGGAATTGGTGACCGACCTGGAACGGCTGTTTCCCGGCCGGTTTGTCTTTACGCCCGAACGGGATTATTTCGATTACATCTACGAACGAACCGATTTGATAACGCTCTCCGGCAAAAAGTATCAGGCCAAACGGAACCATATCAACCGTTTCCGGCAGGAGTACCCCGATTGCCGGTATAAGCCCTTGACGTCGGACATGATTCCGCAGTGTCTGGCCCTCGATATGCAGTGGTGCATCTCCACCGGCCGCAGCGAAGATTCCGATTTGCTGAACGAACGGCACTCCATGACCTTTGCATTGGAACACATGGACGAGTTGGGGATACGGGGCGGTGTTCTCTGCATCGGCGACGACATAGAGGCGTTCACCTTCGGTTCTCCCGTAACGGCCGACACGTTCGGGGTGCACGTCGAAAAAGCGAATACCCGCATAGAGGGTATATATGCCGTTGTCAATCGGGAATTTGTCCGTCATATCCCCGAAAACTACCGTTATATCAACCGGGAGGAGGATTTGGGTATTCCGGGACTTCGCAAGGCCAAACTTTCGTATCATCCCACTATTTTGCTGGAAAAAAACATGGCGGTATGGAAGGGGTAAAAGAACAGATAATGGCGTTGTGGCGATGCTGTTTCGATGACCCGGAACCCTTTGTACGCCTCTATTTCGATACCCGGTATCGCGACGGACATGTGCGGGTGCGGGAACAGGAGGGCCGGGTAGTGTCGGCGTTGCAGCTGCTTCCGTATACCCTGACCTGCTGGGGCGGCGAGATGCCGGTTGCTTATATTTATGGTGCTTGTACGCATCCCCGCTACCGTTGTCGGGGCGAAATGCACTCCTTGCTGTCGGAGGTTTTGGGCGAGATGTCTCGCCGCAGGATACCCTTTTCGGTACTCATTCCGGCCGAGAAGCAGCTGTATGACTACTATCGCCGTTTGGGATATGCTCCGGTGATTCGCCGGACCGGAGAAGTTTATGTCGGGGTGTCTCCGGTTGCCTCCTTTGTCCGGGAATATGCCGTCGACGACCTCTACCCGTTCTTCTCGGCCCGGATGCAGGCCCGCTCTTGCTGCATACAACATTCGTTGCCCGATTTTCAGTTCCTTGTCGAAGAGGTGAAGTTGTCCGGTGGCCGGACGATTGCCGTTGCCGGCGATTCCGGACGGCCGGGCGGTCTGGCCTTCGTCCTGCCGCAGGAGGAGAACCGGGTTATGCTGAAAGAGTGGCTGTATGACAGTGAAGAGACCAGATACCGGTTGCTGGGAGCCGTTTCGGCACTGTTTCCCGACAGGGAAATACACGCTTTCTCTCCGGTGACCCGTTCCGCCGAACCCTCCGAAGCGGCAGGTATGCTGCGCATCGCAGATGCCGCCGCCTGCCTGCAACGATATGCTTCGGCTCATCCCGATGTTTCGTTTTCATATAATATAAAGGACCCGGTTGTTTCCCAAAACAATGCCCTGTTTGTAGTTGGGCAGGGCCGCTGTCGGCAGCTGCCGTCCGATCCGGACAAGGAAATGACCGATATAGCCGCTTTACCGGAGCTTCTCTGGCCCTCCGGTTCAAAAAAATTTGAACCCTTTCCCTACATGAGCCTGATGATGGATTGATGATTATCAATCACTTGTATTTTCCCTGTATTTATTTTGAATAGAAAAGACTTAAAAAATAGAGCGTCGTGTTGCATAATTCAAAAAATAGCTCTATCTTTGCACCGCTACTACTCAAAGATGGTGAATGTAGCTCAGTTGGTTAGAGCGTCGGATTGTGGTTCCGAAGGTCGTGGGTTCGAG
>JAFLRV010000067.1 GCA_022511245.1 Coprobacter sp.
GCTCGAACAAAGCAAACCTTGGGACACCAACGGTATAGACGGTGTGCACCGTTTCCTTAAAAAACTGTGGAATCTGTTTTTCGATAACGACGGTTTGGCTGTAAAAGAGGAAGAACCTGCCAAAGAAGAATTGAAATCCCTGCACAAACTCATCAAAAAAATCAGCTGGGATATAGAAAACTTCTCGTTCAACACCTCTATCAGTGCTTTTATGATATGTGTCAATGAATTGACAGCCTTAAAAAGCCGCAATAAACATGTATTGGAAAACATATTGATTCTGCTGGCTCCTTTTGCACCTCATATAACCGAAGAATTATGGCACCAGACCGGTAATACTTCTTCGATATGCAATGCTCAATGGCCGGTACTGAATGAAGATTACCTAAAAGAAGATTCGGTAAACTATGCTGTTTCTTTCAATGGAAAAGCCCGGTTCAATCTCGAATTTTCGACATCGGCTTCCAAAGAAGAAATTGAAAAAGAGGTACTCAATCATCCGTTGTCTGCCAAATGGATAGACGGAAAAACCCCTAAAAAGGTGATTATTGTGCCTCATAAAATAGTCAATATCGTTATTTGAACATTATGCACCAACAAAAGCCGTATATAAAACTTAATATGCGGCTTTTATATTAAAAGCCTAAATCTTATGAATTACTCCATCAAAAAAATTCTGTTCGAAATAAAGGATTACATCCTTATCACTTTCGGACTTTTCCTGTATACTTTCGGGTGGACAGGCTTTCTTTTGCCCGAAGAGATAACCACCGGAGGAGTTACAGGTATCGCCGCACTGATATTTTTCGGTTATAAAATACCGGTTGCCGTAAGTTACGTAACCATCAATGTCACGCTGTTGATACTTGCCATCAAAATAATAGGTTTCCAATTTTGCATAAGAACCATCTTCGGGGTAACGGTAACAGCCTCGTTACTGTCTGTACTGCAATCTGTCATTACGGAACCCATCATCAATAACCAACCCTTTATGTCCTGCGTTATAGGAGGTATGTTATGTGGAATAGGGGTAGGTATAGTATTTACGCACAACGGCAGCACAGGAGGTACCGACATTATCGCCGCTATCGTAAACAAATACCGGGAAATTTCTATGGGAAGAACTTTACTGTATTGCGACGTACTTATCATTTCCTCTTCCTATCTGTTGTTTCACAGCATAGAAAAAATAGTATTCGGTCTGGCCACTATGGTCATAATGACCTACATGTGCGATATGGTTATCAACGGCATCAGACAATCTATCCAGATACTCATATTCTCTGAAAAGTACGAAGAAATAGCCGACCATATCAATAAAGACATCAATCGGGGCGTAACTATTCTGGAGGGTATGGGCTGGTACTCCAAACAACCCAAAAAAGTTATCTGCGTACTGGCTAAACGCAGTGAATCGGTCAGTATATTCAGAACGGTAAAATCCATAGACCCCAACGCCTTTATTTCCCAGTCCAACGTAGTAGGAGTATACGGTGAAGGTTTTGACAAAATAAAAGCCTGAGCTTCTTGTCTTTCACATAATAAAAGGATATATACTAACGTTTTATACTTATAAAAAAGCATTTGTATGAAACAAATAGTATTTGCTACAAACAACAAGCATAAACTGGAAGAGGTCAGAAACATCGTTGGAAATACTTTTCAAATTCTCAGTTTAAACGATATATCCTGCACGGAAGAGATACCCGAAACGGAAAATACAATAGAGGGAAACGCACTGCTGAAAGCCCGGTTCATCAAAGAAAAATACGGTTACGACTGTTTTGCCGATGATACCGGACTCGAAATAGAGAGCCTGAACAACGAACCGGGTGTATATTCCGCCCGATACGCCGGCAACGACCATAACGCCGAGAAAAATATGCTGAAGGTTCTCACCAAACTTCAGGGTATACCAAATCGAAAAGCCCGTTTCAGAACTTGTATCGCACTTTTATGGAACGGAAATACATACACCTTCGAAGGAATCGTAAAAGGCCGTATAACGGAAGAAAAACAGGGTTCTGCCGGATTCGGATACGACCCTATCTTCCAGCCTGAAGGTTACACTCACACTTTTGCAGAACTGGGTGACGAAATAAAGAACAAAATAAGCCACAGAGCCATAGCCACCCAAAAACTGATAGCATTTCTACAATCTTCCATAAAAGATATTCAATGAAAAAATTCCTCTGCAATATTGTCTTATTCTTTTTTTTCATTACCTGCCATGCTCAAATAGATATGGGAGAATGGAAAATATTTTCCTCTTTTTATACCCCTTCCAAAATAATAGAAACGCCTGAACTGATTTATTTCATATCGGACGGATTCCTGTATTCATACGATAAAGAATACGATGAATACAAGGAATACAACAAAATAAACCTGCTGAACGATAACAATGTCATCGACATCGAATATGACAAAACGAACGATGTATTGGTTATCGCTTATGAAAACAGCAACATAGACTTGCTTATAAACGACAGAATATATAATATTCCGTATATAAAAAACACCGTATTAAATACCTCCAAAACCATAAATGACATCAATTTCCATCAGGACGACATTCTGCTGTCTACGGATTACGGCATCACGATACTGAATGCGAAAAAGAAAGAAATCAAAGAAACATACAACTTCGGTTTCCCGATAGCTTCGGCATGTATATACAACAACATAATTTATGCTGCCGGAGAAGATAATATATATACAGGGGATTTAAATAATAATCTTCTGGATTTCAGCAATTGGAAACCCTATTCTTCCAAAGATCCCAAAACCAATGAAAATCTCAAAATAAAAAGATTTTTATCCAATGAATATGGAGTTTTAATGTTAGGTACAGATTATCAGCTCCGCAAAATAGATGCAAATGGCAATCTCATATATATAGGTCTTTGGTTCACTAACATAAAGAAAAACTTAAACGGAGATTTTGTATTCTTTACCAAAGACATGTGCGGCTTTGCAAATGAGGATTTCAGTGTCAAGGAACTCTTTTATTACAACAATTATGAATTTCTGAATAAGGAGATAAAAGATATCATCACACACAACAACCATATTTGTTTTCTCACTCACGAAGGTATTTACATTTACCAGAAAAAAGAAGACAATGAATTATCACTCTTAAAGAATATAGACTGTACTCATCATTTAGCTTTAAAAATACCCTATTATCTGTATTTCAATAACAATAAATTATATGTCAACAGTCCGGGTCAAAACGAATATAACCGTACAGAACAGTTTATGAACGGCAATATATCCATATATGAAAATAACAGATGGACTACCCTGTACAGTTATACCATGCCCAAACTGTTTTACCAACCCAAATATGATTTCTGTTCTCTTTACAATATTGTAGCCGACCCGGATGACCCGGACATCATTTATGTAGGTACGTGGCTCGACGGACTTTACCGAATAAAAAACAATGAATTCGATGCTCATTTCGGTAATGAAAATGTACCTTACATATCCAATGTATCGAACTGGGCTTCGAAAATAGCTGCCCTTACATTCGATAAAAATAAAAATTTATGGATGACCCATTATTCTTCAAACACAGGATTATTGATCATGAAAAGAGACGGCAGTTGGGTAAACTATAATTATCCCGATTTAAAAAGCTGCATGCAGCTGAATAAAATGATCATACCTCAAAAATCCAAAACAAAATGGATACTGAGTACTTACAAATATGAAAATTGTTTTATTTTCGCTTTTAACGATAACGGAACCATAGACAATTTGTCCGACGATGTCACCCGTAAATTCACCTCCTTTACCGACCAGGACGACAAACACATCGAAATAGCCCAGTTTTTCTGCATAGCGGAAGACAAAAAAGGCCACATATGGGTAGGAACCAATCAGGGACCGTTGGTATTTACCCAGCCTGACAATTTCAATAATGCCAATTTCAAATGTACCCGTATCAAAATACCGAGAAATGACGGTACCAACGATGCCGATTTGCTGTTAAGCGACGAATCCGTACTCTCCATAGCCATCGATGGAGGAAACCGGAAATGGATAGGTACCAAAGAATCGGGTGTGTATCTGATAAGCGAAGACGGGACCCGTACTCTACACCATTTTACCACTCAAAACAGTCCGCTCCCGTCCAATACCATACTCAACATAGCCATCAACCCGGAGACCGGCGAAGTTTATTTCGGTACGGAAAACGGATTGGCTGCTTTCCGATGGGATTCCGGCGAAGCCAAAGAAGATTATTCGGATATATATGCGTTTCCCAATCCCGTGAGACCCGATTTTGAAGGCTGGATTACCATAACCGGATTAAAGGAAAACTCTTTGGTTAAAATAACAGATGTAGCAGGAAATCAAATATACCAGGATTATTCTCACGGCGGACAAATGCTGTGGGACGGCAGAAACAGAAACGGAGACAGAGTAAAAACAGGCATATATCTGGTTTTTGTCTCCAACAAAGAAGACAAAAGCAGGGTAGTGACCAAAATAATGGTGGTAAACTGATTTACAATCCCAGTTCAGCCGATATATCCAGCATTTTCCGGATAGGCAAAACCGCTTTTTCAGCGATATCTTTGTCTACTTCTATCTCCGGTAATTCGTATTTCAAAGTCAGATACAATTTCTTCATCGTATTCAAACGCATGAAATTGCACTCGTTGCAGGCACAGGTACTGTCATTCGGAGGAGCCGGAATGAATACTTTGTCGGGATTGTTCTTCTTCATTTCGTGAAGTATACCCGATTCGGTGGCCACTATAAATTCTTTGGCCGTCGATTCGTTCGCAAATTTGAGCAATGCAGCAGTAGAACCTACTTTATCGGCCAACATCAGTATCACCTTTTTACACTCCGGATGCGCCAGCAGCAGAGCTTCGGGATGTTCCTTTTTCAAAGCAACTATCTTTTCCAATGAAAATTGTTCGTGTACATGACATGCACCGTCCCAAAGTTTCATATTACGACCTGTAATGCTGTTTATATAGTTTCCCAAATTGCGGTCAGGACCGAATATGATTTTCTCTTCAGCCGGAAAACTTTCCACAATCTGACGGGCATTGGTAGAAGTCACCACCACATCGGTCACCGCTTTGACAGCCGCCGACGTATTTACATAAGAAATGACCGTATGACCGGGATTGTCTTTGACAAATTTGCTGAATTCTTCAGCAGGACAGCTGTCGGCCAGTGAACAGCCGGCATTCATGTCCGGTACCAGCACTTTCTTGTCCGGACACAATATTTTGGCTGTTTCTCCCATAAAATGGACCCCGCACAATACGATGATATCGGCATCTGTTTTCGAAGCCCACTGGGCCAAAGCCAAACTGTCACCTATAAAATCGGCTATGTCCTGTATATCCCCGCTCTGGTAGTAGTGTGCCAGTATAACAGCATTTTTCTCCTTTTTCAGTTTCTCAATTTCAGTTTTGAAATCGATATTATCCTCAACCGGAACGTTAACATACCCTTTGGAGATATCCACATTATCCATATTATTATTTTTTATTTTTCGAATTTAAAGGAATAAATGATGATAATGATATATTGTTGATATTCTTCATATCTATTTTATTCTCTGTTTGTTTATGAAGTTATTAGTGTGAGAAATTTTTTTATCAATATTATATTCACATCATTTATTGCTTATTATGAGAGTATTAAATAGTTTATTCACTTGTTTTTATAAAATACAAAGTTAAAAACTTTATATTATATTGTTCTATTGATAACTCTTATTTTTCATGTTTATTTTTCATGTCAAACTTTTGGTATCATTGTTTTTGTATTATCAGCCGGACGGTTATATATATTTATTTTTTCATACAGGAAAAAATTACAGTATTTTTTTCTGTATTTTTTTTGACAGGTTATACATAGCTTTCAACACGTTGTTAAAACAAAATGTTGTTGTTTTAGAAATAAAGTTTTTTGAAAAAATCCCAGATAACCAGTCCGGCTGTCACAGATACATTCAAAGAGTGTTTGGTGCCGAACTGAGGTATCTCTATACATTGATGGCATTGGTCTACCACACTTTGCTGTACACCCTTTACTTCATTACCCAGTACAATAGCATATTTTTTATCTTTGGACAGCTGTATATCCTGAAGCATAATACTGTTTTCCACCTGTTCGACGGCAAATACCGTATATCCCGATTTCTGAAGAAAATCTACGGCAGCAGATGTGTTTTCATAATAAGTCCATGACACACTGTTTTCGGCGCCCAATGCTGTTTTATGTATTTCAGGATGGGGCGGTACGGCCGTAATTCCGCATAAAATTATACTCTCCAGAAGAAAAGCATCCCCTGTTCGGAAAACAGAACCTATATTATTCTGACTTCTCACATTGTCGAGAACTACGGTAAGCGGTATTTTTTCTGTGTTTTTATATTCTTCCGGAGATATTCTGTTTAAATCTATTATGTTTTTCTTCTCCATTTCCTCAAAACCTGTTAAAATTATAACTGTCCCGATTCAACCAAAAGCACAATTCTTTCCAGCATGGCGTCTTTACCTTCGGGTTCCCATTCCGATTTGAGACTTACTCCGAACATACTGCCGAATGTTTGCCACATTCCGGCTCTGAAACTTCCCAGAAAGGCTTTTATCAATTCAAAAGAAGATTGATTGCATTCTCTGTCTATCAGTCTTATCAACAATCTTCCCTGACTGTAAGTCAACTGTTTGAGAACAGGTTTATACTCCTTGAACAGCTCTTTTTCCATTCTTTTTAAATGGTTGTTCCGGGTTTTTTCATCCGGCAAAGTCTGTATATATTCGTATGTTTCCAGTAACGCCGACTTGACCAGTTTTGCATAAGGCAATGTTTTTTTTACGTCCCGCACCAGTTTCCAATAGTAAGCTTCTTCTTTTTTGCTTTTAAATTTTATACGGGGGAAACAATAGACGGTTCTCATCTGTATTACCCATACGGTATCTCCGTTCAGTATAGTATGATAGGAACCCGTAAAAGCAGAATATGGGGTCTGTGCAGAGGCTTTATTGATGTTTAATAAATAAAAGCCAGCTATACATAGTATGATGAATAATCTTTTCATTCATTGCAAAAATAGTTTATTAGGCGGTATATCGTATATATTTTACATTATTTAGTTATAATTTCCTATTGTGTATAATTTGTATATAAACTGTTTATTATTCATTTATAAATAATGTAATTCATTCATTATAAATATTTTATCTTGTTATTTATTTTATCCACATATCATTTTTCGTTGTTATAGGATACATGTTTTCTATTTTGTTTGACATTAAAGAAAATAGTTGTAACTTTACGGCATATAAGGATAATATCTTGCAGATGAACCGAAAAGTGAGCGCAATGCTCTTGCGGAGGATTTGGGATATTATTCTTTTTTTCTTAACCGGTACAGGCTTTCATACCCTCGTTCGTTCACTTCCAGTTTGACATCGTAAATATGGCCTTTGTGTTTCTACCTGATAAAGATTATATTATTTTTGTATGTAAAAACAGATTCATATGTCTACGAAACTTTTTGATGATATTGTTTTCGGTCCTGTCTCCAGTCGCCGGCTGGGAATATCGCTCGGTGTGAACTTACTGCCTGTCGATGGTAAAGTTTGTTCTTTCGATTGTATCTATTGTGAATGCGGTTACAATGCTCAAGGCAGAGGAAAACGGGGGTTGCCTGACAGGACAGATGTTTACAAAGCACTGGATGTCCGGTTGCAGAAGATGTATGAAAACAAAGAAAAACTGGATGTCATCACCTTTGCCGGAAACGGGGAGCCTACACTGCATCCGCAATTCGGAGAGATAATAGACGATACTCTTTTTTTGCGGGACAAATGGTTTCCTTCGGCCAAAGTAAGTGTTTTATCCAACGCTACCTGCATAGCTAAAAAAACGGTATTCGACGCTTTGTCGAAGGTCGACAACAATATATTGAAGCTGGATTCGGCAAACCGGGAAACCATCGCTTTGCTGAATGCACCCAATGCGGTGAATTTTTCAGTGGAGGAATTGATAGACAATTTGAAAAAATTTGAAGGAAATTTGATTGTACAAACTCTTTTCGTCAGAGGATGCCACCAGGAAAAAATAGTGGATAATACGACAGAAAAAGAGATAGATGAATGGGTGAAAGCCATACAGAAGATAAATCCCCGTCAGGTAATGATATATACCATTGACCGGGAAACACCCGAAAAAAATCTGGAAAAAATTTCCCGGAAAGAGCTGGAAGAGATAGCAGACCGGGTCCGGTCACTGGGATATGAAGTTTCCGTATCGGCTTGATTATAAAAGGGAAGAAAAGAAATGTATGCCTTCTGTAAGGAGATAATACCGCAGAAATTTTCCGGCAAACATGGAGATATTTACGATGAGAACGTTGGCCCTCATCAGTCCCAGTCCTACGATAATAAGGTCGCCTATTCCGGGTAAAAAAGTAAAAAAGGCGATTAAGGAACCCTCTTTTTGCAGCCGTTGCTGCATTTTTTTCAATTTTTCCGGTTTTATGCGCAGATATTTTTCAATCCATTCCATTTTACCGAGATAACCTATATAGAAGCAGGTAACTCCTCCCAGCCAATTACCGGCTGTTGCCGTAAAAAGGCATATATAGGGGTTGAAATCAGCCACTAATAATATGCCCAAAACGGCTTCGGAACTTAAAGGCAGCAGACTGCCCGCCAGAAAGGCCGAAATAAAAAGTCCGACATATCCCCATTCGCTTAATGATGAAATAAACTCCATAAGTACAAAGCAAAGAAACAGGCGAGGACAATATAAAACAGAACGATAATAATTTTATTCCGGGTATTGGTAAACAGATGGGAAGCCTGTAAAGCTATGCAGGTGTTCAGTACCGGCAGACAACTTTCGGCTTCATGAAAATCGATGACAATCAATAAAACCGAAACGATAGACAGGGCGTTGATAAAGCCGTTGTAAGTTCGGGTTCGGGTTTTGTCGTTAAAGTTGTTGTAAAGGTTGTTTACCATGCTTATCGTCCCCAGTATAACCGGTAAAAGGATATACGGAAATATTTTTTGCGGGTGCGATACGTGCAGATAATCTCCGGGCAATACAGCGGAAAAGGTATATGGAGGAAGTCCGCTTAAGAATCGGATGTTGACAACAAGCCAGGCAACCGTAATTATTCCCATCAGGGTCGCTGCAAAACTTTTTCCGGTCAGGGATTGCATTTTATACATGCCGAACCAGAATACCGGCAGCAGATAGATAAAAGGATTCCATAACAAGAATCCGCAGCCTATGCACAGTGACAGTCCGAAGGCCTGACGCTGCGTTTCTTTTCCCTGATACGATGAGAACAGCGCAAACAGGGTACAGATAAACAGAAGCGACAACAGATTGCCGGGATGCAATGTACAGGTCAGTTGGGGATTGCTGCCTTCCAGAAGGAGGAAAAAGAGCAGCGGGAAAGAGGTTCTCGACCGGATGAGGGCGAAAATGCCGTTCAGTCTTTGCAGCAGCAGGGCACACAGCAGAATAACAACGACATTGATTGCCGAGCAAAAGAACGGAGAAAACTTTCCGTTAAGGAAAAGGCTGCCCGTATTCTCTTTTACACCGACGAACCGGTAAGAAAAGAATACGGCAGCCAAAAATATACTTATGCTCAAGTATATGATGATATGGTTATCGGCCAGTTTATTTAAATGATTGTTTTTCATTATAAATCGGCACCGATGTCGGAGCGGAAATATTTCCCTTCAAAAGAGATGTTTCGGGCGTTTTCAAACGATAAAGCCAACGCTTCGTCTTTGCTGTTTCCGTAAGAACTTACTGCGATGACCCGTCCTCCGCTGGTTACGACTTCACCGTTTTTGCACGTTGTTCCGGCATGGAAGAGAATGCTCCCTTTCACGTTGTCGAGACCCGATATGACTTTTCCTTTTTCGTAGTTTCCGGGATATCCGCCCGATACCAGCATGACGGTGGTGGCAAACCGGGAATCCGTCACCAGTGTTCTTTCCTTCAGATTGTTTTCAACGATACCTTCGAAGAGGTCGACCAGATCCGACTGAATACGCAGCATCACCACTTCGGTTTCCGGGTCTCCCATGCGCACATTGTACTCGATTACCATAGGTTCCCCGTCCACTTTAATCAATCCCAGAAAAATAAATCCTTTGTAATCTATTTTTTCTGCCTTCAGACCGTTTATCGTCGGTTTTACGATACGTTCCTCCACCTTCTGCATAAAAGTCCTGTCAGCGAAAGATACGGGCGATACAGCGCCCATTCCGCCCGTATTGGGACCGGTATCCCCTTCGCCTATGCGTTTGTAGTCTTTGGCTTCGGGCAATATTTTGTACGAATCTCCGTCGGTGAGAACGAATACCGAACATTCTATACCGGAAAGAAACTCTTCTATGACGACAGTGCGGCTGGCATCGCCGAACATACCGTCCAGCATCTCTTTCAGTTCTGCTTTGGCCTCTTCCAGGCTGTCGATAATCAGTACGCCCTTGCCGGCGGCCAGTCCATCAGCTTTCAGTACATAAGGAGCTTTCAGTGTATCGAGAAAAGCGTAAGCCTCCGTTATGTTTTCGGCGGTAAAACTGGCATATCGGGCCGTCGGGATGTTGTGACGCATCATAAACGCTTTGGCGAAATCTTTGCTTCCCTCCAGTTGGGCACCCTGTCTGGAAGGACCTATTACCGGAATGTTTTTCAGTTCCCCGTCGTTTTTGAAATAGTCGTATATCCCTTTTACCAACGGGTCTTCCGGACCTACGACAACCATGTTTATACGGTTTTCGAGGACAAAATTCCGTATGGCATCGAAATCTGTCGCTTTCATGTCGACATTGGTTCCGTATGCTGCCGTACCTGCATTTCCCGGAGCGATGTACAGTTTTTCGAGTTTGGGACTTTGTTTTATTTTCCAGGCCAATGCATTTTCGCGGCCGCCTGAGCCTAATAAAAGTATGTTCATTGTTTTATCGTTTTATGATTATTTCAAGAAATCTTCAAAATATCGGGCTATCGTTTCGTGCAGGTGTACCCTGTCGGTTCCGATAACATTGTGTTCGTGACCCGGATATACGAAATAGTCGGGATAAGTTCTGTTTTTGATGCAGCTTCTCAGGAAACTTAGACTGTTTTGCCACACCACGACCGGGTCTTCATCGCCATGAATAAGCAACAGCCGGCCTTTCAGATTTTGGGCCGAACGGTTCAGATTA
>JAFLRV010000068.1 GCA_022511245.1 Coprobacter sp.
TTGACCATTTGGGAGGTATATTCGACTATCAAAAAGAGCGGGCGATATGGGAAGTTCGCAATGGCTGCCGTGTCGTATTTGAAGGAGAAGCAAAAATCGGCAACGGCTGTCGAATATGCGTTGTGGACGGAGGAACGCTGTTTATCGGTGATGCTTTTGAGGTCGCTGCCAAAACTACAATTTTATGCAGCCATGATATCCACATAGGCAGAGAGTGTCTGTTCTCTTGGGAGATTATGATAATCGACTCGGATTTACACCAGATATACGACAACAACGGTTCGCTGCTGAACAAGACGGAGCAGTTAGTCATAGGAGACAGAGTGTGGATAGCATGTAGGGCGACAATAATCAAAAATGCGCATATACCATCTGGCTCAATTATCGCGGCCGGAAGTTTGGTTAATAAAAAGTTGGAGACACCAGACTCAATGTATGGAGGGGTTCCCTGTCGATTATTGAAATCCGATGTCTGCTGGAAACGGTGAAGTGTGCAGACAATCTTGAAATCCATATAGATGTTGTCGTATTCCATTGCCATACGGACGCTTGGGAAATCCGGAGAACTGCTCCGGCAGGGACTGCACTCCGTCGCCGCACAGACCGTGCCGCCCGAACGGGTGTTGGTCTATATCGCCGAAGGATACGACCGGCCCGGTTTCACCGTAGGCCGGGAAGAATACATCCGGGTGAAAAAGGGAATGGTCGCACAGCGCATTCTCCCCTATGACGAGATTTCAAGCGACGTTATCTTCATGCTCGACGACGATGTGCAGCTGGCGCCCGACAGCGCCGAACGGATGCTGAAGGCGATGGAAGAACACGATGCGGACTGCATCGGGGCCGATACGTTCAAAAATCAGGACATGACGGCGGCAAAGAAGATTTACGCGGCAGTCACCAACCTCGTCTTTCCGCATTGCAGCGGCAAATGGGCATTCAAGATTCGTCGCAACGGCTCGTTCTCCTACAACAACCGGCCAACAGAAAGGTTCTACTGGTCGCAAAGCTGTGCCGGAAATGCCCTGATGTGGCGCAAAAATGTATATCGGCAGCTGCATCTCGAAGACGAAATGTGGCTCGACGAACTGCCTTTCGCCTACGGAGACGATACGGTGGAAACCTATAAAGTGTACCGGAACGGCTTCCGGCTGGGCGTTCTGTACGAATCGGGATGCGAACACCTCGACGGAAAAACATCGAGTGGCAGTTTCCGCAAAGGCCCCCAATGGATACGCACCCGCACCATAGCCTCATATATTATCTGGTGGCGGACTATCTACCGGACAACGCCGCCCGCATCGGCCGAACGGTACTACACCGCACTCTGCTTTGCGGCGAAATCCGTATGGCTCTTTTTCATCATGTGCGCTCTTTCACTGCTGAAATGCACACCGGGATATATCGTTTCCTATATCAAAGGATGGAACGACGGCCGGCACTATATACACACCGAATCCTTCCGTTCGCTGAGAAATTATGTCTTGCGATAAATACAGAATCCTGCATATCATCACCTCGCTGCGCACCGGCGGAGCCGAGCAGCTGGTCACCGACCTGCTGCCCCGTCTGCACGATCGGGGACACCGGGCCGAACTGCTGCTGTTCGACGGTACCCGCACCCCGTTGTACGAACAGCTTGAACAACAGGGTATCACTATTTATTCGCTGGGATGCGGCGCCCGACAGATGCACAATCCGCTGCACCTTTTCCGCTTGGGAAAATACCTCCGGAAAGAGCGGTTCGACATCGTGCACACCCACAACACCCCCTGCCAGCTGCTCACGGCACTGGCGGCGGGAAAAGAAGCTCCGGCACTGGTCACGACCGAACACAACACCTTCAACCGCCGCCGCAACTGGCGGTGGTACGCCGCCCTCGACCGCCGGATGTACCGCCGGTACAGCCACATCATCTGCGTCGGGGAAAAGACCCGGCACAATTTGGAAAAACGACTCTCCGCCGGGCCGGATGCACCAGCCATAACCACCATTCCCAACGGGATAGACCTCGACCGCTTTTTTCAGGCCGAAGCCGACACCACCCTCCGCACACCGGAGGAGACCGATAAAAAAATCATCGTTATGGTAGCCGCTTTCCGTCCGCAGAAAGACCAGCCAACCCTGCTGAAGGCCATGCAGCATCTGCCCGGCGACTACCGGCTGTGGCTGGCGGGCGACGGGACCGAACAAACCGCCTGCAAACAATTGGCCGGAGAACTGGGCATCGGCAACCGGGTACGTTTCTGGGGTATCCCCTCCGAAATACCCGCATTGCTGGCGGCGGCCGATATAGTGGTACTCTCATCGCACTACGAAGGCATGCCGCTTTCAGGCATCGAAGGTATGGCATCAGGCAAACCCTTCATCGCCAGCGATGTCGACGGGCTTCGCGAAATAGCGGGCGAGGCGGGCCTGCTCTTCCCGCACGGAGACAGCACCGGTCTTGCCGCCCTCATCCGGCAGGTCTGCGAAAATCCGGAATACGGGGCAGACGTGGCGGCCCGCTGCCGCAAGCACGTCTTGCAGTACGATATCGGAACTGTTGTCTCCCGTTACGAACAAATCTACCGGAACATACTGCACGATTACAAATAAATTCATATATTTGAACATGAAAAAATTGCAACTTTATTTTACTATGGCCGTATGCCTGCTGTTTGCAGGAAACACGGCAGCCACTGAACCGGCACCCCGCTGGGTACAGAAAGGAGTAAAATCCCTGAACAGGGAACGGACCGACAAAAACTACCGTTTCTGCACGTTCACCACCACAGGAACAGACGTAATGCAATTACAGACAATTCGTCCGCTGTTGGAATACATCGGAAAACAGTATGACGTAAACCCCGATGCCATGCAGCTGGACAGCCTTTCTGCACCCGGCGGGAACACGACACTCCTCATTACATTCCTGTCCGATGGGGAGCCGGCAGAGGTGCAGGCCCAACAGATTGACTCATGGACCCAATTTGATGACGACATTTTCAGCACCCAAATGCAACTGTCCCAGTTATACGCCGTATCCGATAAAAATACCACCCCCGCCTTCGACAATTTCACGTTAACGCACAAATACGGAGCCAAACCCGTACTGATGTCGGTAATACCCGGTGTAGGACAGATTTACAAAGGACAGCGGGCCAAAGGATATACCATACTCTGTTCCGAAGCAGCCCTGCTCGGCGTAAGCATCGGAACAGCAGTAGAAGTCAACCACTACAAAAAATTGAAAAAAGACAATCCGGGATTCAACAACAGCTGGGACAGCAAGATTTCATTCTTCCGTAACCTGCGCAACACCTCGCTGATTATGGCCGGAGGGTTGTACATCTATAACCTTATCGATGCCGCCGTAGCCAAAGGCGCCCGCCGGGTCATCATCAAGAAACCGGACCAGACAGCCGCCGAAATTTCATTCGTTCCCGCCGTATCACCGTTCGGGGCCGGCATGGGAGCCGTTGTCCGCTTCTGACCAGAGATATGCACAAAATCATCCGCACCTCCACCGTACCGCTCTCCCTCAACCTCTTTTGTCGGGGACTGCTGTGCGAACTCTCCCAAGAGTACGAGGTGGTGGCGCTCTCCTCTCCCCGACCCGAACTGGATGAGATTGCCGTCCGCGAAGGCGTGCGCACGATAGCCGTTCCCATGCGTCGGGAAATAGCCCCGCTCCGGGATTTGGCCGCCCTGTTCCGGCTGGTCCGCACATTCCGCCGGGAGCGGCCGCAGCTGGTGCACTCGATAACCCCCAAAGCCGGACTGCTCTCGATGCTGGCCGCCCGCATCGCCGGAGTACCCGTGCGGACACACACCTTTACCGGACTGCTTTTCCCCACCGCCACCGGGTTCCGCCGGCGGCTGCTGATGCTCACCGACCGGCTTACCTGCCGCTGCGCCACCCATATCATCGCTGAGGGCGAAGGAGTACGGAACGACCTGCTGCAACACCGCATCACCCGAAAAACGGTACAAGTATTGGGTTATGGCAGCATACGGGGCATCGACCCGGAAGAGTATGACCACACGCCGGAGGTGGACGGGAAAGCAAAAGAGATACAAGAAACACTCCATCCCGAAAAACATACCTTTACGTTCATTTTTGTCGGACGGCAGGTACACGACAAAGGCATCAGCGAACTGACAGAAGCATTCGGACAACTTACCGCCGAAGGATACGATTTGCGTCTGCTGCTGGTCGGCGACGAAGAACCAACCGACCCGCTGTCGCCCGAAACCCGACAGCACATAGCCCGCAACGGAAACATCATCCCCACCGGCTGGCAAGACGATGTGCGCCCCCTGTACGCCGCTGCCGATGCGCTGGTCTTTCCCAGTTACCGGGAAGGATTTCCCAACGCCGTACTCGAAGCCGGAGCCATGAGCCTGCCCTCGATTGTAACCGACATCAACGGGTCACGGGAAATCGTAGTCGACGGCGAGACCGGAATCATCGTCCCCCCCCGCAATGCCGGAGCGCTGTACCGGGCCATGAAAGAGATGATTGCAGCACCCGACCGGGCCAGACGCATGGGCGAAAATGCCCGTCGCCGGGTCATCGGCCGCTACAGTCAGCAATTTGTCCGCAACCAGTTGAAAAAATTTTACCGTTCCGTACTGCCATGATGACACTGCTGCTTTTCATCAAACATCGCTGTCCGGGAATCTGGCGGCTGGTCGAACGGGCAAACGGACATCTGTTCGCCCTCCGTTATCCGCATGTCGGCCAAGCCGTTTCCGAAGTGCTCCCCTGCAGCTGTGACGAGTTCGAATTTTCTACGGTTACAGCCGATGATATAGCGCCGCTGTCGGCCTTTCTGAACAGACAGCCCGCCGAGCGGCTCGAATACTTCGCCCCGCACCCGTTCGATGCGAAGACACTCACCCGGCTGCACCGCAACCGGGCCTTTATACTGATGAAAATAACACACCGTCCCGACGGCACGCTGGCAGGCTACTTCTTCCTGCGCTGCTTTTTCGTCGGCAAGGCATTTCACGGACTGATTGCCGACAGCCGGTTCAGCGGTCGGGGACTGGGAAAAGCCATGTGGGCGCTGTCGGCACAGATATGCCGCCGGGCCGGACTACGGATGCAGGCCACCGTATCGGAGCACAATCCCGCCTCGCTCAACTCGGCCCGGAAAGCGACAGAAGTTACCCTCATCGGGAAACTCTCCGGCGGCTACTTGCGAATAGAATGTAAAACCCGAAAAGATGAAACGGCTCTTTGATTTTTCGTCCGCTCTGTTCGGTCTGCTGCTGTTGTGGCCGCTGCTGCTGGTCATCGCCATAATCATCCGGATAAAAATGCCCGACGGCCCGGTGCTGTTCCGGCAGAAACGGGTAGGACAGCACGGACAGCTGTTTACGCTGGTCAAATTCCGCACCATGAGCATGCACCACAACGGCTCCAGCATCAGCATTGCCGGCGAGAGCCGCATTACGCCGATAGGAGCGTTTTTGCGCAAATACAAGCTGGACGAACTGCCCGAACTGTGGAATGTCCTCATCGGAGAAATGAGTTTCGTGGGACCGAGACCCGATGTACCCGGATACGCCGACAAACTACAGGGCGAAGAGCGGCGCATTCTCGAACTCAAACCGGGAATCACCGGTCCGGCGACCCTCAAATACCGCAACGAAGAGGAACTGCTGGCCGCACAACCCGACCCGCAACGATACAACGACGAAGTGATATACCCCGACAAGGTGCGCATCAATCTCGAATACCTGGACAACCGCACATTACGGGGCGATTTGAACATAATCTTGAGAACGTTAATCAAATGACTAACAGACGAATCCATTTATGTCTGGCCCGCATGAGCGGAACCGAACAGACCTACGTTCAGGAGGCATTCGACACGAATTGGGTGGTCCCGCTGGGCCCCAACGTGGACGCCTTTGAAAAAGAACTGGAAAAATATACCGGCGAAGGCCGACACATCGCCGCCCTCTCGTCGGGAACAGCCGCCGTGCATCTGGGACTGATACTGCTGGGAGTAACACGGGGAGACGAAGTATTGTGCCAAAGCTGGACCTTTGCCGCATCGGCCAATCCCATCGTCTATCAGGGGGCTGTCCCGGTCTTTGTCGACAGCGAACCCGATACCTGGAACCTGTCGCCCCTCTTGCTGGAAAAAGCCATCCGGGACCGCATCCGGCTGACCGGCCGCAAACCCAAAGCCATTGTCGTGGTGCATGTGTACGGCATGCCTGCCCCGATGGATGAAATCATGCAGATAGCCCGCCAATACGAAATCCCCATGCTGGAAGACGCCGCCGAAGCGATGGGCTCCCGTTACGACGGCCGTTTGTGCGGGACATTCGGCGATTACGGCGTGTTCAGTTTCAACGGAAACAAAATGATTACCACCAGCGGCGGCGGAGCCTTGATCTGCCCCTCGTCCGAAGCCAAAAAACAAGCCCTGTTCTATGCCACGCAGGCACGCGAACCGTACCCCTATTACCAGCACGAACAGATAGGCTACAATTACCGCATGAGCAACATCTGTGCCGGTATCGGTCGGGGACAGATGACCGTGCTGGAAGACCACATCGCCCACCATCGGCGGCTGGCAGCACTCTACAACGAGGCGTTCCGTGAAATCGACGGCATCAGCGTGCACCTGAATCCGTCGGAGCAGTACGACAGCAACTACTGGCTCACCACCATTGTCATCGACAGCGGCCGCACCGGTACCGACAGCGAGACCGTGCGGCAGCACCTCGAATCGCAGAACATCGAAAGCCGCCCCCTGTGGAAGCCGATGCACCTGCAACCCGTTTACCGGGATGCCCCCCGTTACCTCAACGGCGTGAGTGAAACCCTCTTTCCGACGGGGTTATGCCTGCCCAGCGGCCCCTGTGTGAGCGAAGAAGATGTACAAACCATTGTAAAAGAAATCAAAAAATGTATCCGAAAATAACCCGCTGGTTCCAATCATACCGTTTCGGCCCGCACGCGGCGACCCTGCTGGCAGCCGACAGCGCCATTACCGCATTGGCCGGTCTGGCAGCCTGGCTGTTCAATTACGGAGCCGCTTCATGCACAGCCAATTTGGGAACACTCTTCCGGGTGTTGCCCACCTACATGCTTTTTTATGCTGTAGGTTTTTTGCTGTTGCAGACCTACAACAGCTTTGAGCGGCAGCCCAACGCCAATCTCCGGAACGCCATATTGGCCGTAAGCATCAGCGTATGCATACTGTCTCTTTTACAAAATTATTCCGGACTAAAAATATTTTCGGTTTTCCGGATACACGACTTGCTGTTGCAGGCCATTTTTACCCTCATAGGCATGAATATCCTGCGCATTTTTGTCAAAGCCCATTACGACTATTACGGTCGGCGAGGCTCCTCCAACGGCGCATACGGACTCAGCGACATCGCCCTGCTGAATATGGAGATGACCGATTTGCTGCAACGCAATCCCATCGAAGTCGACACCGAAGCCATACGTCAGGAAATGGACGGCAAGCGCATTTTCGTCACCGGAGCCGCCGGCAGCATCGGCAGCGAGCTGGTGAATCTGCTGGCCGGATACAATCCCGGCATGCTCGTGCTGATAGACCAGGCCGAATCGCCTCTGCACGACGTGCGCATGATGCTGGAACGCGATTATCCGTCAATCAGATACACCGCCATCGTCACCGACATCTGCCACAGCCACCGCATGGAACAGCTGTTTAAAAAGTTCCGGCCCGAAATCATCTTCCATGCCGCCGCCTACAAACATGTCCCCATGATGGAAGACAATCCCATCGAAAGCGTGCTGAACAACGTTGACGGTACCCGCAAACTGGCCAACCTGGCCGTAGCCTACGAAGTCGACAAATTCGTGATGATAAGCACCGACAAAGCCGTCAATCCCACCAACATCATGGGCTGCTCGAAACGCATCTGTGAAATCTACTGTCAAAGTCTGGCCCGCAACGAACGGCACGGCGGCTGCCAGTTCATCACCACCCGGTTCGGCAACGTGCTGGGGTCGAACGGTTCGGTCGTTCCCATCTTCCGGGAGCAGATACGGCGGGGAGGCCCCGTGCAGGTCACCCATCCCGATATCATCCGCTACTTTATGCTCATCCCCGAAGCCTGCCAGCTGGTGCTCGAAGCCGCTACTATCGGACACGGCGGCGAGATTCTCGCCTTCGACATGGGCAAACCCGTACGCATCGCCGACCTGGCCCGCAAAATGATAAAAATCAGCCATCGGGAAGACATCCGTATCGAATACACCGGCCTTCGGCCCGGAGAAAAACTCTACGAGGAACTGCTGAACGACGATGAAACCGTTCTGCCCACCTCGCACGACAAGATAAAAATCGCCACCGTGCGGGAGTACGATTTCGATACGGTAAAACAGCAGATTGAACAACTCGTTGAAACCGCCCGTACCTACGACGCCGGTGAAACGATACGGCTGATGAGCGAACTCGTTCCCGAATACAAACCAAATAGAAAATGACCATTCAGAAAAGAATAAGCGGAATTTCCGGAAAAACGATAGGTGAAATCCTCCGGTTCGGGATAGTCGGCATCTTAGCCACCGGGATTCACTATCTGATATATTATCTGCTGAAACAGATTATCTCTCCGAACGCCGCCTTTACCATCGGCTACGCCGTCAGCTTCGTCTTCAATTTCATACTGACCTCACTGTTTACCTTCAAGACACAGGCGACCGTCAAGCGGGGAGCCGGTTTCGGACTGGCCCACTTGTGCAACTACCTGTTGCTAATGGGACTGCTGAACCTGGCACTGGCGCTGGGCATCAACAGCACGCTGGCCCCGATACCCGTCTATGGCATTGCCATACCGGTCAATTTCCTGATGGTCCGGTTTGTATTCAAACATAAAAAAAAATAAAAGCCGACAGGAGAAACACCCGCCAACCGGAGAAATGCAAACATAGGTGCATCATGCAGCAGAGAAAGATACCATTATAAATCTTTCAACGATATATTATTTAAATCAAACATAAAGCCCCATTCAAACATTATATCGGTATGCCTATATACTTTGCCTTTAATTTGGCTGTTCAATACGAATTTTCTAAATTTGCGGAGAATATGGCTCTTTAGGGAAGAGAAACACTTGTCTCCCCAAAAGAAAAAACCATAAAATATTGTAACACAGGAAAAAAAGATGCGCATTCAATTTCGGGAAACAAAGATGGAAAAACCGAAGATGGAGAGAAAGGTTACAATATGAATTATATAAAATGGTCAATTAATGCAATTATACCATTAAAAAAAGTTAACGACAAACAAATAAATAAAATATGAAAAGTTACAAGCGGGTGGATTGGATAGCGAAAACAATAGCGGTCTGCTGGATGATGATAGCAGGATGCTGGACAGCCGCAGTTGCGCAAAAATCCATTCCCGACGGTAAAGAATTCAAGGAAATTTATCGAGATACCTCCTATTACCAAGCTCCGACCACGATTCAGATAGAACGGGACTCCCTGTTTGACCCGCTGCGGGTGGTGACCAACAAATTCGGCAAAGACTGGTTCATCTCCGGAGGTGTGGGAGCACACGCTTTTCGGGGCGACTATTCCAATCTCGGCGATTTCGGCGGCACCGTATCGCCCGATTTCGAAATAGCATTCGGCAAATGGTTCACACCCGGTGTAGCACTGCGGCTCGGAGCCATGTACTCCGACTCTCGCGGATACACCGCCTATTACAACGAAGACGATTTGAAATACACCGCCGACGGACAGCCGTACAGTCCCTGGCAAGCCAGATGGTGGGATTTCAATGCCGGTGCGCAGTTAAACCTCTCCCGCCTTATCAAAGGATATGAAGGAAGTTACAGCAAAAAACGCATGAACCAGTTTCTGGCCTACGCCGGATTGGGAATCGTACATCACACCGGATACGGCAAAAGCTACGGGTCCAACAACGAACTGAACGCCCGGCTCGAATTTCAGTACAGCCGCTATTTCAATCCGAAGAAAAGAGCCTCACTCGACATCAAACTGCGGGGACTCTTCTATCAGAGCAACCACGACGGAGAGTACGGACAGAACAACTATGCCGCCAAGAAAGTCGATTACAGTGTAGGTGCAGCTATCGGAGCCACCTTCTATCTGAGCAAAGGCTGGGGCCAGAGCACGACCAAGCTCTACCAGCGGGACTACAGCGAGCGCACGGTAGAAGTCGTTCGGGAACGGGAAGTGGAAATGCCGAAAATCGAATACGGAGCCCTCACATTCTACGTCTTTTATCCCAACAACTACTCCGGTCGTGACGATGCACCGGTCGTAACCGATGCACCGGTCAATGCCCTCGATTATCTGGCCGGCGGTATCTTTACGCAGAAACGGTATGTTAACAACGGAGCCGTCACCTCCCGCATGTTGCAGGCACAGTCGCTGAACGGGCTGGCCACAGCCGATATCCCCACCGAACCGGCCGACCTCGATTTCACGATAAACTATATCCCGCGCGGTTACGAAATGCAGGTATCGGCCCCCATGTCGCTCAGCCTGTTGCCCGAAGACATGGCCCAGTTCCGGGAACGGGCCGGATTCTATTACGCCCCCATATTCGACGGACATAACGTATGGCTCTACCGTATCGACAACGCCGCTATGGGACAGAAACTGCTGAGCAGCGCCAACTATGCCGAAACCGAATCCTTCGGGTTGAACGCCCACAGCGGTCTCGACATCATCCGCAGCAACATGTCGGTGAACTCGGACGACAACCTGGTAAGTTACGCCGACTTCTACGCCGCCATGCACGACAACACCGGTTACATATCCCAATTTACCGATGCCGCTACCGTCGACCACATCAAGCACATCCTGAGCAACGGTGTGATTACGATGATTCAGGCCGAAGGTCTGGCCACCAGTCAGGACAACTCCACCGGAGCCAATGCCGAGAAAATCGGCTTCGACCGCAACACCGCCCTGTCGCAGAACCGGGCCAATACCGTTATCACCTGGCTGAAAGGCAACGAGAAACTG
>JAFLRV010000069.1 GCA_022511245.1 Coprobacter sp.
GCAGATCTCCTTCTGCCGGTTGAACTGGATGGGGTTGATGACCTCGTTGTTGAAATAGAAAATCAGTTTGTTGAACATCTCCGAGCGCAGCTGTTCGATGTGTTCCCGGTCCAGAATCTCGCCGTTGAGCGAGCTCCACATCCGGGAGATGAATTCCGAGTAGGCGGTCAGTTTGCTGGAGTAAATCTGAACGTTCTTTTCCCGTTTCTCTTCGCCGGTCGTCTGTCGTTCGAGCAGGGCGCTGGTGATGATGGCCGTGACGATGACCGAGAGCAGGATGGGCATGATTTCAAACAGCATCGTGTGGGTGTCGGAAAGGCCCGACGAGATGGTAATCGTGCTGAAGGCAAGCAGAATGGTCAGAATCCAGAGACCGATGCGTACCGACTCTTTTATAGGGAACTGGTTTTTCATCATACAGATAAAGGTAAAGAGATTTTTGCAAAACTATTAAATTATATAATATATGAAAAGAGAGATGGACAAAATCTCTTATTTTTGTAACGAATTTACGATATAAAGAGCGAACTATGGAACAGAACCCGAAAAAACCGTACCGAATCTTGTTTGTCTGTCTGGGCAATATCTGCCGTTCTCCGGCGGCGGAGGGCATTATGCGGCAGCTGGTGGCCGATGCCGGACAGGAGCAGGCGGTCTGCCTCGATTCGGCGGGCACCTATGGCGGCCATGCCGGTGAGTTGCCCGATGCCCGCATGCGGGCCCATGCCGCCCGGCGGGGCTATCGGCTCACGCACCGTTCCCGCCCCGTGACCACCGACGATTTTTGGGCATTCGACTGCATTGTCGGCATGGACGATATGAACGTGGCCAATCTGCGCCGGCTGGCACCCGATGTGGAGACGGAACGCAAGGTGGTGCGCATGACCGATTTCTCGCTCCGGCTTTCGGTCGACCACGTCCCCGACCCCTATTATTCGGGCAGTGACGGATTCGAGCAGGTGCTCGACATTCTCGAAGACGCCTGTGCCGGGCTGTTGCAGCATCTTCTGGCACCCGGCGGCCCGCTTTCTCGCATTTAATTGTTATCTTTGTCCCCGTATGGCACGAATTTTATCCATAGATTTCGGCAGGAAGCGCACGGGAATCGCCGTGACGGATTCCTTGCAGATTATCGCCAGCGGACTCACCACCGTACCGACCGGCGAGCTGTTTCCTTTTCTCGAACGCTATTTCAGCCAGGAGGAGGTCGGGCAGGTCGTGGTGGGGCTGCCCCGTCAGATGAACAACGCCCCTTCGGAGAGCATGCGCTATATCGAGCCGTTTGTGGCCCGGTTCCGGCAGCGTTTCCCGCAGATACCCGTCGTCTATTTCGACGAGCGTTTCACCTCGAGTCTGGCGCATCGGGCCATGCTCGACGGCGGGCTGAAAAAGAAAGACCGGCAGAACAAGGCGCTGGTCGACGAAATCAGTGCGACCATTATTTTACAGAGTTATTTGGAAAGCAAACAATATAAAGAACGATTATGATACTGCCTGTCTATTTGTACGGACAGCCCGTGCTCCGGAAAGTGGCACGGGATATTCCGGCCGATTATCCGGGATTGTCCGATTTGATTCAGCATATGTACCAGACCATGTACGAGTCCGACGGCATCGGGCTGGCCGCTCCGCAGATCGGGCTCGATATCCGGCTGCTGGTCATCGACCTCGATGTCCTCTCCGAGACCTATCCGGAGTACAAGGACTATAAGCTGACGATGATAAACGCTCACATCCTGGAGACATCGGGCGACCCCGTCTCGCGGGAAGAGGGCTGCCTCAGCCTGCCCGGCATACACGAATCCGTCACCCGGCAGGAGACGGTGACGGTGACCTATCTCGATGCCGGTTTCAGCGAGCACACCGAGACCTTTACCGGATATGCCGCCCGGGTCATCCAGCACGAGTACGACCACCTGGAGGGGAAAATGTTCATCGACCACCTTTCGCCCATCCGGAAACAGCTCATCAAGTCGAAACTGAACGCCATTCTCAAAGGAAAAGTGCGTTGCGACTACCGGGTGAAAGCGATGAAGAAATAACCGCCTCCGGCCTTGCGTACAGACCGTTTTCCGCCCTTTGGCCGGGCGATAAAAAAGAACAGGCCGCTGAATCGCTCAGCGGCCTGTTTTCATTCAAGGGTCTTTACTTGAATGGTAAAGGAAAAGGACTATAATTATTTCTTCACTACTTTAGTGCTGCGGATAACCTGTCCGTTCTGCATTTTCACCACATATACACCGGCAGCGAGGTCGCTTACCGATACCGTTTCTGTGGCGTCGGTTACAAATTTCACCATGCGGCCGTTCATGTCGAAGAACCAGGCTTTGTCGGTGTTGGCAAAGCAGGCGATGTCGCCCGACAATACCACGCCGGAGATAGCGGCCGGTTCAGCAGCAACTTTCTCCATACCGGTGTAGCTGCCGTCGATGTGTTCGGGTTCTTCTGCTTCACCGTCATCACGGAAGTCTTTGTACGTCTTGGCCGGACCGCGGTCGGGGTTGGTACCCTGTATTTCAACCGGGAAGTCGATGGTGTAACCTTTTACGGTACCTCCGGTCGGGCCGGGATGCGGAGTCCAGGCGTCGGATGCTACGAAGCGGAGACGAGATTCTCCGAGATGAGCGTCATCCGGTACTTTGAAGGTAATCGTCAGACCCGGAGTCGTGATGGCTTTCGTCCCTGAATTGAGGTTACCGAATTTACCGAGAACTTCATCGGCATCGAGGAACGAGTAGTTGCCGTCGTAGTCGATATAGGCGTTGATGAAATCATACTCGATACATTCGGATGTATTGCTTTCATAGCCTTTGAACGTCAAATTTACGGTCTGCCCTTGCGTCAGGATGAGCTTGTGCTCTTTGGCGAAATAGTACTGCTCTTCCGAGTTGCCTTGAAGCGGGTTGCTGTTTGTGCTGTAGTTGAGGTCCTGCGTTGCGCCGGTGGTGGTGACGGACTGTGCGAAAATGTATCTGATACAGTTGGTCAGCGTACCGTTACCGATAGACGACATCCACGATTTGCCGTAGGGGTCTTCTTCCTCGACTTCGGGCAGGTTGGGGGTGTAGGGAATTTCCAGCCAGGCAACGGCCGATACGCTCTTCAGGTCTTCCGATACCGAACGGACGCCGATATAGCCGGAGGTGCCTTTTTTGGGAATACCGCCGATGTAGGTGGCCCACTGCGAGGTACGTCCCATTTCACGGACGGTGCCGTCTTCGCTGTCTTTGTAGAAAATTTCGAAATGGTCTACGTTGATTTCGTCGTTCCATACCATACCGAAATCGTTGATAGAGGTTTTATAACCGCTGTATTCGGGTTCCCACGTCAGTTTTACCGAGAGGCTGTTGGCCGTCTCTTCTTTCACTTCGGCCAGGAGCGACGATTCGTCGATGGCGGGAGCTTTTACGGCGTAGTCGTCAGCGATGGTCAGCTGGCCTACCAATACTTTGTAGTCTCTGTCCGTTCCGTTGACACGGAAACCGATGTATTCGATAACGTCTCCGGTGGAGAGTCCCGATATGGGGAGCGTCTGGGTTTCCCAGCCAGCCGAATTGAGGTTGCCGCAGGGCACTTCAATCCAGTTGTCCGAACCGGTTTTTTTCAAAATCAGCGAGAGGTGGCTGGCTCCGGCGGCAAAACGTTTCAGTGCTACGGTAGCCTGCGGGTTTTTGCCCGATACGGTCAGGTTGGAGCGGTAGAGGATGACGTCGTTGCCGGCAGTGGTAGCGCCCGAAAGACGGATTGACGAACCGCCGATGTAGGCGTCTTCGTGAGTGAAACGCACGTCGATATCGTTGGCGTAGGTCTTCATGTTGCCTTTGGCCGTTACCAACCAGCGGTAGGTCGGCACGATATCCTGCTGCGACATGTTGTACCACGGGCCGTTCGTTACTTTACCCTTGTAGAAATAGTTTTCGCCGTTACCGAGCGAGAAGAAGGTCTGGAAGGGGAGCTTGCCGTTGATGGCCGTCCGTTCGGGGAACATCGAAGCAAAACCGGGCGAGTTGTCCAGCTGTTGGTCGGCCTGTTCGGGGTTGGCTACCTGGAAGCTGCCCCAGTTGTTGCTGATATCCGGCCGTTTCAGCGGGTTGCGGTTGGCACCGGAGAAGGCTTTTTCCAGCAGCAGCTGGTAGTTTTCCTGTACGTTGGTCGGGCCTTCGCCGATACGGAACTGGAAGAAACGGCTCTGGTCGTGTTCACCCCAGATACAGATGTTCATCTGTTTGGTCGTTGCCGTATTCATTTCGCTCCAGTAGTCATTGGAAAGTCCTACCAGCCAATGGCCCTGATATACGTCCTGAAGACCCAAGTTTGTCTTGGCAACAGCCGCTATTGTAGAAGGAACGTTACGATAGCCCAGTTTGTTGGACGTATAGTTCAGCATGCAGTCGTAGATAATGCCGTCGCTGTCGCTTCCGTACAGCTCACGCATCATGTAATCGGAAAGAGAGGAGTAATTGGTATATTGGCCGATACCGAATCCGTCCAGGCCCAGTTCACGGGCGATGTTACGTACTTCGGAGTGGAAATTCATCCAGTCGGTGGTGGTGTAAACCGAACCTTCCGAGTTGTAGTTGTAACCGTCGTTACCGAAATAGCAGGCGGCGTTGACAAAGGCGCGGGAGTATTTGTATTGGTATTTTCCGCTCGTAGCTTTGGTCGATACGAAGTTCTTGAAAGCTCCTTCGCTGCCGTCATTGTTCCATCCTTCGAAGAATTTGATACCGCCGTAGATGCGGGTTCCGTTCTTGTGAGCGGCATCCACCCACGAACCGGGAGCCTGCAGGAAGCCGTAGTTCCACGCACCGAAGAGGTGGGTGTAGTTCCACATCGAGAAGACGTCCTGGTCGAATTCGGTCGAGGGATAACCGCCGGTTACTTTACCGTAGCCGCCGGGGATGTTACACCACAAACGGCGGTCGTGGTTGATGTCCGATACGATGTCTTTGTCGGCATTTTTGTCGATGTTGCGGAAGCGGGTGTGCGAGCGCACAAACTCCCGGTCTATCGTCAGGCCGATTTCCTCAAACGCCTCTTTGGTGGGATAGTTGCTACCCTTGTCCCAAGCATCGGAAAAGAGCTTGAGAATCTGGTCGTTGTCCCACGGTGTCGAGATGTCGTACACGTCGGTCGAGGTCGAGTTGGAGTTTTCTACCTGCTGCGCCGAAATCCGGGAGCAGAAAGCCCACATCGCCAACACGGCCGAACTTAAAAGAATAGTTCTTTTCATGTTACTTACGATTTTAGTTGTTAATAATTAAGATAATTGAATTGGTTTTTCGTTTGTCGTCAGGGTCAGAAGTTGGGCGCTTCGGTATCCCAGAATACACGGGTGGCCTGCTGGTCGGGGCCGCCGAGTGCTGCGATACCGCTATCCTGTACATCGGCCATCCCCGCCTGCGTGTCGCCGTGCGGCAGGAGTCCCCGTCGAATCAGGTCGCCGTATTTGAGCGAGCCGTCGCCCAGCTGCGGGTTGAGTACCGGGAATATTTTGGGATAGCCTGTGCGGCGCATGTCGGTCCAGGCCTCGTAGCTGTAGGGGAAGATAGCGATGTATTTCTGGGTGATGATTTTCTCCAGTTTGGTTTCCCGGTCGTCGCCTTCGTTCCATTTCACCCCGATTTTGGTCACGCTCTCCATGTTGTTGGCGTCATCCATCGGGTCCACGTAGGTATAGGGCGTGGCACTCTCTACCTGCAGGTAGGCCTCGACACGGTTGTTGTAGTCGCCGGTAATGAACTCGAACCGGTCGCCGCAGTCGCCGTTGCGGATGCCCCGTTCATAGAACTCCTGCGCCGTGCCGCCCATGTTCCAGCCCCGCAGAGCCCCTTCGGCCCGCAGGAAATCGGCTTCGGCCCATTTGAACGCATACAGCGGCATGAATTCGAAGTCCTCGCCCTTGAACTGCGAGTAAGCGACCCGCATGTTGGAGAAATACTGCTGCGAGTTTTCCATACGCAGGCCGGCCCGTAGCCCGACGATGGCGCTGTTTTTCTCCAGCACGTCACCGGTTTTCTGGTTAACCAGTTTGTCGCTGTTGTTGGCCACCATGTATTCCATCCAGGGATGGTTCAGGCTGGTGAGCATGCTGATGAACGAGGCGTTGACGCGGATGTCGTTCCAGCCCGACATAATCCCTTTCAGCGGGTGGGCATTGTAAAAACCGGTACGGGGGTTAAGCCCCACTTCGTGGTTCTGGGCCTCCACCACTCCGGCAGCTACCGCCTCTTCGGCCCACTGCCGTGCTTCGGCGGGCATCACCTTCACGAGGTGCATGGCCATACGCAGTTTCAGCGAGTTGGCCAGCCGGCGCCACGAGTCGATGCTCTTGTCCTGCGTCAACTTGTCGTATCGTTTGAGAATAGCATTGATTTCGGTTTTGTACCAGTCGGGCCGTTCGTTATAGTGGGCGAAACATTCGTCGATGTCGTCGAGGTTTTTCAGGATGGAGGCATAGATGTCCAGCCCCTTGTTGAAGGTGAACGGGTTGGTCTCTTTGTTGGCCTTGTGGTCGACAAAGGGGATGCTTCCGTACAGGTCGGTATTCTCCTGTGCCGCGTAGTCGAACAGCAGCAGGCCGATGGCTTTGATTTCGACCAGGTTGTTGGCGTGGTCGATGTTGAGCAGGTTGCCCAAGTAGTTTTTCATGCTGAGGAACCGTCCGTAGGGGCCTTCGCAGAAATCGCGGGTGTAGCTGTAGGTCGTCTCCATCTTACCGCCCCAGTTCTGGGTGCAGGTCGTATATCCGGCGTAGTTGTCGATGGTGAGGCTGTACACATACTGGTACTGGTGTTCACCGGGCTGTTCACCGTTCTTGCCGCCGAGCAGGTAGTACTGGGCAGTCTGCAACTGCCCGAAATAGTCGTTGAGCGCCGCTTTGGATTCGGCAAACTCCTCTTCGGTGGGTTGCACGGTGTAGTCGAGCTTGTCGGCGTCGCCGCTGTAGATGACGGGGTTGACGACCGTTTCGTTGCTGGCGAATTCGTCGGCCGGGATGTCGAAATCGAGACACGCCGTGAGCCCCGAAAGGAGCAGGGCTGCACAGGCATATTTTATGATATGGTTACGTTTCATAATCGTAGGAGAGTTGTAGATTAAAATTCGAGTTTAAGATTGATACCGTAAGAGCGGGCCGACGGCATGTTGAAGATATCGAACGCACCCAGACCGTTTTTGGTCGAGAGGGCGATATCGGGGTCGGACGGGCTCGCCTTGTAGATGAAGAAGAGGTTGCGTCCTACGGCCGAGAGGGTCAGGTTCTTGATGAAGCCCCGACAGATGTTGCGCAGCGAGTAGCTGATGGATACTTCGCCGAGCCGGAAGTTGGTGGCGTCGTACACATATTCCGAAGCGATGGTCTGTCCGCCGACCGTTTTGTAGTAGTCCTCTATCGGAACCAAAGTGCCGTGCGCATACATACCCGGTTTGCTCGTGGTGCCGTCGTCCGACGTCCATACGATGTTCTTGCGTTCGGCCGTCAGCCGGGCGTCGGCCGTGCGTTTCGACATACCGGCGTTATCGAGGTAAGCCTCCGTGAGCGAGATGAACTTGCCGCCTACCCGGCCATTGATGAGGAAGTAGAGCGAGAGGTCTTTCCAGCTGATGGTGTTCGACCAGCCGAGATTCCATTTCGAGTTCATGTTGCCGAGATATACCCAGTCGGTGTTGCTCTTGACGGGCGTGCCGACAGTGGGGTCGATGTAAATCGAGCCGTCGTCGTTGCGGCGGAAGTCGAGGGCGTAGATGTCGCCGTAGGAACCTCCTTCCGCATAGCGTACGGCGATGGATTCTTTGGCGATAAGCTGTTCCATTTTGGCGGGCAGCCCCTGATTATCGGTATAGGTTTTCTTAATCTTGTTGTCGTTGAACGCCACGTTGAATCCTGTGCGCCAAATCCAGTCGCGGCCGGCGATAACGTTGTAGGAGATGGTGCTCTCGAACCCTTGGTTGCGGATAGACCCGGTGTTGACCGGTTTCGATTTTCCGCCGGTGGTGGCCGCCAGGAAATAGCTGTTGGTCAGGTTGGTGTTGTAATAGGTCAGGTCCCAGTTCAGGTCCGAGTTGAAGAGCGAGATGTCGAATCCGGCCTCGAACGATTTCGATTTTTCGGGCAGCGGATTGTCGAAGTAGCCGTAGGTCGGTGTGGTGAGCGAGCCGGTAGTCAGGTTCTTCGATGCTTTGGCGAACACCTCGTTGGGGATGGAGTTACCCACTTCGGAGTAGGAGGTACGCAGTTTCAGGTGCGTAATCTGCTCCGGCAGGGGGAGATATTTGTGCATGAGCGTGTTCACACCTAACGACCAGTAGCCGTAGTGGTCGGGAGTGCCCCGTCCTTTGAACTGAAGGAAGGCCCGGTACCAGTCGATACGGTAGCTCCCTTCGAGATAGAGCATGTCTTTCCAACCGAGCTGTCCGGTGAGGAACCACCCTTTGTCCCAGTTCGAGGAGTTGCCCCACGAGAGGCCGTTGTTGTTCCACCAAAGGGCTGTCGGCTCGAAATAGTTGACGCGGGTAGGCATACCCCGCAGCGCCAGAGCATCGTAATAAGTCGCCTTTACCCACTGTTTCTGGTTGGTCCCTTTGACGGTGTGGCCTACCCAGCCGGTCGAGGCCGAAACCGAATAGTCGTCCTTGAACGTCTTGTTGTAGGAGGCCATGAAGTCGACATACCAGTCGTCGCTGGAGTAGAGGTCCTGTCCGTAGATACCGAAATCTTCCATTTGGGTTACGTTCTGCGTGGTGGCGTAGCGGTTGGTGAAGCCTTTGAAACTGGCCCGGTCGACATTCAGTCGTCCCTGAACCATCAGGCCGGGAATGATTTCATAGCTGGCCATCGCCGAGCCGTACACCCGCTGTTCTACCTGCGTGCTGCGGTTCATGCCGGTGAGCCAGTAGGGGTTGTTGTTGCCGGCGGCATCGCTGTAGGCCCAGATTTGTTTGGGGCCTTCCAGTGTGGTGTTGTCTTGGTGGCTTTTCCCGCCTTCATCCAGATAGGTAATGTCGTTCGACAGCCAGGTCCCTTCGGGATTGACATAGTGGTCGCGGTAATATCTGAAATCGACGTTGCCGGGCAGCCGGTAGAGGTCATACAGCGGGTTCATGACCGTACCGCCGCCGGGCCGGTTCTGGGTCTTGGCGTTGACGTAGTTGATGGCGATGTCCATTTTCAGCTTGTTCTTGAACAGACTGTAGTTCTGGCGGAACGAGAAGGTGTTCCGGTTGTAGAGGTTGTTGGGCATCATGCCGTGCGAGTTGGAGTTGGCATAGGAGAAATAGGAGCGCACTTTCTCGGTACCGCCGCTGACCGACACCGAGTTGTTCCAGGTGGTTCCGGTGCGGAAGAATTCCGATACGTTGTTTCTGTAGTAGTTGCGCAGCTGGGTGTTGGCGTAGGCCAGTTCGGCATCGGTATAGGTGCCTATTTTCTTGCCCCAGGCGCCGGTCTGCATACCGATGGCTTCGCCGGTGGCGGCGTTCATCGTGATAACCGAGCCGTAGATGCCTTGCAGGGCGGGCGTAGCCAACGGCTGTTCGAAATTGACGTTGGAGTTCACCGTCACGGCGATTTTTCCCTCTTTTCCTTTCTTGGTGGTAATCATGAGCACCCCGTTGGCGGCAGCCGAACCGTAGAGGGCGGCCGCATTGGCCCCTTTCAGCACGTTGATGCTCTCGATGTCGTCCGGGTTGATGAGCGAGAGGGCGTCGCCTCCTTCGGAACTGCTGGCGTAGTCGAGACCCGTACCGCCGTCCCAGTTGGAGGAGCCTTTCACCTGGTTGGTCATGGGGATACCGTCAATCACAATCAGCGGGGCGTTGTTACCCATCACCGACTTGTTTCCGCGAAGGAGGATTTTGGAAGCCCCTCCGGCACCGCCGGCGCTCTGGGTAATGGTGACACCCGATACTTTTCCGCTCAGCGAGTTGACGAAATTAGCGTCCTGCACTTTCATCAGTTCATCGCCTTTGATAATCTGCGTGGCGTAGGTCAGCGACGATTCCTTGCGCTGGATACCCATAGCGGTCACCACCACCTCGTCGAGCTGCTGCGAATTTTCTTCCAGCGTGACATTCAGGGTGGAGCCGGTGGCTTTCACCTCTTTGGTGGCGTAGCCTAAATAAGAGAATACGAGCGTGTTTCCCGTATTGGCTTTGATGGTGAAATCTCCGTCGATGCCGGTTGAGCATCCGGTGGTCGTCCCTTTGACCAGTACGCTCACACCGATTAACGGTTCGCCGCTCTGGTCGGTAACGGTACCCGTTATGGTTCCTGCCTGCTGTCCCCGAACGGTCATGGGAAGCAGTAATAAAATCAGGATAAATAGCTGATTCAGTTTGCGATACATAAATTGTGTTGTTTAGTGATTAATGTGTGTTTCCTATGATTTGTGTATTAAGTATAATTTGTGTTCCCTGTGTATTAAGTATAAATGTGTGTTTCTGTCTCAAAAAAAGTTCCGTTTCCGGCAAGAGAAATCGGTCTTTCGTGGCAAATATATAAAATAATATAAAAAAATTACAGAATCGGAAAAAAATATTTTTTCGAAAGGGTTAATTATTCATATATATGTTAAGCGGCATTATGGGGAAATACGGAATGAGAATTCTTTATAAATAGCTGACAGTTAATGAGTAAAAAAGTTCCGCTTCTGGCAGGAGAGCACATCCTGTTTTTTTTTCGGGGAACCGTTTTTTTTATTACTTACATACCGTTTTTTATTACTTACGGGCCGCCCGGCAGCGTTCCGGTCCGGAAACGGTGCTGTTTTACCAAATTCAAAATTGTAAAACATTTCGCTTCAAAAAATAGCAGAATATATGTTTTTTCAAGATATTTTAGACTAAACCGCTGAAAAGTAGCCGTTGAGAAAACGGCTTTGCCCGCACTCCGCTGTCGGCCTCCGCAGGCGAATTTGACTGTCTTTTTCGGGGAGTTAGCCGGGATTATCCGTTGAAAATCATCCCTTTCAGGAG
>JAFLRV010000007.1 GCA_022511245.1 Coprobacter sp.
GACTCATCATGATTTTTCAAATAGAGGTCTACCGCCTCGCCTATTCCGCCATCGAAGGTCAACATTCCGTTCTCGAGCACTATGCCACGCGTGCACAGAGTCTTCACGGCTGTCATGTTGTGGCTCACGAACAGCACCGTTCGTCCCTCGCCGGACGACACATCCTGCATCTTGCCTATCGCCTTTTTCTGGAACTCGGCATCGCCTACGGCCAGCACCTCGTCCACGACTAAAATTTCCGGTTCGAGGAACGCCGCAATGGCAAAGCCCAAACGCACGAACATTCCGCTCGAGTAACGTTTTACGGGGGTATCGAGATACCGTTCGATGCCGGCGAAGTCTACAATCGCATCGAGTTTGCGGCTGATTTCGTTGCGGGTCATCCCCATGATGGAACCGTTCATATAGATGTTTTCACGGCCGGTGAGTTCGGTGTGGAAACCGGTCCCCACCTCGAGCAGCGAGGCGATGCGCCCTTTGGCCCGGATTTCTCCGGTGGTGGGGGAGGTGATGCGTGACAGGAGTTTCAGCAGGGTGGACTTGCCGGCCCCGTTCTTGCCGATGATGCCTACGATATCGCCCTGTTGTATGTCAAACGTGATGTCTTTCAGTGCCCATACACAGTTGGATGTGCCTTTGCGGCTGCGGTCGTTGGTTTCGCCAATGCGCAGGTAGGGGTCTTCCTGTCTCAAAACGGCGGTTCTCCACCAGCGGGTCAAGTCACGGGAGAGGGTGCCGGTGCCCACTTGCCCCAGCATGTAGAGTTTGCTGATGTCCTTGAATTGCAGGATGGTCTGGTTCATATTAGACGGTATCCATAAAATTGCGTTCGACCCGGTTGAAGAACAGCATCGAGACAAAAAGTGTTACTATCATAAAAAAGAAACTGTAAAAGAGTCTGTCCCAGTCGAGCGAACCGCACCCCATGCAGCTGTATTTGAAGGTTTCGAACACGGGCGTCAGCGGATTGAGTTCTATCAGCGGCCGGTACTTTTCGGGCATGGCACTGAGCGGGTAGACGACGGGGGTGGCGTACATGAACAACTGCAGCCCGAACCCTACCAGTTGTGTGAGGTCCCGGTATTTGTAGGTCATCGAAGAGATAATCAGTCCCCACGACAGTGCATGGAAAGCGATGAGCAGTATCAGCAGCGGGAAGAGACACAGTGCCCAGTTGGGCTGCAGGTCGACGCCTTGAATGTAAAAATAAATGTATATGGCGATGAACATCACCAGCTGTATGCCTGTTTTGACCAGGTTGGAGGTGACACTGGCCAGCGGAACGATAAGTCGAGGGAAATAGACTTTGCCGAAAATGCCGGCATTGCTGACAAATACATTGGAGCAACTGCTGAACGATGCACTGAAGTACGACCACAATATAATCCCCGACATATAGAACAGCGGCTGCGGCACGCCGTCGGTGGAGATGCCGGCCAGCCCGCCGAAAATGAACATATATATCAATGTGGTCAGTACCGGTTGTATTAAAAACCAGAGCGGTCCCAGAATCGTCTGCTTGTAGAGGGTGATGAAATCGCGCTTGATGTACATGACATACAGGTCACGATACTGCCACAACTCTTTGAGATTTATCTCAAGCCAGTGTTTCTTGGGTTTTATGACAATGGTCCAGTTGTCTTGCATTCGGTATTGTATTTGTTTATTTATTTTGTGTGTCCGTATCCGTATTTCCCGTAATGGTATCCGTATTTGTGGTATCCGTACCGGCTCATCGCCTCTGTCGAGCCGTTCAGGATAAGGGAAAGATTTTTGTATTTTTTCTCTTCGTACCACTGTTCGATGTCGGGCAGGAAGGCCCGTTCCATCAGTCCGGTGCGTACAACGAAGAGGGTGAGGTCGGCATAGTGGTTGATGATGGCGGCATCGGCCACGATTTCTACCGGCGGGCAGTCGATGAATACGTAATCATATTCGGCGCGTACTTCTTCGAGCATCTCCCGGAAACGGGGAACGAACAGCAGTTCGGTGGGGTTGGGCGGTATGGTTCCGCAGGGCAGTACATCGACCGGGCCGAGCTTGACGATGAGTTCTTTGTAGTCGCTTTCCTGGCCGCTTAAATAGTTCGATACACCTTTACGGGGCGAGTCGACATATTCCGAGAGGGAGCCTTTGCGCAGGTCGAGGTCGATGGCCAGCACTTTCTTGTTTTTGATGCCCAGTGCGGCGGAGAGGTTGGCTGAGATAAATGTTTTTCCGCTGCCGGGATTGACCGATGTCAGCATGATAATCTGGTGGTTGTTTTCAAACCCGAGCATAAATTCCATATTGGTGCGGACCACCCGGAAGGCTTCGTTGATGATGTTCCGGTTTTTCTCCTGCACCACGACCTGAGGTGTCTCCTTTTTCTGACGGCGGAGGTGCCACCACTTTTTCGGTTTGCCCGACAGGGGAATTTCTCCGACAAACGGGACGGACAACTGCTCGATGTCCTTGCGGCCGCGCACTTTGGTGTTGAGAATCTCCCGCAGGGCAATCGTCCCTCCCGGAATGGCCAGCCCGATGATGAACGCCATCATCAGAATGGCGTTGGGTACGGGTTTGATAGGGGCACCGCTGCCGTGTGGCGGTTCGACAAGCTGCGAGTTATAGGCGGCAAAGGCTTGGGTGAGTTCGTTCTCTTCCCGTTTCTGCAACAGGAACATGTAAAGCTGTTCTTTCACCTTTTGCTGCCGCTCTACCGACAGCAGGTGCAGCGACTGTTGCGGGTTGGAGGCAATCTTGGCTACGGCTTGCCGGTGAAATGACTGGATGTTGTTCTGTTTGGCCTGCAGGATGGTGATTTCGTAATCGAGCGATTGGATAATCGAGTTGCGCATGTTGGCCAGCTGTTCGTCCATGTCGATGACCAGCGGATTTTGCAGGGAGGAGTTGGCCAGGTGGTTGTTGCGCTGGAGCAGCAGCCGGTTGTATTCTGAAATCTGTCCGGTGATGCTGGGGTTGGTCATGCCCAGATTGTTGGGCAACAGCTGATTCTCGTGCTGACCGTCGGTGAGGTAGTTGCGCACGAAGCGGGTCATGTACATCTGGTTGTTCAGCTCGCGCAGTTCGGCTTCGGCTCCGCTGGCTTCACCCATAGCTGTTCCTCCGGCTGAACCGACATCCAGAATGAGATTCTGCGATTTCCAGTCTGAAATTTCCTGTTCGACATCGCCCAGCTCCTGTTCGATAAAGGCTAACCGCTCTTTGATGAACTGGTTGGTGTTGATGGTTTTCTGGTTGCGGTCTTTGACCCAGTTTTCGTTATAGACGGCGACCAGCGTATTCAGCACATCTTCGGCACGGGAGGGGGAAACATCCCGGAAGGTGATGTCGATAATCGAGGAGTTGTTGCGCAGATAGGCATCGATGCGTCCCTGAACGGATGCCGTGACACCGTAAATGTTGGAGCGGCGCACGGTGAGTTCTTCGCCGGAATGCTCTTTGAATGTACGGGTGGGGGTGATGACTATTCGGCCCAACGACGTTTTCACCGTGTCGTTAAAGGGTATCGACAGGGAGCCTTCGGTGGGAGTGCCGTTGTGCACGAGATGGGAAATGATGGCATTTTTGTTACCGGAAAACCGCATGCGGAACGAGGCCGATTCGTTGTCGTGCAGGTCCAGAAAAGAGACCTCTACAGGTTGCTGTGAGCCGTATACGATTTCGTCGTGAAAGGTGCCGTCTTTGATGTATTCGACTTCCAGATGAAGCCGTCGAACGACTTCGGCGGCTACGGTGCCCGATTTGAGCGAGAGTATCTCGTTGGTGATGTTGACGGGAATCTGCGTCAGTCCCATGTTGGTCAGTGCCGATATGTCACTGGTTTTGTCTTCCGACTTTATCAGGATGGAGGCGGTGCGCTGGTACACCGGTACGGTTGTTTTGATTTTGAGTACCGCAATACCCAGAGCAATGCCCAGCGAGAGCAAAAACCACCACCAGCGGCTGAGGCAGAGATAGAAAATGTCTTTGACCTGAGCGATGGGGTCGTTGACGACGACTCTTTTGGGGCGGGCGGCGGCCGGCGATTCGGAGCCGGCGGCTGTATTTGAACGTCCGATGTTTCGTTCCATAGACTTCCGTTATTGTGAATTTAATTTTTCTTCAGATTTAAAAACAGCACAATCAGGGATATGGCCGTCGAAGCAATCGAGGTCCAGAACCCGTAAGTGTAGAAGGTGTTTCCGTGAATGTTGGTCTGGTTTTTCTTAATCAGAATGGGTTCGATATAGATGATGTCGTTCTGTTGCAGGTAGTACACCGGCGAGGAATAGAGCTCCTCGACGCTCAGCAGACTGACCCGGTAGGGGACTTGTACCCCTTTCTCGGTGCGCAGGACCAGTATGTTTTCCCGGTTGGCCGTGAGCGGCAGGTCTCCGGCTTCGGAGAGGGCTTCGAGCAGGGTGATGTGGTCCCGGTCAATCGTTTTACGCCCTGACAGTTCTCCTAAAAAGTAATAGCCCAGATTGGCGTATTCGACGACGACGGTGGGCTCTTTGACCAGCTTGGATTCGAGCAGGCGGTATTTAATCAGGTTGGCCAGTTCCTGCCGGGTGAGTCCTTCCACCTTAATCGGACCCAGTACCGGCATGTCGATATAGCCCCGATCATCGACCGTATAGAGCGAATGGTTGCCGTTTCCTTCTCCGGTCCCGTCAAAGAGGTTGAATATCGACACCAGTTCTTTGTCCCGGCTGTGAATCACGATGCTGAGCTTGTCGCCCGGTTGCAGCCGGATAGACTGAACTTCCTGAAGCAATATCGACACGTTGGGCTGAATATCTTGCAGATAAGTGACTTTCTTGGCGGCCGAGCAGGCGCCCAGCAAAACGGCAATCGCCGCAGCGGAAAGCAAATGGTATATGGACTTTTTCATAAAAATGAGTTGTATTTGTTCTGTTGTCAATGTCGTAAGGGGAGGGGAGGTCACAGCAGCTGGATGTAATCGGGGTTGACCTCCACCGCTGCGGCAATCCATCCGGGCAGTTCGACCAGCAGCCGTTTCACTTTGGAGCCCCGAACGGTGGCGAGGGTGCCTTCGTAGTTGTCCAGCGGGCCGCCGACAATGCGTATCCGGCGTCTGTGCATGGCCGGTGTAATCTCTTCGGGACGGTAGTATTTTACCGATTCGGCGTGATGGATGGCGTATATGAACCGTTCCATGTCACTGTCACGCACGGTCATCGGTTCGCAATATCCGTTGCGCAGAAACCGGTATTGCAGTGTGGGCGTTTTCCGTTCAATCGGGTCGATATGCTGCCGCTTGTCGTGGACGAACAGCAAATCCTGCATGACCGGCACCCGTTTCCGCTCCCGTTTTCCCTGTCGGGTGGTCAGCACCCATTTCATCGGGGTGAATACTTCGAATCCCTGTTCGCTCAGCATTTTGTAGGCGGGCAGCAGCGCATTGCTCCTTTTCAAATCCCGCATCACGAACCAGTGAACTGTCGTATCATCGCCTTTCAGTGCCATTTATTTTGAAAAAAGGTAATTTCACTAATCCTGCATGATTGTTTATTTTATTAGTAATCATGCAGTTATAGTGACTTCTGTAAAAAAATCGCATTCTTGTCATCTTTTTGTGTACGTTTCATCTGGAATTATTCCTCGCAGACTGACAATCCGGCCTTGTGTCAAGGTGCGGTAAATGCGCATGCAAATATAGTGATTTTGCCGGGAAATACGGTTATAATTTTACCGAAAAAATGTGATTGAAATTTTACAGTTCCGGGTCGTTATACAGGGCTTCGAAGAGGGTGCGGTCGGCGTCGGAAAGGGTGCATCCCCGACGCTGCATGACCCGTTCGGCGATGTCGAAAAATTTGCGCAGGGGGACACGGGTGTATCCGGCGGCTCCTCCTTCGTTGAACGAAGGGACGAAATTGCGGGGAAATCCCGTGCCGTGCAGGTTTACGCCTACGCCCAGCACGGTGGCGGTGTTGAGCATGGTGTTGATGCCGGTTTTGGTGTGGTCGCCCATAATCGGGCCGCAGAATTGCAGTCCGGTGCGGCGGAACCGCCGGGTAGGGTAGTGCCACAGTTTGATTTCGCTGTAGTCGTTTTTCAGGTTCGAGGCGTTGGTACCGGCTCCCAGATTGCACCATTCGCCGATGACGGCGTTGCCGAGATATCCGTCGTGGCTTTTGTTGGAATGGGCCTGCATGACGACGTTTTTGACCTCTCCGCCGACTTTGCATCCGGGTCCGAGCGTCGTGGCTCCGTAGATTTTGCTCCCTACGTTTACGGCGGCTTTTTCACAGGCGGCAAAAGGTCCCCGCACGACGGCGTTTTCCATAATCCGGGCCTCTTTCCCGATGTATATGGGGCCTTGCGTGACATTGAGGACGGCACATTCGACCGCAGCGCCCGCTTCGATGAAAATGCGGGGTGTGCCGTCAGGGAAACAGGGGTCGCCGACAACCCGGTTCGAGTCGGGCAGCGGTGCCGACGGGCGACCGGCGGTCAGCAGGCGGAAGTCTCGTTCGAGCGCCTCTCCGTTGAGGCGGAAAATGTCGCAGAGCGAGCGGATGGCCAGAGGCTTTTCGCTCAGGGCATGCACGGTTTCGAAACGTCCCTGACGGAAATCGTCGAGGGTGCCGCATCCGGCGATGAGTTCGCCGTCGCACTCGATGGCTTCCTGTGCCTGCAACCGGTCTATGGCAGCGGCCAGACCGGCGTCGGGACAGATGTTTCCGGCGATGAAGAAGTTGCAGTCTTCGGTATGTGCCGGGTATTTGATGCTCAACAGCGGACCGGTGAGAAAGGAATAGCGGCCGGGCAGGAGGTGCTCCCATTTCTCACGAAGGGTGAGTATCCCGAACCGGAGGTCGGCCACCGGCCGGGTGAGGGTGAGCGGCTGTAGGTCGCCGTGCAGGGTTTCGGTGTCGAAAAGGAGGATATTTTTCATGCGGCGGCGTTTTTTATTCGGTGTATTCGTATTCGTCGTCCTCTTCGTCGGGGAGATATACGATAAGGGTGGTGGAACCCAGCGTGATGACAGCCCCGCTTTCGAGGAGAACACGTTCTCTTTTATTCAACAGCCGGTGTTTGTAAAAGGTTCCCGACGTGCTGGGGAAATCGCGCAGTGTGCAGCGTACCGACCCCTGTTTGTCCGGCGTGACGTCGATGACGCAATGGCAGCGTTCCATCGTGGTGTCGTCGGTCTCGACGGCAATCTGCACGTCGGTGCCTTTGTTGCGGCGGCCGATGATGTTTGCGCCCGGAACGAGGGGAAATTCCTGCCGGTAGCCGTAGGCGTTTTCGAGTACGACGACGGTGCCGCAGTCCGGTGTTTCGGCTTCGTCTGTCGGGGTGAGCCGGGTGCTGAACTTTTTGCCGCAGGAGGGGCAGATGAAGAAGAGCGAGCGGCCCTCGCTGTATCTTTTTTCATCGAAAGCGATATCGCAGTCGCACTGGGGACAGGAAACTTTTTTCATCTCTTTTCGGTTGGTGTTGCGGGGACAAAAGTACAGGTAAATTGTGATAAATGTGCCAATATTTTGTAATTTTGTGGGGAAAATTTCAATTTCGACCATGTATTGCGACAACATACAGCGTTATTTGCGGCGGCACGGCTTGCCGCGTATCGACCTGAAAGCGGTGCTTATCGATATGGACGGCGTATTGTACGACTCGATGCGCAACCATACGCAGGCCTGGTACCGCACCGTGTCGGAACGGGGCATTGCCTGTACGCCGGAGGAGTTTTACCTGTACGAAGGGCGCACGGGTGCATCGACGATAAACCTGTTTTACCAACGGGAACTGGGCCGGGAGGCGACGGAGGAGGAGATCCGGGAGATGTACCGGCGCAAATCGGAGCTGTTCAATGCCCTGCCTAAGGCCGAACCGATGCCCGGTGCGGCCGATTTTCTCTCCTGTCTGCGGGAGCGGGGCGTGCGGCCGGTGCTGGTGACCGGGTCGGGGCAGGATTCGCTGCTCGAAAAGCTGAACCGGGACTATCCCGGCGTGTTCGTGCCCGAATACATGGTGACGGCTTTCGATGTGAAATACGGCAAACCGCATCCCGAACCTTACCTGATGGGGTTGCAGAAAGCGGGGGTTCAGCCCGGTGAGGCTGTCGTGGTGGAAAATGCTCCGCTGGGAGTGCAGGCCGGTACGGCGGCCGGACTTTTTACCATAGGGGTGAATACCGGTCCGCTGCCGGATGAGGTGCTGCTGGAGGCGGGTGCCGACCTGCTGCTGCACAGTATGCGGGAGTTGGCCGACCGGGCCGGTGCGCTTTGCGGCGAGCTGGGCGCAGGGACCGCTGTCCGATGAAAATAGAGTAAACCAAGATATTGATAAACTGTTATGTCACAGATTGTTTTGTTTTCCGGCGATGTCGACCGCACCATAGACGAGGTGTTGTCGAAGTATGTGTATGACAAGCTGTTCGTACTCACCGATACCAACACGTTCCGTTATGCGCTGCCGCTGTTGGGCTCTCTCTCTTTGCGGGGGGCGGAGGTCATTACGATACCGGCCGACGACGACCACAAGACGCTGGAGTCTTTGGCTGCCGTGTGGCGGGAACTGAGCTGCCGCAAAGCGACCCGCAAGTCGTTTCTGCTGAATCTGGGCGGCGGCATGGTGACCGATTTGGGCGGTTTCGCCGCCTCGACGTTCAAACGGGGCATCCGTTACATCAACGTGCCCACCACGCTGCTGGGTGCGGTGGATGCGGCCGTAGGCGGAAAGACGGGTATCAACTTCAACGGCCTCAAGAACGAGGTAGGGGTGTTTAACCCGGCGCTGGCGGTGGTCATTTCGACGCAGTTTTTCAAAACGCTTTCGCACGAACATCTGCTTTCGGGCTATGCCGAGATGCTCAAACACGGCTTAATCAGCTCTCCCGATGTGTATGACAAACTGCTGACGCTCGATTTCGGGCGGCCCGACTGGGAACGGATGCTGGAGCTGGTAACGGAATCGGTGCAGGTCAAGGAGCGGGTGGTGGAGGCCGACCCGTATGAGCAGAACCTGCGCAAGTCGCTCAATCTGGGCCATACGGTGGGGCATGCGTTCGAGAGTTTTTCGCACGGGCGGAATGCACCGGTGCCTCACGGTTATGCCGTAGCTTGGGGGCTGGTGTGCGAACTGCTGCTGTCGCACATGCAGCTGGGATTTCCAGTGGAGCGCATCCGGCAGCTGGCTGGATTTGTGCGTGACAACTACGGGACGTTCGTCATCGGATGCGAGGATTACGACCGGCTGTATGAACTCATGACGCACGACAAGAAAAACGAGGCTTCCGGAGTGAATTTCACGCTCCTTTCGGCGGTGGGCGAGGTAGTTATCAACCGCACGGCTTCCCAAGAGGAAATCGGTGCTGCGCTGGATTTGTACCGGGACCTGTTCGGTTTGTAAACGCCGGTCGGCAGAGGCTGTTTTCCGCCCGGACAAATATTTTTGCCGAAATTTGTTTGCGGTTTCCGATTTTTGCTGTACATTTGCCGGAAACGAAGAATTTTTATGATACTTGTTGCTTTACATCACGCTCATCATCATCACTTGACTCTGTAAAAGAGGTGAGCTGCGTGTATGGTACGAAGATATTTCCGGGAGGCTTGCCTGAACAGAGGTGAGCCTCTTTTTATTATGTATAAACTTAAAAAAAGAAGATATGCTGCGTATTGCGATTCAGGCCAAAGGCCGTTTGTATGAGGACACGATGGAACTGCTCACCGAAGCAGGCATCAAACTTTCGTCGGCGAAACGGACGCTGTTGATTCCGGCCCGGAATTTTCCGGTAGAGATTCTGTTCCTGCGGGACGATGACATTCCCGATTCGGTAGCTTCGGGCGTGGCCGATGTGGGTATTGTGGGATTGAATGAGTTTATGGAGCGGGAGAAGGATGCCCGTATCGTGAAACATCTCGGATTCAGCAAATGCCGCCTTTCGCTGGCTATTCCCAAAGATACCGGTTATCCCGGCCTGTCGTGGTTTGCCGGCAAGAAGATAGCCACCTCTTATCCGGGCATACTGAACCGGTATCTGCGTGAAAAGGGTATCGAGGCCGATATCCACGTCATTACGGGGTCGGTCGAGATTGCGCCGGGTATCGGACTGGCCGATGCCATTTTCGATATTGTCAGTTCGGGCAGTACGCTGGTGAGCAACCGGCTGAAAGAGGTGGAAACCGTCCTCGAATCGGATGCGGTGCTGATTGCCAACTCCGCGCTGTCGGCCGGGAAAACGGAGATACTGGAAGAGCTCATTTTCCGCATCGACGCCGTGCAGGCGGCCGATGACAAAAAATACATCCTGATGAACGTGCCCAACGACCGCCTCGATGACGTGCTGCGGGAGCTGCCGGGCATCAAGAGCCCCACCATCATGCCGCTGGCGCAGGAGGGGTGGAGCTCGGTGCATACCGTACTCGACGAAAAATCGTTTTGGGAAATCATCAACCGGCTGAAACAGGCCGGAGCCGAAGGCATTCTGGTACTGAATATCGAAAAAATGGTTTTGTAATTTATGGAAATAATCAACTATCCGCCCCGTTCGCAGTGGGCTGCCGTAACGGCCCGTCCGCACCTCGATACGCTTTCGCTGCACCATACGGTGAGCGAGGTGTTGCAGGAGATTCGCCGTCGGGGCGATGAGGCGCTGCGGTACTATACCGGAAAATTCGACGGGGTGGAACTGGATGCTGTCGAAGTGACGGCGGAGGAGTGGGACGAGGCCGAACGGTCGGTTCCGGCCGAATTGCAGTCCGCCATAAAACAGGCACGGGACAATATCGCCCGCTTTCATGCCTCACAGGCGATGTCGGTGACTAAAATCGAGACGTCGCCGGGAGTGGTCTGCTGGCAGAAGCCGGTCGCTATCGAGCGGGTGGGGCTTTATATACCCGGCGGTACGGCTCCGCTTTTTTCGACGGTGCTGATGCTGGCCGTCCCGGCCCGTATTGCCGGTTGCCGTGAGATTGTCATGTGTACGCCCTGCGACCGGACGACCGGAAAGGTGCATCCGGCCGTGCTGTTTGCCGCCCGTGCGGCGGGTGTCAGCCGGGTGTTCAGACTGGGTGGCATACAGGCGATAGGGGCGATGGCTTACGGAACGGAGAGCGTTCCCAAAGTGTATAAAATTTTCGGACCCGGCAACCAGTATGTGACGGCGGCCAAGCAAATCGTGAGTCTGCACGATGTGGCGATAGACATGCCGGCCGGTCCGTCGGAGGTGGCCGTAATTGCCGATGCCTCCTCGAATCCCGCTTTTGTGGCATCGGATTTTCTTTCGCAGGCCGAACACGGGGCCGACAGCCAGTCGATGCTCTTTACGGTCGACGAGACCATTGTGGAGCCTGTGCAGCGGGAAATCGAACGGCAGCTCGCCCGTCTGCCCCGCCGGGAACTGACCGAAAAATCGCTCTCGCACAGCAAAATCGTCGTACTGCGCAACCGGGACGAACTGGTGGAGTTTACCAACGAATATGCGCCGGAACACCTGATTATACAGAGTGCCGACTACCGGGAACTGGCCGACCGCATCGTCAATGCCGGTTCGGTTTTTCTGGGCCCTTATACACCGGAGAGTGCAGGCGATTATGCATCGGGAACCAACCATACGCTGCCCACGAGCGGCTATGCACGGGCCTACAGCGGGGTCAATCTCGACAGCTTTATCCGCAAAATCACTTTTCAGGAGATTTCCCGGCAGGGGTTGTGCCGTCTCGGCCCCGTGATAGAGACGATGGCGGCCCACGAACATCTGGACGCTCACAAAAATGCGGTCACGCTGCGGCTGGCCGATGAAAACAGAGAATGACACATATGGAAACAGACATACAGAACCTGCTGCGCCCGAATATCGCCCGACTGGAGCCTTATTCGTCGGCGCGAAACGAATTTAAAGGCGAGGCATCGGTCTTTCTCGATGCCAACGAAAATCCGCTTAACCCGCCCTACAACCGTTATCCCGACCCGTTGCAACGACAGGTGAAGGAGGCGATATCGGACCTTAAGGGCGTGGCTCCGGAACATATTTTCTTGGGGGTGGGCAGCGACGAACCGATTGACCTGCTCTTCCGGGCTTTCTGCCGTCCCGGTGTGGACAACGTGGTGGCCATAGCCCCCACTTACGGCATGTACCGGGTCTGTGCCGACATCAACGATGTGGAGTACCGTTCGGTCCTGCTGGAGGACGATTTCGATTTCCGGCCCGGAAAGGTGCTGGCAGCGGCGGACGAAAACACCAAACTGATATTCTTCTGCTCTCCCAACAACCCGGCGGGAAACGCCCTTTCGGCCGACCGCATCATCGAGGTGCTCGACCGCTTCGGCGGTATCGTGGTGGTCGATGAGGCCTATATCGATTTCTCTTCGCAGCCTTCGTTCCTGCATCGGCTGCCGCAATATCCCCGTCTGGTGGTGTTGCAGACTTTTTCGAAAGCGTGGGGCAGTGCGGCCGTGCGGCTGGGGATGGCTTTTGCCTCGACCGGGATTGTCGATGTGTTTAACAAAATCAAGTATCCGTACAATATCAATCAGCTCACACAGGAGTATGCCTTGTCGCTTCTCTCCCGTCATGGCGAGGTGCGGCAGTGGGTGCAGCAGCTGGTGGCCGAACGGGAACAGCTGGCCCGCCGGCTGGCCGGTTACGGTTTCGTCCGCCGGGTTTATCCGAGCGATGCCAACTTCCTGCTGGTCAGAACCGACGATGCCCGCCGGTTGTATGACTTTCTGGTGGACAGAGGTATCATCGTGCGCAACCGGGACAGCGTGACGCTGTGTGAAGGGTGCGTGCGCATTACGGTGGGTACGCCGGCAGAAAACCGGGTCTTGCTGGAGGCGCTGGACGCCTATGCCGGGCCGATTCAAAAACAGTAAAAAAAAGGAAAAGTTATGGCAAAACGTGCGTTGTTTGTCGACCGTGACGGTACGCTGGTGGTGGAGCCGCCGGTGGATTACCAGCTCGACAGTCTCGATAAGCTGGAGTTTGTTCCGGCTGTGTTCCGCAACCTGCATTTTATTCGGGAGAAACTCGATTTCGAACTGGTCATGGTAACCAATCAGGACGGACTGGGTACCGCTTCGTTTCCGGAGGAGACCTTCTGGCCGGCCCATAACAAGATGCTGAAGGCATTTGAAAACGAAGGGGTGACTTTCGATGATATTCTCATCGACCGCTCCTTTCCGGAGGAGAATCTCCCTACCCGCAAACCGGGAACAGGCATGCTGGGCCGCTATCTGACAGGAGATTACGACCTTGCCGGGTCGTTTGTCATCGGTGACCGGCTCACCGATATGCAGCTGGCCCGCAATCTGGGCTGTCAGGGTATTCTGCTGGCTTCGCCCGAAGAGGGTGCACAGCGCATCGCCGACGCCGGTTTGCAGGAGACCTGCGTGCTGGTCACCGACAGCTGGGACCGCATCGCCGAGTTTCTTTTTGCGGGCGACCGTCGGGCCGAAGTACGCCGCACTACGTCTGAAACCGACATATACGTTGCACTCTGTCTGGAGGGCAGCGGCCGGTGCGACATCTCGACCGGTCTGGGATTTTTCGACCATATGCTGGAGCAAATCGGCCGCCATTCGGGCATGGATTTGACTATCCGGGTCAAGGGCGACCTGCACGTAGATGAACACCACACCATAGAGGATACGGCGCTGGCGCTGGGCGAGGCCCTGAACCGGGCGCTGGGCGACAAGCGGGGCATCGGGCGATATGGCTTCTGCCTGCCGATGGACGACTGCCTGTGCAGTGTCGCACTGGATTTCGGCGGCCGGGCCTGGCTCGTCTGGGAGGCGGAATTTCACCGCGAAAAAATCGGAGACATGCCGACGGAGATGTTTCTGCACTTCTTCAAGTCGCTGAGCGATGCGGCCCGCATGAACCTGCATATCCGGGCCGAAGGGCAGAACGAACACCACAAGATAGAGGGCATCTTCAAGGCGTTGGCCCGTGCGCTCAAAATGGCGGTGCACCGGGATATTTTCCACTACGAACTGCCCAGCACCAAAGGAACATTGTAATCGGTAAACCTAAAATAGAAAACATTATGGCAACAAGAGAGTGGCAGACCATCAAGGAGTACGAAGACATCCGTTTCGAATACTTCGAAGGCATTGCCAAAATAACGATAAACCGGCCGGAGGTGTACAACGCCTTCCGTCCGCAGACCAATTTCGACATGCTCGATGCGATGGCCATATGCCGTGAACGCAGCGACATCGGCGTGGTGGTGCTTACCGGCGCCGGCGACAAGGCGTTCTGTTCGGGCGGCGACCAGAAAGTGAAAGGCATCGGGGGCTATATCGACGGCGACGGGGTGCCCCGCCTCAACGTGCTCGACCTGCACAAGGCGATACGTTCCATCCCCAAACCGGTCATCGCTATGGTGAACGGTTACGCCATCGGAGGCGGCCATGTGCTGCACGTGGTGTGCGACCTGACCATTGCGTCGGAAAACGCCCGTTTCGGGCAGACCGGTCCCAAAGTGGGCAGTTTCGACGGCGGTTTCGGCTCCTCCTATCTGGCCCGCTGCGTAGGACAGAAAAAGGTACGTGAAATCTGGTTCCTGTGCCGCCAGTATACCGCCCGTGAAGCCGAAGAGATGGGGATGGTCAATAAAGTGGTGCCTTTCGACCGTCTCGAAGACGAAACGGTGGAGTGGTGCCGGACTATCCTGCAACGCAGTCCGATGGCCATCCGCATGATCAAGCGGGCGCTGAATGCCGAACTGGACGGCCAGCGCGGCCTGATGGAATTTGCCGGTGATGCGACGCTCATGTATTATCTGATGGAGGAAGCGCAGGAGGGCAAGAATGCTTTTCTGGAAAAACGTGACCCCGATTTCCAGCAATTCCCCAAATTTCCGGGATAATCCGGCGCGGTATGCTGCGAGCTGCTTATACCCCTTATCTCCTGCATTTCAAGACGCCGGGCGGTACCTCACGGGGGGTGCTGCACGAGAAGGAGACCTTTTTTGTCAAGGTGTGGGACGAATCCGACCCCTCCCGGTACGGCGTGGGTGAGTGCGCCCTGTTTCGGGGGCTGAGTGCCGACGACGTGCCCGGTTACGAAGAGAAGCTGCGGCAGGTGTGCCGTGACATCGACCGCATCGGTCCGGCCGACCTGCGGGAGTGGAGCTCGATTCGTTTCGGTGTGGAGACGGCGCTGGCCGACCTGCGCAACGGCGGCTGCCGCATCGTGGTCCCCTCGCCTTTTGTGACAGGGGAGCGCCCGATAGAGATTAACGGACTGGTGTGGATGGGCGACCGGGAGACCATGCGCCGCCGTATCGAAGAGAAACTGAAGGCAGGATTTCACTGCATCAAACTGAAGATAGGGGCGATAGATTTCGATGCCGAACTTTCGCTGCTCCAGGAGATTCGCTCCCGTTTTGGCCCCGAAACGATAGAGTTGCGGGTCGATGCCAACGGGGCTTTTTCCCCGTCGGAGGCACCGGAGAAACTGGAACAGCTCGCCCGTTTCCGCCTGCACTCGATAGAACAGCCTTTGCGGCAGGGGCAATGGGAGGAACTGGCGGCCTTGTGCCGCAACACCCCGCTGCCCGTTGCGCTCGACGAGGAGCTGATAGGCATCGGCGACCCGGCCCGGAAAATGGCGCTGCTCGATACCGTCGCCCCGCAGTATATCGTACTGAAACCGGCATTGGCCGGTGGCTTTTCGGGAGCAGAGGAGTGGATTGAGCTGGCCCGGAAACGGGGTATCGGATGGTGGATTACGTCGGCGCTGGAGTCGAACGTGGGACTGAATGCCATCGCCCAGTGGACAGCTTCGCTCGACCCGGCCCTGCCGCAGGGACTGGGTACGGGACAACTCTATACCGACAACCTGCCGTCGCCGCTGGAACAGTGCGGCTCGGTGCTGACCTGTAATCCCGATTTGACATGGAACCTGAATCGACTGACATGGATATCCGTCTGAATCATATCCGCTGCCGCACGCTGGCCGAAGCCGAAACGGCGGCCGGCGGCGAGGTGGCCGCTTTCCTCCGGGAGTGGTTCTCTCCCGGCGACACGGTGTCGGCCCGCACTTCGGGCTCGACCGGAGCACCGCAGCAACTGGACCTGCGCAAAAGCGACATGCGGGCTTCGGCCCGGCTGACGAACAGCTTTTTCGGGATAACGGCCGGTTCGACCCTGTTGCTGTGTCTCTCGCCCGGATATATTGCCGGAAAGATGATGATTGTGCGGGCGCTCGAAGCAGGCGCCGGTTTGGTGACGGTCGCCCCCACCTCATCGCCGCTGGCATCGGTCGGTGAGCCGTTCGATTTTGCGGCGATGGTACCCCTGCAGGTACAGCAGACGCTGGATGACCCGGAGACCGCCGCCCGGCTGTGCCGGATAACATCGCTCATCGTGGGCGGAGCCGCCGTTTCTCCGGCGCTGGAATCCCGGCTGGCCGCCCTGCCCGTACAGGCATATGCCACCTACGGGATGACCGAGACGGTCTCGCACATCGCCCTGCGCCGCATCGGCGGGACGGAACGGGAATATACGGCGCTGGGCGGGGTACGTTTCACGCTCGACGGACGGGGCTGTCTGGTGATAGATGCCCCGCATCTGAGCGGCCGGCGGTGGGTGACCAACGACATGGTCCGGCTGGCCGGTGCCACCCGTTTCGAGTGGCTGGGGCGGTACGACAACGTTATCAATTCAGGTGGAGTGAAACTCTTTCCCGAACGCATAGAGGAGGCTTTATCGTCCCTCATCCCCGCCCGCTTTTTTGTCACCTCCCGCCCCGATGAACGGTTGGGCGAAAGGCTGGTGCTGGTTATCGAGGGAGAGACCTGGAGCGTGGAGCGGCTGTCGGCCCTTCGTTCCCGCATGGAGGCGGTTTTGTCCCGTTACGAACGGCCCCGTGAGATGCTGTTTCTTCCCCGTTTCCGGGAGACCTGGTCGGGCAAGGTTATCCGTTCAATTGACCCGGAGTAACCGTTTTTCAAGCATATTTTTTCGGATAGCGGAACAGGATGGCCGCCAGTGCGGCGATACCTGTGAGCATGGGGTAGTAGAGGCAGCCGATAATCTCGACCGGCGATACGGCAGCCAGCGAGGCAGCCATGAGCATCTGCGCCCCGTAAGGGATAAGTCCCTGCACGAGGCAGGAGAAGGTGTCGAGCAGGCTGGCCGACTTGCGGGGGTCGACTCCGAACCGGGTGGCGATGTCTTTGGCGATGCCGCCCACCGTGATAATGGCTATCGTGTTGTTGGCGGTACAGAGGTTGGCCAGGCTCACCAGAGCGGCGATGCACAGCTCGGCGCCCCGCTTGCCGGAGATACGGCGGGTGAGCCGGTCGATGATGTAGTCGATGCCGCCGTTGAGCCGGATGGTCTCCAGCATGCCGCCGGCGAGCAGGGTGACGATGATGAGTTCGCCCATGCCCGATATGCCGTCGCCCATCGCTCCGAACCAGCCGAATGTGTCGAATCCGCCGGTGAGCAGTCCGGTGATGCCGGTGACCAGTATGCCGATGGTGAGGACAAGGATGACGTTAACACCGGCCAATGCCGTCCCCAGTACGACCAGATAGGGAATCACTTTCACCCACTGTACCGGGTCGGGGTGTAACGGGGCTTGCAGCTGCAAGCCGCAAAAGATATAGTAGAACAGCACCAGCAGGGCGGCGGGGCCGACAATCAGAATGTTGACCTTGAACTTGTCCTGCATGCGGCACCCTTGCGTGCGGGTGGCGGCGATGGTGGTGTCGGAGATGAACGAAAGGTTGTCGCCGAAGAAAGCGCCGCCGGCCACTACGGCGACGATAAAGGGAATGTCGAGCCCCACCTGTCCGGCCAGACCGGCGGCTACAGGGGTCAGGGCGACAATAGTGCCCACAGAGGTGCCTATCGACAGGGAGATGAAACAGGCGGCGATGAACAGTCCGGCCAGCAGTAGGTTTCCCGGCAGCACGTGCAGCGTGAGGTTGACCGTCGCTTCAACGGCTCCCATCGCTTTGGCCGACTGGGCGAAGGCTCCGGCCAGAATGAAAATCCATATCATCAGCAGGATGTTGGGATTCGCCGCTCCCGTCGAGAACCCGGCGATGCGCTCTTTGACCGGCCGACCGGCCGAGATGAGAATGGCGAATACCGATGCGATAAGGAATGCGACCGATATGGGTACTTTGTAAAAATCGTGTACGACAAGCGAGGTAACGAGATACACGCCCAAAAATATCGCCAGCGGGGTCAAAGCCGCCCAGCCGGGCAACCGGCTTTTCTGTGTTTCATCGTTTTTCTGCGGGCTTGTCATGGGTGTCGTATTTTTTTCGGATGTAAAGATAATACTTTTTTCGTTATCCGATAAACTGGTCTTTTTTCCACCGGCCGTCGAGACGGCGGCCGTCCGGACAAATCATGGTGCCGTATCCGTGTTTCTCTCCGTTGACAAAATCGCCTTCGTATCGGGCACCGTTGCGGTTGGCCCATCTGAAAAGTCCTTTGCCGTGAAACTTCCCGTTGACAAAATCGCCTTTGTAGCAGGTTCCGCTGGGCCAGGAATAGACGCCTTTGCCCTGAAATTGTCCGGATTCGAACTCGCCTTCATATTGAATACCGTTGGCAAGGGTCAGTTTTCCTTGTCCGTGAAATTCATTGTTGAAAAATTCGCCTTCGTATCGGGAGCCGTCGTCAATTACGAGAATCCCTTTCCCTTGTCGTTTGCCGTCGACCGTGTCTCCTTCGTATCGACCATCGGGAGTGCCTATATAAATTCCGCAAGCACAGGGATTTCCGTTAATAAAGTTGCCTTTGTATTTGCCATTGGCCGTGTAATAAGCACCTTGTCCGTGAAATTCTCCGTTCATGAACTCGCCTTTGTATCGGGAGTCATCAGATAAAGTGAGGATGCCTTTGCCCTGAAATTCATCATCGGCAAACTCTCCTTCATATAAGATGCCGTCAGGCTCGATGTATATGCCTTTTCCGTGCTGTTTGCCGTCGACGATGTCTCCCTGATAGCGGGACCCGTCGGGATAGATGATTTCTGTGTATGGCATGTTTGTCTTTTTTATCCGATGAAGCGTCCGTTTTCCCACTGTCCGGATTCCTGTCGTCCGTCGGGATAGGTCATGGTGCCTTTGCCGTGAAACCAGTCATTGGCAAATTCTCCTTCATAGCGGGTGCCGTCGGGGGTTGTCAAGATTCCCATTCCGTTTCGTCTGTTGTCGACGAACTCTCCTTCGTAGCGGTTTTTGTTGGCATAAATCATGATGCCTTTTCCGTGTTGTTTATCATTGGCAAAATCGCCCTCGTAACGAGTGCCGGCAAGCGTGGTCAGTATCCCTTTCCCTTGTCGTTTGTCATCGACCCAGTCCCCGTCGTACCGGCTGCCGTTGACATAAATCATGGTACCTTTTCCGTGCTGTTTGTCATCGACAAAATCACCTTCGTAGCAGTTTCCGTTGGGCCAGAAATAGATGCCTTTGCCATGAAATTTTCCATTCTCGAAATCTCCTTCATACCGACAGCCATCGGGGGTTGTATAAATGCCTTTGGTTTGTTTTCCGTTCTTGAATTCTCCTTTGTATTGTGTCCCGTCAGACCAAAGAAGGATACCTTTGCCATGAAAGATGCCGTTAACGAAATTGCCTTCATAGCGGTCTCCGTCAAAGGTCGTAATAACGCCTTTTCCGGTTTGTTCTCCATTCTCGAAATCTCCTTCGTATCGGCTACCGTCGGGCCAGATAAGGATACCTTTTCCATGAAATTTATCTTCGACAAAATCGCCTTCGTAGCGATGACCGTCAGCAAGAGACTGTATTCCTTGTCCCTGAAAATAACCGTTGACAAAGTCGCCTTCGTACCGATGTCCGTCAGAATGGGTGAATACGCCCTTCCCGGTTCGTTCTCCATTGACCCAATCGCCTTCGTATCGGCTTCCGTCGGGCCAGACAAAGATGCCTTTCCCAGTTTGTTCTCCATTGACCCAATCGCCTTCGTAGCGGCCTCCGTCGGGTGCGGAGAGTATGCCTTTTCCGTGTTCTTGTCCATTGACCCAGTCGCCTTCATAGCAATCTCCGTTACTACAGACAAGAATTCCTTTGCCATGAGGATCGCCATCGAAAAACTCCCCTTCATAATGGCCTCCGTTGGACCAGATGAGGATGCCTTTTCCGGTTCGTTCTCCATCGACATAATCGCCTTCGTAGCGGCTTCCATCGGAATGGGTGAATATGCCTTTTCCGTGTTGCAGTCCATTGACAAACTCCCCTTCATAGCGGTTTCCGTCGGGCCAGATAAAAATTCCTTTGCCATGAAATTTCCCGTTGACAAAGTTGCCTTCGTAGCGGCGGCCGTCAGTAAGAGTAAGTATTCCTTGTCCGTGAAAATTATCGTTGGCAAAGTCGCCTTCGTACCGATGTCCGTCAGAATCGGTGAATACGCCTTTTCCGTGTTGTTTGCCGTCGACGAAGTCTCCCTGATAACGGGAACCGTCGGGATAAATTTGTTCTATGTATTCCATTGCCAGTAAGATTTTTGTTTGCAAATATAGCTTGTTAACGGTGTTTGTCCTCAAGAGGGTGGTGGGATTTTGCTCAATGACAGGCAATTTTGTTTTCGTATTGTATAATAATACGTTATATCGATAATTTTATGATGTGCACTTTTTGCAGGGTTTTCTGTTCATTTGCCGGGCTTGTTCCCGGGTTATGGCCTGAATGGTGCCTTTGCTGCAATTGAGGAGATACCGGCAATTTCGGTCGGTGTGGTAGGCATAGGCGTTGGGGCTGGTGCAGATGTAGACGGTCGGGGCGTGTTCTTGTACGCCGGCACTCAGGAGGGGGAAGAGCAGCAGCAGGGCGAGAATGGCTGTTTTTTTCATGACGGGCAACGGGTCGTTATTATTAATAATTGTGGTAATGTAAAAAGCCCGAAAGGTGTTCTTTCGGGCTTTTGTGGTGCTGGAGCCGCAAGCCGGAATCGAACCGGCGACCTTTTCATTACGAGTGAAACGCTCTACCGACTGAGCTATTGCGGCAAAACCGGTGCAAAATTAACGGTTTTTATCGGGTTATGCAATAGTTGATGCAAAATTTTTTATCTGTTTCATTCGCTTTGCGTGCTGTACACGAGTTTCAGCTGTATATTTTCGGTGTCGATTTCAATCTGGGAGGGCTTGGCGATGTAGGGGGTCACCGATGTAATGGAGAGGGCTCCGGTCGACAGGGTTTCGGAACTGATGGTTACCGGTACGAGCAGCAGTTCTTCGTTGGCCTGCGGATTGCCGGGATTGGGGTCTTTCTCTATGATGCTGGTGATGAATTCCCGTATATTGCCGAAGTTGTAGGTGTGGCTGGCCGAATTATAGGCGGCATAGAAATAGTTTTTGCCGTCGGGCAGGAGCTTGTCGCTGAAGAAGATGTTGCGGCCGGTCTCGGTGAGCTCGCCGTTGCTGTTGTACACATAGCCTCCTTTGCGCATGAGCAGCAGGTAGGGGGGCGGTGTGGTGTTGTTGTTCCGGGTAATGACGGGGATGTTCAGGGTGACGGCGTTCAGCATGCCCACAGTGGTGGAGGCGGTCAGGGCGTCGGTATAGGTCTGTATGATGTTCCGGGTGGGGAAGTGAAGCAGGGCATCGTATCCGACCGGTCCCTGAATGATGGCCCGTCCTGCTGCTACGGCTTGTCGGATGTCGTCGGCAGGGGTCGATTTGAGGATGTTGATGGAGGGGACGGCGTTGGTAAACATGTAGGTGGGCACGGAGGTGGAGACGATGGAGTCGCGCCGGGTGCCGTCTTCGTCGGTGACTTGTATCACTTCGCCGCTGCTGTTATACACCCGGCGTTTGTAGCACCAGCCCATAATGGTCTGGCTGATGTTGGCTACGGAGCCTTGACCGAAGGTGTTGCGCACATAGATGCCGGGAAACACGGAGGCGAAATAGTCGATGTCCATCATGGCTTCGGGGTCGGCTTTGCAGGCTTCGAACAGGCGGTCTCGCAACTCGTCGGAGAGTTTTACTTCGATGGTTTTGTATGCGGGGTTGGTCGTGGCCGCACGGGTATCGAGGTTGGAGGCCGAGTAGCTGGTTTGTCCGATGGGTTTGGACAAATCGACGTATCCTTCGGCTTCGGGGTCGATGTTGCTGAGCAGTTGTGCCGGCAGCTCTTTTTCCAGTTCGTAGACCGTAAGCTGCATGGGGGCGAGGGAGTCGCCGGTGAAGGCATTGCCGGGAAAGGTAAAGGTCACCACCAGCGAGTCCACGATGCCTTCGTAAATGGCATTGAAATTGAGTTGCTGATAGGGGACGAGCTGGGTCATGAATCCCGATTGCAGGGTGCCGTATCCGGGCATGTCGATAGCACCGATAAGCTGGGTAAGCGTCCGGTTGGGGATGGCTTCGACGGGTATCGAGGTGACGGTAATCTGCTGGCTGAAGGTGGAGTCTTCGATAATGGACAGGAAGGTATCGTTAATCGATGTGCCGATTTGGTTGATGTCGTCGTTGCAGGCGGTAAAGAGCGCAGCGAGGAACGTAAAGGGCAATATCCACTTGGTTTTCATAATTTCTGTCTGTCTGTTTGTTACCGGTTGGCTTTTTCCCAGACCTCATCGTAGAACGTGTTGTAGGCGTCGATGTAGGTGTCGGGTTGCTGATAAGTGAGGAACGGTTTGCCGGTAGATCGGGCATAGTCCTGTATGGCGGGGGTTATCTGGGGGCTGGCCTGGATGATTCCGTCGGAGTAGTCGATGGCCAGCCGGGAAAGGGTGGTGCAGTCGACGGCTTCGTCGGCTCCGAAACAGAGGTCGGCGTGTTGTATCTCGTCCTGTATCAGTTTTTTGGCAAATCCGGGTTTGAACGGGGTTTTGAAGTCGTTGTCGTAAACGGAAAAGATGACTTTGGAGTCCCGGAACGAGGGGTCTTCGGCATAGGCCCGCTTGATGTAGAGGGGGGCGAGGGCGGTCATCCAGCCGTGACAGTGCACGATGTCGGGCACCCAGCGCAGTTTTTTGACGGTTTCCATGACGCCCCGAACGTAGAAGATACTGCGTTCGTCGTTGTCTTCGAACTCGTTTCCGCCGGCGTCGCAGGTGGTGAATTTCCGCTGGAAATAGTCGTCGTTGTCGATAAAGTAGACTTGCATGCGGGCCGACTGAATGGAGGCCACTTTGATAATGAGCGGGTGGTCGGTGTCGTCGATAATCAGATTCATCCCCGACAACCGGATGACTTCGTGCAACTGGTTGCGGCGTTCGTTGATGTTTCCGTATTTGGGCATGAATGTGCGAATTTCCCGACCCCGTTCCTGTATTCCCTGCGGCAGGTTGCGGCAGATTGCGGCAATCTCCGACTCGGGCAGATACGGCGTAATTTCCTGTGTAATGAATAGTACCTTCTTGGCTTCCATCTGTCTATCGTCCTCTTGTCTCAAAAATATTTAGATTGCAAAGATAATAAAAAAAATATCGTAAATCTCCAAAATATTCGGAATATTAACATGTTAAACGGAAATTAAGGGTTGACGGCTTATTTTTACGCAACATTTTTAACGGATTTTTTCGTGGTTTGGGTTTTATTTGTTTCTTTTGCATCCGATTAGAGAAAACAAGATGGAGATAATTTCCAAAGTAGCTGATTTACAGCAGAAAATAGCGGAGGTGAGAGCTTCCGGCGGCCGGGTGGGACTGGTTCCCACGATGGGTGCGCTGCACGAGGGGCATCTGCAGCTGGTGCGGCGTTGTGTGGCCGAGAACGACTGTTGCGTGGTGAGTATTTTCGTGAACCCGACGCAGTTTAACGACAAGAACGATTTGCTGCATTATCCCCGTACGCTGGAGGCCGACTGCGAGCTGTTGCGGACGGCGGGGTGTACGGTTGCTTTTGCGCCGTCGGTCGAGGAGATGTATCCGGAGGAGGATACCCGTGTGTTTGACTTGGGGCCGGTGGCCGAAGTGATGGAGGGCCGGTATCGTCCGGGCCATTTTAACGGGGTGGCCCAGATTGTGAGCAAGTTGTTCTGGGCGGCGACGCCCGACCGGGCTTATTTCGGGGAGAAGGATTTTCAGCAGATTGCGGTCATCCGCTCGATGGCCCGGCTGATTGACTCGCCGGTGGAGATTGTCGACTGCCCCATCGTGCGGGAGGCCGACGGGCTGGCTTTGAGCAGCCGCAACCGGCGGCTGACGCCGGAACAGCGAAAAAATGCGGTGAATATTTCGGCTACTTTGTTTAAAAGTCGTACCTTTGCCGGAAATCATACGGTGGCCGAGACGCTGGCTTTCGTGACCGATACGATTAATGCGGTCGAGGGGCTGGAGGTCGAGTATTACGAGATTGTGGACGGCCGTACGCTTTTGCCGGTGAGCGACTGGGGGCAGACCGATTATATTGTGGGCTGCGTAACGGTTTACTGCGGCGAGGTGCGGTTGATTGACAATGTGATTTACTGCCGGTGACCGGGACTAAAAACTGCGAAAAACTATGATGATAGAGGTTGTCAAATCGAAAATACACCGGGTTACGGTGACTCAGGCCGACCTGAACTATATCGGCAGCATCACCATCGACGAGGATCTGATGGATGCGGCCAACATTATCGCCAACGAGAAGGTGCACATCGTCAACAACAACAACGGCGAGCGCTTCTCGACGTATGTCATCAAGGGCGAACGGGGTTCGGGCACGGTGTGTCTCAACGGCGCGGCGGCCCGCAAGGTGCAGCCGGGTGATGTGATTATCATCATGTCGTATGCGCTGATGGATTTCGAGGAGGCGAAATCGTTTACGCCGTCGGTGATTTTTCCCGATACGGCGACCAACCGGCTGCTCTGACGGCCGGTCCCGGCGGAGGCGGGGAGTGAAAAGAGGGAGAAGAGTGTGTCGGAGAGACGAAGGGAAGAAAGAGAAAGAAGAGAAAAGAAGAAGAAAGGAGATGTATGGTTTTGTCCGGCTTTCGGGCCGGTTCTGACGGAGGGTCTGCTCTTGGGGGCAGGCTTTTTTGGTATATCGCCGGGCGGGTTTGGCGGTTTGCGCTCTCTTTTTTATTTTTGCAGGGTCATGGAAGAAGATGTGTACAAGACAGTGGCTGGTGTGTCGGAGGGGCTGTACAAGGAGAAGATGAGCAAATTCATCTCTTTTGCGGTTCCGGTGTCGACGGCGGCCGAAGCGTTGCAGCAGGTGGAGCGATACCAGAAATCGTATTACGATGCCCGGCATGTGTGCTGGGCGTATATGCTGGGGGCGGAGCGCAAGGAGTTCCGCTCGAACGACAACGGGGAGCCTTCGGGAACGGCGGGAAAGCCGATTCTGGGGCAAATCAACTCGTTCGGGCTGACGGATGTCCTGGTGGTCGTGGTGCGTTATTTCGGCGGTATCAAGCTGGGAACGAGCGGCCTTATCGTGGCTTATCGGGAGGCGGCGGCCGAAGCGCTGCGGGCGGCCGACATCGTGGAGCGGCTGGTCGAGTGCGAGGTGCGCATCGGGTTCGAATATCCTTTTCTGAATGGGGTGATGCGCATTGTCAAGGAGGAGGGGGCGACGATTGTCTCGCAGTGTTTCGAACTGGACTGCGACATGACGCTGCGCATCCGGCAGGGGGCCGTGTCCCGCCTGCGTGAGCGGCTTTCGAAGGTGGAGTCGCTGCGGTTTCCGGAATAGTTGAAATCTGAAATTATACGGCTTGGGCGCTGAGTATGTCCCGGAGTATCGACACGCCGGTCTCGACGGTCGTGACGTCGGCTATGACGAGCGAGCGTTTGCCTTTGGCGTCCCGCAGCTGGCAGCGGCGGGGATTGTTCTGCAGGTAGCCGATGACTTTGCCGAAGGCGGGTGACTGGAAATAGCGCACGTTGGTGTCGGAGACGAAATAGAGTATCATCTTGCCTTGTTTGAGTACGACTTTTTCCATGCCGGTCTGCCGGGCGAGCTGGCGCAGCCGCACGACACGGATGAGTTCCTTGCCCTCTTCGGGGATGCGTCCGAACCGGTCTTCGAGCCGGGCGGTGAACTGGAGGATGTCGCTCTCTTTTTCCATGTTGTCGAGTTCCTGGTAGAGGGCGATGCGTTCCGACACGTTGGGGATGTAGTCGCCGGGCAGGAGCAGTTCGAGGTCGGACTCGATGGTGCAGTCGGTCACAAAGGTTTCGGCTTCGGCGGCGGTGTTGTCGGAGCGGCTGTAGAGGTCGGCAAATTCGTTTTCCTTGAGTTCGTCGATGGCTTCCCGGAGGATTTTCTGATAGGTTTCGTATCCGAGATCGGCGATGAAGCCGCTCTGTTCGGCTCCGAGCAGGTTGCCTGCTCCCCGTATGTCGAGGTCCTGGATGGCGATGTGTATGCCGCTGCCCAGTTCAGAGAAACTTTCGATGGCCTGCAACCGTCGCCGGGCGTCGGGGCTGAGGGTGTGCTGCGGCGGGGTGAGCAGGTAGCAGAAGGCTTTTTTGTTGCTTCGTCCTACCCGGCCGCGCAGCTGGTGCAGGTCGCTGAGGCCGAAATTCTGGGCGTTGTTGATGATGATGGTGTTGGTATTGGGAATGTCGATGCCGGATTCGATGATGGTGGTGGCCACGAGTACGTCGTAATCGTGGTTGGCAAAGTCGATGATGGTCTGTTCGAGGCGTTCGGGTTCCATTTGTCCGTGTCCGATGCAGATGCGGGCGTCGGGGACGAGCCGGTGCACGAGGTCGGCCAGCTGGTCGATTTGCTGGATGCGGTTGTTGACGATGAAGGTCTGCCCGCCCCGACTCATTTCGAAATTGACGGCTTCTTTGATGATTTCTTCGTTGAATCCGTGTACTTCGGTCTGTATGGGGTAGCGGTTGGGCGGGGGCGTGGTGATGACCGACAGGTCGCGGGCGCCCATCAGGGAGAATTGCAGCGTGCGGGGGATGGGGGTGGCCGACATGGTGAGGGTGTCGATGTTGACTTTCAGCTGTTTGAGCTTTTCTTTGACGGCTACGCCGAATTTCTGTTCTTCGTCGATGATGAGCAGGCCGAGATCTTTGTATTTTACGTCTTTGCCGATGAGGCGGTGGGTGCCGATGAGGATGTCGATGCCTCCTTCGGGCAGCTCCTTGAGGATGCGGCGCACTTCGGCCGGTTTGCGGGCCCGGCTCAGGTAGTCGATTCTGACGGGGAAGTCTTTCAGCCGTTCGGTAAAGGTTTTGTAGTGCTGGAACGCCAGTACGGTGGTGGGCACGAGGACGACGACCTGCTTGTTGTCGCACACGGCCTTGAAGGCGGCCCGGATGGCGATTTCGGTTTTCCCGAATCCTACGTCGCCGCAGATGAGCCGGTCCATCGGCTGTTCCCGCTCCATGTCGTGTTTGACTTCGGCGGTGGATTTGAGCTGGTCGGGGGTGTCTTCGTAGATGAAGGAGGCTTCGAGTTCCTGCTGCAGGAACGAGTCGGGCGGAAAGGCATGTCCTTTTTCCTCCTGCCGCCGGGCGTAAAGGCGGATGAGGTCGCGGGCAATGTCTTTCATCTTGCTCTTGGTCTTTTCCTTCATGCGCTCCCATGCGCCGGAGCCGAGTTTGTTGATGCGGGGCGGTTCGCCTTCTTTTCCCCGATATTTGGCGAGTTTGTGCAGGGCGTGTATGCTGACGAAAAGGATGTCGTCGTGCTGGTAGACGAGCTTGATGACTTCCTGCATGCGGCCGTTGATTTCGGTGCGGATGAGGCCGCCGAACTTGCCTACGCCGTGGTCGACATGCACGATGTAGTCGCCGGTCTCGAACTGGTGCAGCTCTTTGAGGGTGAGGGCGAGTTTGCCGGAGCGGGCTTTTTCGCTCTTGAGGTTGTATTTGTGAAACCGGTCGAAGAGCTGGTGGTCGGTGAAGAAGCAGATTTTCTGCTCCCGGTCGACGAACCCTTCGTGCAGGGTCTTGAGGATGGGGGTGAAGGTTATCGCATCGCCCCGATCTTCGAAGATGCTTTGCAACCGTTCGATTTGACGGGGGCTGTCGCTGAGGATGCAGAGGGTGTATCCGTTGTTGATGTACCGGTTGAAGGATTCGCTGACCAAATCGAAATTTTTGTGATATACGGGCTGGGGCCGGCACTCGATGCGCAGGCGTGCGGGTTCTTCTTCGGAAGGACGGGTGCCGAACTCGATGCGTTTGAACCGGACGATTTCCCGGCGGAAAGCGGCGGGGTCGACCAGCTTTTTAAGGGCGTCGGCATCTCCTTCTTCGGCCAGCAGCAGCTGGGGCGACAGGGTTTCGCCGGCAATGGCGTCGATGCGGTCGAGGGTGAAACTGAAATGGTGAAAAATCCAGATGGTGTCGGGCCCGACGAATTCGGGCAGCGATATGCCGTATATGCCGCTTCGGGCCATGTCGGGGATGATGCTGATTTGCTCGTGCCGTTCGGTCGACAGCTGGCTTTCGATGTCGAAGGTGCGGATGCTTTCGACTTCGTCGCCGAAAAAGTCGATGCGGTAGGGCTGTTCGTTGGAGAACGAGAATACGTCGAGAATGCTCCCCCGCACGGCATATTGTCCGGGTTCGTAGACGTAGTCGACCCGTTCGAATCCTTGTTCGAAAAGGGTGTCGGCCAGTGCGGTTTCGTCGAGGTGCTCTCCTTTCCGCACGGTGAGTGTCCGGCGTTGCAGCAGGTCGGCCTTGACCACTTTCTCGGCCAGAGCTTCGGGCGAGGTGACGACGATGAGCGGCCGGCCGGTCTCCTGCAGCCGGTTCAGGGCGTCGGTGCGCAGGATTTCGTTGGCCGCATCGGGCTGTCCGTACTTGATGGCCCGCTTGTAGCCGGAGGGGAAAAAGAGTACCGAACTGTCACCGGCGATTTGAACGAGGTCGTGATAGAGGTATCCGGCCGCTTCGGCGTCGTCGGCTACCAGTATGAAGTGTCCGCCCGCCGGGAGCAGCGACGAAAAGAGCAGGGCAGGGGCCGAGCCTTCCAGTCCTTCGATGTGGAGTGTCCGGGTGTCGGGGTCGCCGATGAAGTGTTGCAGCGCCTTTTGCCGGGCGGGGGTGTTGAACAGGGTGTAAAGCGGTTCGTTTTCCATCTCTTTTTTTTACGGGCAGACAAAGGTAGTGAATGATTGGCTACGGGCAATGCGGCGGGTAGAGAAATTCTGTTAAAAAAGGGCTGGATTCCGCCGTTTTGATTTTATTGGGGCCGGATAGGCGTTGCTTGTGGAAAAAATTGTATATTTGTCTGTGTATAATCTTACTTGCAAGAGGTGTCGAACTATGGAACGGACAAACTGTGTTGCTTGTGACGGAATCGTGATTATTCCTACTTATAATGAGAAGGAGAATGTGGAGAATATTATCCGGGCGGTCTTCGGGCTGGAGCGGAGGTTTCATGTCCTCATCATCGACGACGGGTCGCCCGACGGTACGGCGGCCATCGTCAGGTCGTTGCAGGAGGAGTTTGCCGACCGGCTTTTTCTGATGGAGCGGGCCGGAAAACAGGGGCTGGGAACGGCCTATATCGCCGGCTTCAAATGGGCGGTAGAGCGGGGATACGATTATATTTTTGAAATGGATGCCGATTTCTCCCACAATCCGGCGGATTTGCCGAAGTTGTGGCAGGCCTGTGCCGAACAGGGGGCCGACGTTGCCATCGGGTCACGGTACGTTTCGGGAGTGAATGTGGTCAACTGGCCGATGGGCCGGGTGATGATGTCTTATTATGCTTCCCGGTATGTGCGGCTGATTACGCGCATGAAAATCGCCGATACGACC
>JAFLRV010000070.1 GCA_022511245.1 Coprobacter sp.
AGTGAGAGTATTTCACTGGCAGATAAAGCATTTACAGTAAGTGAAGAAAAATTGGGTGTGGAAACAGAAACAGTCAATCCGGCGATGGTAGAAGATGTAGTTGTATCGGAACCGGAAGAATATGGCCAGATACGGCGATACGCAGATATTGTCCACCCTGATGCCGGATGTGTCGAAATACAAACCCGGACTGAAATTCATCATACAGCAGCTGGCGTTCATTGTGCTGGTTTTTATTATCGCCCGTCCGCAAATGGGAGCCAAAGTGGAGATGGTAAAAAAACAAGGCGTGGAAATTGTTATCGCATTGGACGTTTCCAACTCGATGCTGGCGAAAGATATAACGCCGAGCCGGCTCGATAAGGCAAAACAGATTCTGTCCAAGTTGATAGATGAGTTGGATAACGACAAAGTCGGTTTAATCGTCTTTGCCGGAGACGCCTATACCCAATTGCCCATTACGTCCGATTTTATTTCGGCCAAGATGTTCCTCTCTTCCATTTCGCCGGAAATGGTTCCGACGCAGGGAACCGCCATTGGCCGGGCCATCTCTATGGCCATGAACTCATTTACCCCCGACCAGACGGCCGATAAGGCCATTATCGTGATTACCGATGCCGAAAACCATGAAGATGATGCAGTCGGTGTAGCCGCCGATGCAGCGAAAAAAGGGATAGCCGTCGATGTTATCGGAATCGGAACGGAGCAGGGGGCCCCGATTCCGGTGAACGGAAACGATGTGAATTTGCAGAAAGACAATCAGGGGAATGTCGTCATTACCAGGCTGAATCCGCAGTTGGGCCGGGAAATAGCCAAAGCCGGAGGCGGGATATATATATCGGCCGACAATACCGGAAATGCCCTTAAAGCATTGATTGCCGAAGTGAAGAAGATGAAAAAGGCCGATATAGAGACCAAAATCTACTCTGAATACGACGAACAGTTTCAGGGCCTGGCCTGGATTGTTCTTGTGTTGCTTTTGCTCGATATCTTTATTCTCGACCGGAAAAATAAATGGATGAAGAATATCGATTTCTTTTCTTGATGTTTATAATACACCTTTGAATGATGAGAAAATTGAAATATATAATAACCCTCGTTTGGTTGGTTGGAGCCGTTGTCGCTCCGGCGCAAACCCAATCGGCCTCGCCTGCCGGAAAAACAGTGAATCCCAAACAGGAGAGAAACAGCATACGGCAAGGGAACAAACTCTATGAAGCCGAAAAAATGACCGAGTCCGAGATTGCCTACCGCAAGGCATTGGATGCCAATCCCGAATCGGGCATAGCCACCTACAATCTGGGAAATGCGCTCTATAAACAGCAAAAGATGGAAGCGGCACTTGAGCAGTACCGCAAATCGCTTGCCGGAGAGAAAGACCCTAAGCAGCAGGCCCGTGCCTGGCATAATATCGGAAACGTCTATTTTCAGGCCGGGCAATTTGGCGAGAGCATAGAAGCCTATAAAAATGCGTTGCGCCGGAATCCCGGCGATGACGAAACCCGGTACAATCTCCGGATGGCCCAGTTGTTGCTGAAACAGCAGGACAACAACGACCAGAATCAGGACAACGACAAGAAACAGGAGCCGGAAAATAAGCCGCAGCCGCAACAACCCGACGACAAAGACCAGAAGGAGCAGAGTAATCCTCAGCAACAGCCGCAGCAAAACCCTTCTCAGATGTCAAAGGAAAATATCCAGCAGATTCTGGAAGCCAACCAGCAGGACGAGAAGAGTACGCAGGAGAAAGTAAACAAGGAGATGATGCAGCGGCAGAAGAAGAAAAAAACAGATAAAGAGTGGTAATGGGAGCAAAGAAGAGCATTTCGGTATCCATCGTGTTTTGGATGGCGTTTGTCGTGGGGATATATGCTCAGGACCAGGTCTCATTCCAGTTGCAGGCCCCTCGCTCCGTCCGTCCCGGAGAACGTTTCGAAGTAGTCTATTCGCTGAAAAACGCTGTCGGCCGGAATTTTAAGACCGCAAAATTTAAAGGCTGCCGGGTACTTTCCGGTCCGGCTCTGCACCAGTCATCCCGCCTCTCTTTGTCCGGAGGTTATATGGGACGCCTGCCGTATGAAAACAGAGCCTATCTGTTGCAGGCCAACCGCAAAGGTTCGGTCGTTATACCCGCTTCGTCGCTGACCGTTCAAGGGAAGAAATACAAGACCCTCCGGACGGTGGTGGCCATCCTTCCGGACGCTTCGGCCCGATCTGCCGCCGATGTCCGGTTTACGGTCTCTTTGCCCGACAACATCCGGTCGGGAGAGACATTTCAGGTCGTGTACCGGTTGTCGGGAGGCGAAGGCACCGGTTTTACGGTCGGCAAGTTTAAAAACGGAAAAGTAATAAGTGGCCCATCGGTTAGGTCGGGAGCTTCCTTTTATTTTCAGCAGGGAGCGGTAACGACCTATACCTATACCGTACAGGCGGGGGAGGCGGGCCGCATAGTGATTCCCGAAGCCCGAGTCCGGATAGGAAATAAAAAATACAAAACAGATAAAACCGAAAGGACGATACTCCCGTTGAATGAAAAAGAGCGCTCGAGACGCTTTCAGGATGCGGCAGCCAAATATCCCACCATATAAAAAGAGAAGAAAATAAAAAGAGCATATGACCATGATGAAAAAATTGTTTTTCATACTCACCGTTTTACTGTCGACGGCTGTTGGGTCGAGGGCCGATAATGTCTCCTTTACCATTTCCGCCCCGAAACAGGTAATACAAGGGAAAACTTTCCAGATTTCGTTTACCCTGTCAAACGCCTCCGGACAAGACCTCCGGGTGCCTGAATTTCCCGGTTGTTCCGTATTGTACGGCCCCGCCGTATCCAGAGGGTCGCAGTACAGTTATGTCAACGGAAAGGCCACTTCCCAGTCCGAAGAAACCTATGTATATACGCTGCGGGCCGACCAGGAAGGCACCTATCAGATTGGGGCGGCCACGATTAAGGCCGGAGGAAAACAATGGACGACAACCCCCGTTACCTTGAAAATTTTGCCCCCCGACAAACCCTCTTCCGGCGACGAATCCGGGACCGAAGTCTCCGGAGGAACCGCCACCTCTTCCGACCAGGAGGTTTTTGCCCGGTTGCTGGTCTCTCCCTCGACACAAGTCTACGAGCAACAGGCGATATCCGTAACGGTCAAACTCTTTTCAAGACCCTCCATATCCGGTGTAGGGAGCATGAATTTCCCTACATTCGAAGAGTTTGCCGTACAGGATATTCCCATATCCAACCCGCAGGTCGAGATGGAGCATTACAACGGGAAAAACTACCAGACGGTGGTGATAAAGCGGTATGTGATATTCCCCCAGCGGGCCGGACTCTTGAAAATAACCGAAGGACGCTACGATATCGACGTGCAGGTGCCCCGAACCGTCCGCAATCCGTTCGGTATTGTCAATATCCCGCAGGAGGTCACCAAAATGACAACCACCTCTCCGGTGACGGTTCACGTTCTTCCTTTGCCCGAAAACAAACCGGCCTCCTATATGGGAGCAGTCGGCTCCTTTTCCATGAACTCTTCCATTACCAGAGAATCGCTGAAAACCAATGAATCCGTTACGATAAAGCTGGTAATACAAGGGAAAGGAAATATCAAATACATAAAGAATCCCGAAATAAAATTCCCGGAAGATTTCGAGGTGTACGACCCGAAAATCGATGTCGATGTAAAAGGCCTTGACGGCACGCGCACGATTGAATATACGGCAATCCCTCGCCATGCCGGTAATTTTACGGTTCCTTCAGTGGAATTCTCTTATTTCGATACCGCCACGAAAACCTACAAGACACTGACGACACCGGCCTATCATCTGACGGTCGAAAAAGGAACCGGTGGCGCCGCCTCCGCCATTTCCGATTTTACCGATAAAGAATCGGTCCGGCTGCTCAATCAGGATATTCATTTTATAAAACTGGATAAGCCGGATTTGCAGAAAGAGCAGTCGTCCATATATGGCGGATTTCTGTATTGGTTATGGTACATTCTTCCGGCGCTGTTGTTTGTGTTGTTAGTCATTTTCAATTACAAGCAGGCCAATGCCGATATCGCTTTGACAAAGACCCGGAAAGCGAACAAAGTGGCGGCCAAACGGCTGAAAGTGGCCGGAAAATATGTCAGAAATCATGACAAGACCGCTTTTTATGATGAGATATTGAAAGCCGTATGGGGATATTTGAGCGATAAGCTGAATTTGCCCTTGTCGGTACTGACCAGAGACAATGTCGCCGCTGAACTCTCCAGATACGGAGTGGGAGACGACGTCTCCGGACAGATTATATCCATCCTGGATACCTGTGAATTTGCCCGGTACGCTCCGGCGCAGAGCGATGATGCTATGGATAAATTGTATGCCGATACGATAGACGTAATAGGAAAAATGGAAAATACAGTAAAAAAAGGAAAGGAACAGACAATATGAAAAAGATATATGGTATGCTATTGTGCTGCCTGTTGAGCCTGCCTTCCGTGTGGGGGCAGGACCTCTGGCAGCAGGCCAACGATGCCTATGGCCGGGAGGACTATCAGCAGGCGATAGCTCTTTACGGGCAGCTGCAGGAAGAAGAAGGCTCCTCCGTGACGCTCTATTACAATCTGGGAAATGCCTTTTATAAGGCGCAGAAATATCCCGAAGCGATATTGAACTACGAGAGAGCCCTGTTGCTTTCACCGGGCAATGCCGATGTGCGGTTCAATCTGGAGATGGCCAAAGCCCGCATAACCGATAAGATAGAACCGGTCGGCACCTTCTTTCTGACGGTGTGGATACATTCCGTCCGGGACATGTTTTCGTCCGACAGTTGGGCGATATTCGGCATTGTCTGTTTTATCCTCTTTATTGCCGGCGCCTGTCTCTATTTCTTCGGCCGCCGTACCGGCTGGAAAAAAGCCGGATTCTTCGCCGGACTGGCATTCCTGTTTTTCTCCGTGATAGCCAATGTTTTTGCAGCTGCGCAGAAAGAGAAACTGGAGCTGCGCAACGAAGCCATCGTATTCGCCCCCTCCATTACGGTGAAAAGTGCTCCGGCCGAAAGCGGGACCGACCTGTTCGTATTGCACGAAGGGACGAAAGTAAAGATTTTGAGCGTAATAGGAGAGTGGTCCGAAATTCTGATTGAAGACGGCAATCGGGGCTGGCTGCCCTCTGCCGATATTGAAATTATCTGATATCGCCCGTTCCCGGACATCCGTATCCGATATTTTGGAACGGGAAGCCCTTTTGGCGGAGTTTCGTAAATTTTCTTATTTTATTTATATATGCTTGAAAATCTGCTGGAAATTGACCGTTCCGTTTTCCTTTTTTTCAACCGTCCCCATTCACTCTATTGGGATCAGGTCATGTGGGTCTATACCGGCCGCATCATTTGGATTCCGTTAATGTTGGCAATGGGGTGCATCCTGTTCCGTAAAAATGGGAAAGAAGGCCTGTTGACGCTTTTGATGATAGCACTGGTAATTACCATAAGCGACCAGATAGCCTCCACCCTGTTCAAGCCGATGTTCCAACGGCTGCGGCCCACGCAGGAACCCGGTTTCGCTCACTTGGTGACCATCATAAACGGGTATCGGGGCGGCCGGTATGGTTTCGCATCCAGCCATGCGGCCAATGCCTTTGGCGTGGCGATATTTACCATCCTCCTGTTCCGACGCCGTTTTTATACGGTTGCGGCGCTTGTGTGGGCACTGACCATGTGCTATTCCCGGATGTATGTCGGCGTGCACTATCCCGGCGATTTGGCCGCCGGAGCCTTGATTGGGACAGGAGCCGCCGTGCTGGTGTATCACCTCCTTTACATCCCGCTGTATGGCTGGCTTTATCGCAAAGGCATCTGTCCGTATCCCGCTCCCGGTTACGCCGGCGACAAAGATGCCGCCCGATATGCAGCGGTCGCCATCTGTGTCATGTTTGTGATTATTCTTCTTTTTTCACCGCTTTTCAATTTTAGCGTACATTGATTATTTTTCGGTCGGCGTGAGCAAAAACCGGCAGTCGGTTGTTCTGTAGAAAAAGACAGACATGAATACCCGGCAGTTCCGCTTGTACCCTTCTGATACGACACCCCTTTCGCAGAAAGATTTTCAACTTGAAAACGCACCGGTCCCGCCCCTTCAGGACAAAGAAGTTTTGGTGCGTAATCTCTGTATCGCCATCGATTTGTACCGAATCGACACCACGCTGGTCGGCAGCCTCCCGGCAGGAGCCGCCGTTGCGGTTGTCGTAGAGAGCCGGGATGCCGGATTCGCTCCGGGCGACCGGGTGGTCGGGCTGTTGACTTGGTCCGTTTACACCAAAGTCCCGGCCGGCCGGTTGCGGAAAATATGCATCGAGGACTTTCCGGTCGAATACTATTTGAGTGTCTTGGGACTGCCCGGATTGACCGCCTATTTTGCGCTCATGGATGTCTGTCAGCTCCGGAAAGGCCAGACGCTGTTTGTTACCGACCTGACCGGAGACGTCGGAAGTGTCGCCGGACAAATCGCTGCCTGGCAGGGCTGCCGGGTTCGGGGACTGGTAAATACCGCCGGAAAACAACAGCTCTTGAAAGACGAATGGGGCTTTCCGGCCGTCGATTGTACGGCCATCGGCGAAGAAGAAATTTCCCGACGCATTGCGGCGTTATGTCCGGATGGGATAGACGCTTGTGTAGAAAATACATCCGGCCGCCATGCAGGAGCCGTCCTTTCATCGTTCAATGAATACGGGCGGGTAGCCCTGTGCGGGCACATGTCCACCCATCCCGAAGCAGACCCGTCGGCAGGGGAACAGCGCTGGCGGCCCGATGTCGTGCGCAGGCACGGAACCGTAAAGACAATCCGGCTTTCCGCCTGTTGCTCCCGGTTCATGGAGGGCTTAACCGCTTTGACAAAGTGGGTGCAGAGCGGAGCCGTTCGTCCGTTGGATACCCTTTTTCACGGGTTCGATAAATTGCCCGAAGCCTTTGAGACGGCTGCCGCCGGTAAAAATACAGGAAAAACGCTGGTTCGTATCGGCGAACTACGGGAGTAAAGCCGTGATGTAATAATACGAAAAATAGACGCACAGCGCCAGTTTGAACAACGTGCCGGTAATGAATCCTAAAAATGCGCCCACTCCGGATTTAAGCGCCTGTGCGGCGTCGTTTCCGTCGATAAGTTCCCCGATGAACGCCCCGATGAAAGGCCCGATAACGATACCCCACGGCGGAAAAAAGAGAAATCCGGCAATTCCACCGGCAATACACCCCCGACTGCCCCATTGGCTGCTGCCGAAAAGGCGGGCCGTCCAGGCCGGAATGAAATAATCCAGTACCTGTGCCACGACAACGATAGCGAGCCATCCCCACAGCAGCAGGGCCGGGAAGTGCACCTTGTCGGTAGCTTGTAACAACAGCATCCCGATATAGGCAAAAGGCAGACCGGGCAATACCGGCACCACGCATCCCACATAGGCGATAAGCAGGCACAACCCGGACAACAAGATGAGGAATATATCCATGAGCTTGGGTTTTGATACGCTAAAAGTAATAAAATAAAGCGACACCCGAAACCTTTTTATCCCTTTTGTTCCAATTCTATCCAAATTATTTTCAACTCAATCTATTTTAATTAAAAATTAATTATACCTTTGCGATGCATACCGCCTGTCGAAGCCCGGTAAGGGTCAGCGGGTGGGTGTGCAGACATATTTTTGGGAAAGCGTTTACTTCGCTTATTCTTGACTCTTTGGAATCTCGCAAATTCTTATGTATCGTCAAGGATTAGCAACGGTAGATGCCTTTGCGGTATGATATTGACTTTTCGGGGTTGCCGTGAGGCAGCCTTGCTGTCTGTCATATAGCGTGAGGCTTCGACGTTGCTCTTCTACGATACAGGGCAATGCGAGAGCCTCAAAGAGTGTGAAGAGCAACAGTACAGACTCTCACGCTTTTTTTGTATAATATAATCGCCAACGAGGAGAGGACAGCGGCAGATAAAAGTATGAAAAATGATTTAAGAAAAGTACGGTTTTCTTTGTGTCAAAAGCAGTACAGACCAGATGAAGATTTGCAAAAGAAAAACGAAGAACTTTCCCGTATCCGGTTGGGTTATTTCCACAGATGGATCGATGATGTGGATAATAGTAAAGAAATTCCGTGTATAAAGGCTTATGCATTGGTTGAAGATGCCGATACAGGTAAGATACATCCTGTGGACTATTGGCTGTTGACCTTTATAGACGACTTTAAGGAAAAATGTATTGAGGATTAAAAAAACGGAACGATGAGTGAAAATGTGTATTTGATTCAATTCTGTTATGACGGAATTGAAAACAGCATACCCTTCCTTTCCTATTGTGACTTTTCAAAAGTTGATGTTTCTGTTTTGGCAGAACATATTGAAGATTATATTCAATCCTGTGGAATTCATAAAGAAGATGCAAAAGTGACGAATGTTAGGCTTTTTGGAAAGGATGGAGAATTAATTATAAAAGTTGATGATTTCTCACAATTATAAATTATTGTATAAAATGAAAAAAATTCGCATAACACTGTTTATGATGTTTTTAATCATAACATCATCATTTGCCTACGATTTTGAGGTTGACGGCATATATTATACGATATTATCCGATAAAGTATCAGTAGCTGTTTCTAAAAAAAGCAATGTTTATTATACGGGTTCGATAATAATTCCCGGTACTGTGGAATTTGGAGGAATTGTATATGATGTAACAGAAATAGGAGAAGACGCTTTTTATAAATCTACTATTACCGATATCGTATTGCCAGAATCTTTAAAGATTATTAGAAATTTTGCTTTTGGTTATTCTTCTCAATTACAAGAGTGCATAATCCCCGATAACGTTTCGGTTATAACTCAAAATGCATTTTATAGATGTATATCTTTATCGTATGTTAAATTACCTGCCAAATTAAATACATTAGAATCTAGTGTTTTTTATGGTTGTGAAAGTTTAGAAGAAATTACAATTCCTTCAAGTGTTGTTTCAATAGAATATTCTCGTTTAACTACTCCAAAAGAGACGACTCACTCCCCTTGTTTTTATTCTTGTACAAATCTAAAAAAAGTGATATTCGAAGATGGAGATTTGCCTATCACATTTATAGATGTGGATTCTGGCTTTTCAGGATATAGTTCTTCTTTATATGCAAATGGAATTTTTTACCTTTGTCCCTTAGAATATATATATTTGGGGCGTACTCTAAATAATACTACAAATAAATCTTTATTTCAAGATTTTACAACGCTTAAAACGGTTGAAATTGGTCCCAAAGTAATAAGTTTGCAAAATTATGCTTTTCGTAATTGCAAGAACTTAGAAAATTTAATAATTCCTTCGTCTGTTACTTCTATTGCATCATATGCTTTTGAAAATTGCGAGAATTTGGAAAACTTAATAATTCCTTCGTCTGTTACTTCTATTGGATCTTATATGTGTTCAGGAAGTGGAATTAAAGAATTATATATTGGCAATGGTATAAATACGATTCCAAGTAATATTTGTTCTGGATGTAAAAATCTAAAAAATATCTACTTGGGGAATGCAATTTCTTCAATTGGATCTTCTGCTTTCAACTCTTGTACTAATCTTACAAATGTATATTTGTTTTCGGATAATCTGACAACAATAGGCACTAATGCTATACCGACAACTGTTTCTAAAATTTATGTGCCTAACCCCTCTCGTTATGACAATTTACTGAAAGATTATTATAGGGATTATTTGATTGGCGTCAATCCCTCATCAAGCGAATATTCCGGTAAGGCTCCCAACTTCTCTTATACAAATAATGTTGAGGGTAGTATGGTATCTTTTGACTCTCCTGATTTAAATATAAATGCAGGGGAATATAATACGAATGTCGATGTGACTTTTACAATAGGAGAATGGCAATCAACGGTTAAAGTTCCTGCAAGTTATACAATTGCATCCGCTCCATTAACTGTGATTGCCAATGATGCTACAAGGCAATATGGGGAAGATAATCCGGAACTGACTTGTTCTTTCTTTGGATTTAAAAATGGAGAAACGAAAGATGTATTGACTACGCAACCGACTATTGAGACTACTGCGACAGCGACGAGTAATGTCGGAACCTATCCCATTATTCCTTACGGTGCAGAGGCACAAAACTATACTTTTACCTACGAAAGAGGCTCTTTATCTATAATAAAAGCAAATCAAGAAATAACGTGGAATCAATCTTTTAATGATGTTCAGGTTGGAGATATTATTGAACTTACGGCTGAAAGTACATCAGGTCTTGCTATAAAATATACATCGACAGATGAAACTACGGCTGAGATTTTTACACAAAATGGAAAGAAATGTGTTGAATTTCTAAAAGCGGGAACCGTTTCAATCCGGGCCAATCAGGAAGGAAATGAGAATTACAATGAAGCAGACCGGATAAGTAAAACAATTACGGTAAATGCTCCCACTGGAATTGATTCCGTAAAAATTGATATGAATGAAACATTTGATATTTATAATGTCAATGGGATATTGATGTATAAAGCGGCAACCAAAGAGATGTTAAACACGTTGACATCAGGTCTTTATATAATTCATCAAAATGGAGTTATCCACAAACTTGCAATAAAATAAAACTATCCTTAATTTTTAGCGTTATGAAATCTTCCCCAATCCACAAGGTTGGGGAAGATTTTATTTAAAACGAATGCTACCGGCAGACACCCCCAAAACATTTCCCTTCCGGCAGGATTTCCTGTAAATATTTGGTAAGTTCGATATAAATAACTAACTTTGCATCGTTTTTTAATAAAGGGTTTGGTCGGGTAGCTCAGCTGGATAGAGCAACAGCCTTCTAAGCTGTGGGTCCTGGGTTCG
>JAFLRV010000071.1 GCA_022511245.1 Coprobacter sp.
CGGCCGATATAGTAGATATTTTGAGTACGTGTTTTTGATTGTTACAGAGAAGAATATGATAAAAAAGCTGTTGTTGACAGGATGTATATGCTGGTGTTGGTTGATGCAGCTGCCGGCACAGGAATTGATTTGCCGCATACAGGTGAACAGCAGCAAGATACAGGGGACGGACAAATCTGTATTTACGGCATTGGAAGAATCTCTGAATGAATATGTCAACAACCGGAAATGGAGTGAAGCCCAGATTGCTGTTTCCGAAAAGATTGACTGCAGCATGATTATTACCGTCAACGAAATGACCGACAACCATTTTAAATGCGATTTGCAGGTACAGTCCCGCCGTCCGGTATACAATGCCTCCTATGTTACTCCGCTTCTCAATTTCAGAGATAGAAATTTTGAGTTCAACTATCAGGAGTATGAACCGCTGATATACAATGAAAATACGATAGAAAGCAACCTTACGGCGGTTATCGATTTTTATGTTTATATCATACTTGGTCTCGATTTCGACAGTTTTTCACCCAAAGGCGGTGAGCCTTTTTTTCAGCGGGCCGAACAGATTGTAAATATCGGGCAATCCTCGATGGAATCGGGTTGGAAAGCCTTTGAAGATACCCGAAACCGTCATGCATTGGTGACGGCCTTTACCGACCAGCGCACCGATATGTTCCGTACATTGTGGTATAATTATCATCGTAAAGGGTTGGATGAGATGGCGTTAAGTATGGATAAAGGCCGGGCTGCCGTGACGGAGGCGGTGAAGATGATAGATGACGTGTACAACGCCAATTCGACATCGGTCTTGCTGCCCGTTTTCAGTGACTCCAAGTTGGACGAACTGGTAAATATATATTCTTTGGCGCCGCAGTCCGAAAAAGAAGAAATTTATAAGTTGCTTAGCCGAATTTATCCGACCGAAAACAATCGGTTGCAGGAGATTCGCAAGGAAAATCGTTAAATCAGATATGCTTAAGAAACTCTCGGTTCAAAATTATGCTTTAATCGATACGCTGGAAATAGATTTTCATGCCGGTTTTTCTTCTGTGACAGGAGAAACCGGTGCCGGAAAATCGATTATTCTCGGAGCGTTGTCCCTGATATTGGGGCAGCGGGCCGATACCAAAGTCATAAAAGATGAAAGCAAAAAATCCGTAATTGAAGGCTGTTTCGACGTTGCGGCATATCATCTGGAACATTTTTTTGAAGAACAGGATTTGGAGTACGATGACGGTATCTGTATTTTGCGCAGGGAGATACACTCTTCCGGGAAATCACGGGCATTTATCAATGACACACCCGTTTCGCTGTCCCAACTTCGGGATTTGGGCGAACGTTTGATTGATATTCACTCCCAGTATCAGAATCTGTTGTTGGGAAATGATAAATTTCAGTTGCAGGTTGTCGATGTATGGGGCCATAATGAGGAATTGCGGTCACAATACAAATCCGAGTTCGGAGAATATAAATCCCGGCGGAACCGGTTACAGCAGTTGCAGGAAGAGAGTACGGCATGGAAAAAAGAAGAAGACTATCTCCGGTTTCAGCTCACACAGCTTGAAGAAGCCCGGTTGCGGGACGGCGAACAGGAGGAGCTGGAGCAGGAACAGGATATATTGGCCCATGCCGGAGAGATAAAAGGAGAGCTTTATGCTATGTCTCAGCAGCTTTCCGGCGATGAGGACGGTAATATGCTGGACTCTCTTAAGAATGTCACGGACCGAGCCCGTGCCCTGTTACGGATATACCCTGATTTGGAGGAGTCGGCCGACCGTTTTCACACGCTCTATATTGAATTGAAGGATATTGCCGACGAGATTGTCCGTCACGAAGACCGCATTGCTGTCGACCCGAACCGGTTGACGCAGGTGGAAGAACGGCTCGATATTTTGTACCGTCTTCAGCAGAAACATCAGGTTACTACCGTAAAGGATTTGTTGGAGATACAGACTCAGTTGCAGGCGCGATTGGAGCGGATAGATACGTCGGACGAGGAGATTGCGGCGTTGGAAAAAGAACTGGAGGTACGATATGACCGGTTGCTTTCTCTGGCAGGCCGGCTGACAGCATCAAGAAATGCGGCTGCCGCTGATTTTTCAAGACAGCTGGAAGAAAAAGTGCGCCCGTTGGGTATGCCGAACTTGCGGTTTGAAATAGAGCTTGTACTCCGTCCCCGAATCGACGAGACGGGGGCCGAACAGATACGCTTTCTGTTTTCGGCCAATAAGAACCAGCCGTTACTGCCGGTGTCCGATACGGCCTCCGGCGGTGAAATTTCCCGGTTGATGCTGGGCTTGAAAGCATTGTTGGCTCATGCGGTGGTATTGCCCTCCATTATATTCGATGAGGTCGATACGGGAGTTTCCGGTGAAATTGCCGACAAAATGGGCGAAATCATGCGGTCGATGTCTCAATATATGCAGGTAATCAGTATTACCCATTTGCCGCAGGTGGCATCCAAAGGAAAATATCAGTATCGGGTGTACAAGCAAGATACCGATACGACTACCCGGACTTGTATCAAGCAACTCACCGACGATGAGCGTCTGGCCGAAATTGCCCGTATGCTGAGCGGGTCGACATTGACAGAGGAAGCCATAAACAATGCCCGTTCCCTGCTGGGAGAAAATATCGGATGTTGAGATTTGAAAGAGAAATTATGGAAAAGAACGAAATGATTTTTGGTATTCGGGCGGTTATCGAAGCCATAGAAGCCGGAAAGGAAATAGACCGCATATTGATAAAAAAAGAGTTGCAGGGCGAACTGGTGCAGGAGCTGTTTGCCGTGCTGAAAGGCCGCAATATCGTGGCGCAGCGTGTCCCGGTGGAAAAGATAAACCGGATGACCCGAAAAAACCATCAAGGAGTCATTGCTTTTATTTCGGCGGTGTCCTATCAGCGTCTCGAGGACATTGTTCCGGCCTTGTACGAAGAGGGTAAAACCCCGTTTATTATTGTTCTTGACGGTATCACCGATGTGCGCAACTTCGGAGCCATCGCCCGTACTTGCGAGTGTGCCGGTGTCGATGCCGTCGTTATCCCTGCCCGCAACAGCGTGTCGGTCAATGCCGATGCCGTAAAAACATCGGCCGGAGCATTGCTTCATATTCCCGTATGTAGAGAGCGCTCCGTATATGATGCTGTGAAATTTTTAAAAGAGAGCGGGCTGCATATTGTCGCTGCTACCGAGAAATCGTCGGAAATGTATACCGGTATCGATTATCGCAATCCGGTGGCGGTTGTCATGGGAGCCGAAGATGCCGGAATCTCGACCGATGTATTGAAGTTGTGCGATGACAGAGCCTGTTTGCCGCTGAAAGGCTCCATCGGTTCGCTGAATGTCTCTGTCGCTGCCGGTGTAATGATGTACGAAGTCGTGAGACAGCGTTCACAGGAGTAAGCCCCTTGTTTCACTTTTGGGTAAAACAGAATCCGTCGAGAGAGAATCCCCGCAGCAATTCATCGGCATTCAACCGTTTGCGCCCGGCAAGTTGCAGCGTTTCGATGCGCAGCCATTCATCGGCGCAGGCTACATCGATATATCTCTTGCCGTCGCACCGTATTGTCCCGATGGCGGCTCCGCCGGTGGTTTCCGACAAGCAGCCTGTCCGGAATACCTTTACCGGATAAAGAGAGCCGTCACAGGCTTGTAATTCGCTCCACGCAGCCGGATAAGGCGATAATCCCCGAACCAGATTGTGTATGTTCCGGGCCGGCTGGTTCCAGTCGATGCGGCAGGTATCCTTGAATATTTTCGGTGCCGGTTTCAATATCAGGCCTTCAGCCATTGTACTTTGCGCTGTTGCAGTGACGGTTCCGTCCAGGATGCAATCGACGGTTTTTGTGACCATCTGCGCCCCCATTACCATAAGTCTGTCATGTATGGTTCCCGCATTGTCGTCCTCCGTGATTGCAATACGTTCCTGCAGGATGACTTTTCCGGTGTCGATTTCGTGAGTCAGGAAAAAAGTCGTGGTGCCGGTTTCCGTATCTCCGTTGATAATCGCCCAGTTTATCGGAGCCGCTCCACGATATTGGGGCAGTAACGAAGCATGCAGATTGAATGTCCCCAATCGGGGCATATTCCATACGACCTCCGGCAGCATCCGGAAAGCGACCACAATCTGCAAATCGGCATTCCACTCCCGCAATGCATTTAAAAAATCTTCGCTTTTCAGCTTTTCGGGTTGCAGCAGAGGCAGGTTTTGCGATAAAGCATACTCTTTGACCGGAGAAAACTGAATTTTATGTCCCCGTCCGGCCGGTTTGTCGGGCATGGTGATAACACCCGCTACCTGATAGCCGTTTTCCACCAGTTGTCTCAAACTCTCGACAGCAAAGTCCGGAGTTCCCATAAATACGATGCGAAGGTCTTTTTTATCCATGATGTTAGGTTTACAGATACAAAAATAATAAAATCCTTTCATTGACAAGGAGCCGTCCGGGCAAATCGAGCAGGATAAAAGGGGAGGGTATTGTCAGGGATTGTAATCGGGATTGATAAAATTGCGGATTTCCAGCAACACCCGGTATGCTTCGGCGGCCGGGCTGTCGGCATTTATCTCTGCCGCACACAGGTAATGATACATGGCCTGTCTGGTATTTCCCTGTTTGCGGTATACATTTCCCAGCAAATAATACGCCTCGTCGTCTGCCCCGTTTTGCTCGATGCGTTGCGTGAGTAAACCGGCTGCTTCACGGAGACGGTTGTCTTCGATAAGCGATTTAATGTATTCGGTGGTCTGGTTGCTATCCATTGCATTCATAAAAAGAGAAGGACACTTTATGCAAAGTGCCCTTCAAAAAACGAAATATAGATTAGCGTTTTTTCAGTGTGAAATGTATCGTACCGGCATTGACCAGATCCTCGTGAGAAATGAACCGGCCTTTCCACCGTTTGCCGTTTACCGAAATCCGGTCTACATATATCGCATCGTCCGAAGGCCGTTCGGTTTCGATGACGAGCGTCGGATTTTTGTAATATTTCGGATCCAGATGAATCGTAATTTTATCGAACGTCGGGGCGGTAAGTATGTAGCGGGGCAATCCCGGACAATCGGGATAGAATCCCAACATGCTGAATACGGCCCAAGCCGACATGGTTCCCGTATCATCGTTACCCGGAATACCGTCGGGACGGTTTCCGAAACATTCACCGAGCAGGCGCGCTACCTGATAATCGGTGCGCCATGCTTCCTTGTCGACATAGCAGAACAGGTACGGATAGGTGATATCCGGTTCATTGGCCGGGTCGTATATTTTCTGGTCGAATACGTTTTGCAATTTGTTGACAAAGGCTTTTTCTCCGCCCATTAACCGTATCAGGCCCGGAATGTCGTGCGGAATATAGAATGTGTAGTTCCACGCATTGCCTTCGTGGAATCCGGGTGACGGTTCAAAATCTATACCCTGCATGGGGTCGAATGCCGCATAGAACGACCCGTCCGGCATCTTGGGACGCAGAGTCCCGAACTCCTTGCTGTAATAATTCTTGTATCCGGCCGCTCTTTCGGCATACCGTTTGGCATCTTGTGTATGACCCAGTTCACGGGCAAACTGCGACAGGGCAAAATCGGCAATGTAGTATTCAAGAGCATGAGATACCGAATTGTCGAACGTATCCCGCAACGGCACATAGCCCAGCGAGAGGTAGTCGTCGTTGTCGGTGCGCAGGAAATTCTCTTTTCCCGGTGTATCGGCCGATTTTATCATGGCCTGGTAAGCCGATTCGGCATCGAAATCACGCAATCCGCGCAACCAGGTATCGGCAATCATGGCTGTGGCCGGATCGCCCGACATGGTTAAGGTTTCGTTCCCGTATAATTCCCATCGGGGCAGCCATCCCCACTCTTTGTACATATCGGTCAGCGAGCGAACCATATCGAGCTGCTGTCCGGGAAATACAAGCGAAAGGAACGGATGAAGGTTGCGGAACGTATCCCAGAGGGAGAAGACCGTGTAGCGGTTGTTCGGCGTAGAGAGAATACGGTCGCTTTCCATTGCCGGATATTGTCCGTTTACATCCTGAAGAATGTTGGGATGAATAAGCATATGGTACAGAGCCGTGTAAAATATAGTCTTTTGTTCTTCGCTTCCGCCTTCCGTTTCAATATGGGAAAGTACCTCATTCCACTGTTGGCGGGCCGCCTGGTGAACCGCATCGAAATTGAATCCGGTCTGTTCTTTTTCCAGATTTTCACGGGCATTCTCGATGCTGACGAACGAGACGCCTATCTGCACCTGAACCTGTTCTCTGGGTTTCGTATCGTAAGTAAAGAATAATCCGATATCGTCGCCCGACATCTCTTTGGCATATTTCGAATATATTTTGTATTTGCCGTTGTCGGGGTCCCATTCGGCTTCCACACCGGTCATGGGCCGCTGTTTTTTCCAATACCCCGATTGTAACGGGGCTTTGTCTGTACGAATGACAAAATATACGGGAAATACGCCTTGACGGTTGTAATAACAGAATCCGCCCAGCAGTTTGCTTCCTTCGTATTCGGTATTGCTCACTTTTCGTACGGTGGCTCCCGATTCGTTGGTCAGGCCTTCGCCCAGATTGAGCAGAATGTTGCTCTTTCCGCCGGGATAGGTAAACCGGGCAATCGAAGAGCGAGGCGTTGCACTGACTTCCGTCTCTATGCCGTAGCGAACCAGTTTGTTGCTGTAATATCCCGGAGAGGCTTTTTCATCCGTATATTCGCTGCCGTACAGATGGTAATCTACCTCCAGTTCTCCGGTGGTGGGCATCAGCAGGAGAGAGCCCATGTCGGGACATCCGACACCGCTGAGGTTCACATGCGAAAAACCGGTAAAGAAACAGTTATAATACTCGTAGGGTGTCGACCACCAGCGGGCATCTTTGTCGTAGCGGTTGTCCGGCGACCCCATCACGTTAAACGGGGTGACCGACATCAGTCCGTTCGGGCACACCGCACCCGGATTCGTCGTTCCGAAATTGGTCGTTCCGATGAACGGATTCACATACGAAACCGGTTCGGCTGCCCGTACCGTAACGGGTAGGAGAGCAGCCGTCAACCAAAAGGTAATCAGATTGCAGATACGCATAAGCCGGTTAAATTATCGAGGTTTTCTTGGTAAATTCTATGATTTCGGGAATGTAACCGAAAGCCAGTCCGGTCACCGTGTCGGCACAACCGTAATAAATGGCGATACGACCCGTTTCTTCATCGTGCAGGGCGGCACAGGGGAACGTTACATTAGGCACGTCTCCCGTACATTCGTATATCGTCTGCGGAGAGAGCAGATAAGGACCCGAACGGAATTTAACTTTCCAAGGCTCATCAAGGTCGAGCAATGCCGAGCCGAAACTGTAAACGAATCCGTTGCACGAAGCCAGAACCCCGTGATAGATGAGGAGCCAGCCTTCCGGAGTTTCGATGGGTATGGGGCCGGCTCCGATTTTGGTACATTGCCATGCACTCACTTCGAACGGAGCCGGTGACATTACATGACGGTGGCGTCCCCAGAAGCAGAGGTCGGGCGATTCGCTGTAAAAAATATCGCCGAAAGGCGTGTGTCCGTTATCGCTGGGACGGCTGAGCATGGCAAAGTTGCCGTTAATTTTGCGCGGGAAAAGAACCCCGTTGCGGTTAAACGGCAGGAAAGCATTTTCTACCTGATGGAATGTTTTAAAATCATCGGTCCAGGCCACTCCGATAGTGGGGCCGTGATAACCGTTGCACCAAGTCACATAATAGCGGCCGTCGATGAAACATACACGAGGGTCATATCCGTATACCCATTCGCCGATTTCTTTGTCATCGCATTCGAATTTCAAAGGTTCGGGATTGATGTTCCAGTCGATGGCGTTTTCGCTGAATCCGACATGCAGACGCATGCGGCGGTTGGTGTCGTCACAACGGAACACACCGGCGAATCCGTCGCCGAAACGAACTACGGCACTATTGAAAATACTGTTGGATGTCGGCAATAAGTTTCTTGGAATGATTGGATTTGCCGAGTATCTCCAGATCACATCCTTGCACCCCTCAGGACGGGGTTCCCATGGCATTTCTGTTTTCATCTTTTTGTTTATTAAATCTTGATTTATTGTATAAACTCTGTTATGGTCGGTTTATTGTAAATATCGTGTTTCAATTTATCGTATGACGATTTCATCGGTAAAGAGCCATCCCCCTGCAATACCGTTCGACAAAGCCTGATAACGGACATATCGGGCCTGACTTTCGCCCTGCCATCCGAATGTCTTGAATTGCAGCGTTTCCTCCTCTTCGGGGATATCGTTGTCTACAACGGCCAGTGTCCCGTATTGTTCCCCGTCGGCCGACACCGATATGATGACCTGTTTGGGCACCCACACATACGGGCCTTTCAACTGCATGAATTCAGCCGAAATTTCTTTTATGGGCGTTATCTCTTCAAGGTCTATGACCACATCGAAATCGCCGTCGATAAACCCTTGCCAGCGGTCGTCGTTGTACATCCAGCCGCCTCGCACGCCATCGACCAGAGTCGTATCGCCTCCGGCGGTATAACTTTTGCTGTACGGATGATTATAAACAACTTTTTTCCCGATGGCGATATGTTCAACCGGTTCGAACGATTCCGGTTTGTCTCCGACTTCCTGGTCCAGCGGGAAGGGATGATATCCTTTTTTCTCCAGCACCTCTACCGCTTTGAGCGCCCGACGGCGAAAATCGGCGCCGTCTTTGTTTTCGGCTGGTGACCAGCCGATTTCGGCCAATGCCAGTATGCGGGGATACAGCATATATTCGGCATGTTCAGGCGTCGAGATAAATTCTGTCCACAAATTGCCCTGCACTCCTAAAATCCGTTTGGCCTCGCCGGAGTCGAGTGAATCGGGAACCGGTTCGAAAGAATAAACTTTATCGAGGGTCGTATATCCTCCGATAGTCAGCGGTTGGGTTTTCGGGGCATCCTGATAAGCATCGAGGTAACAGTATTTTCCCGGAGTCATAATGGCCTGATTCCCGGCTTTTACGGCAGCGATACCGCCCTCTGTACCGCGCCACGACATAACGGTAGCGGTGCTTGACAAGCCGCCTTGCCTAATTTCGTCCCAGCCAATCAGTTTGCGGCCGTGAGCGTTGAGAAATTTTTCGATGCGGCGTATCATGTAACTTTGCAACTCTTCCACATCGGACAGCTGTTCGTCTGCAATCCGTTTTTGACAGCGGGGACAAGTTTTCCAGCTGGTTTTGGGAGCCTCGTCACCGCCGATATGGATGTATTCCGACGGGAAAAGTTCCATGACCTCCAGCAGTACGTTTTCGAGGAATTCGAACGTTTTTTCCGAGCCCGGACAAAAGTCCTCGTTGGTATACGGTTTTCCGGAACAGGAGAGTTCGGGATAAGTGGCCAGAACCTCCTCCGAATGTCCCGGCATCTCTATTTCCGGAATAACGGTAATGTGGCGGGCCGCAGCGTAAGCGACAACTTCCCGTATATCGTCCTGTGTATAATATCCTCCTGTGGCACGAGGGTCGTTTTGGTCACAGAAAGTGCGGCCTCCGGTCCACCATTCCTGCAGTTCGTCGAAAGGACGCCAGGCGGCAAACGAAGTCAGTTTCGGATATTTCTTGATTTCGATGCGCCAGCCGGCACCGTCGGTCAGATGCCAGTGAAACCGGTTCATTTTAAACCGGGCCATAGCATCCAGCTGTTTCTTGACGAACCCCTTGTCAAAAAAATTGCGCGAGACATCCAGATGCATGCCCCGATAAGGAAAACGGGGAGCATCGTTTATGGTAACGGCGGACAATGTTTGTCCGTCGCCGTTATCGAGCATCTGGAGAACCGTTTGCAGCCCGTAAAACAGGCCGGCCTCTCCGGCAGCCGATATTTCCACCTTTTTTCGGGTGATAACCAACTGGTATGCCTCATGGTCCGGAAAAGAGTCGTCCCCTTCATTCAGATTCAGCTCGATGGCCCCCGATGCAACCGGTACGACACTCACCGGTTGAGCCGAAAGTGTCGTGGTCTGGAGGTAATCGGCCAATGCCTGACGGCCCGTTTCCGGCAGATTCAGATAAATCGGGGTCGAAGGTGTCACGGTAAATACCCCCCGATGATATTCAACTGATTGGGGACGGGGCAGTACCGATAATTCGTTTGTCTGTTTTTGGCAACCGGTAACGGCGACAAATAACAGAAGGACAACCAGTCCGGTTATATTCCATTTTTTAGAGTTCATATCGTATTATTCTTTACAGCAGGGAGAAAGTGTGTCTGTCGGTGTTTTCGGGACAAGACACACTTTCTGTGATAATCTTTCAGTATATTAATTATCCTTTCCCTTTTGTTTAAAAAAGAAAGAATTAAAAATATCCCCAGCGGTTATTCCTATTGAAATGTTTCGGATTTGATATTCTTCATTAGGGAAAAAAGTTACATTCATTTTATTTTTCTCAATACTGATAGATATATTGTTATCTTCATATTTTTTGCAATCTATAGATAGTTGGGTATCTCCAATTTGTTTCCCATTTTCTTGGATTGCATATACCCAAAAATTCTTATAATTTTTGCATGTGAATACATAAGTGTTGCCTGCTTGTGGGACTTCTATATTTTTGTTTTTATTTATATTGCTTACATCATTACTCTCCCAAACCATAGAATCCCAATCTCCATCCCTGCTTTCACAGGAACAAAGGAAGCCTAATCCTACAATCAGAAATGCTAAAATATTTTTCAT
>JAFLRV010000072.1 GCA_022511245.1 Coprobacter sp.
TATATAGAAAAGTTGTTTACGCTGGCCGGTTATTCCGTTGAAGACGCACGGCAGGCCAGTAGCTCGGTATTGAAGACCGAGACCGCTTTGGCGCAAGTCGCATTCTCTCGGGAGCAGATGCGTGACCCGCAGAACAACTACAACAAGATGACCTTTGACCGGTTGGTGAAAATGACGCCCGCTATCGACTGGAACGCATTTTTGCAGGAAATGGGTATTGCCGCTCCGGCCGAGATAAACCCCTCGCAACTCTCTTTTATTCAAGGAATGAGCGACATCATCGGAAAGATGACTCCCGAAGAGATGCGTTACTATCTCTCTTTTAAACTGCTCGATGAAGCCGGTTCCTATCTGAGCGACGATTTTGCAACGACGCAGTTCGATTTTTATGGCAAAACCTTGTCGGGCAAGCAGGAGATGAAACCTCGTTGGAAACGTTCGTTGGCGGTTGTTGACGGAGCCCTACCCGAAGCACTCGGAGAGATGTATGTTTCCAAATATTTCCCGCCTGAAGCCAAAGAGAAAATGCTCGATTTGGTGAAAAATCTGCAAGTGGCATTAGGAGAACACATCGATGCGCTGGAGTGGATGAGCGACAGCACCAAGACCAAAGCCAAAGAAAAACTGAGTACCATATACATCAAAATCGGGTATCCCGACAAATTCCGTGACTATACGGCCCTCCATATCGATAAGACCGCTTCGTATTGGGCCAATGTATGCAAAGCCAATGAATTCGAATACAACTTCATGTTGCAGAAGATAGGTCAGCCTGTCGACAAAGACGAGTGGTATATGAGTCCGCAGACGGTCAATGCCTATTATAATCCCACCACCAATGAAATCTGTTTCCCCGCCGGTATACTGCAACCCCCGTTCTTTACGCTCGGTGCCGACGATGCCGTCAATTACGGGGCTATCGGGGTGGTTATCGGTCACGAAATGACACACGGATTCGATGATCAGGGACGTCAGTACGATAAAGACGGAAACCTCAAAGACTGGTGGTTGCTCGAAGATGCCGTTCAGTTTAACCTTCGGGCCGACAAATTGGCCGACCAGTACAGCAGTATTGTCGTATTGGACGATGTACACGCCAACGGTCGCTACACATTGGGTGAAAATATCGCTGACCAGGGAGGTCTGCGTGTCGCATACACCGCATTTAAAAATGCGACGGAAGGACAGACATTGTCTCCTATCGACGGATTCACTCCCGACCAGCGTTTCTATCTCTCCTATGCCGGCTTGTGGGCAACCAATATTCGTAACGAAGAGATTTTGCGCCTGACCAAAATCGACTCCCACTCACTGGGCAAATGGCGGGTAAATGCCGCTTTGAAAAACATCGATACCTTCTTCGATGCTTTCAGTATTGAAGAAGGCGATCCCATGTATCTCGCTCCCGAAGAGAGAGTGATTATCTGGTAATCGAAGAATGAAATAAAATATATCGGCCCCGAGAGGAATAACACCCTTTTCGGGGCCGCTTTGTGTTTGAGTTTCAATCGGCAGTAAATTGTATAAGAAAAAACGGTTAAGCCGTTTTATACCCTCAAGCTATTAATAATCCTCATGGATTACCCGAAGGAAATCGGCCACGATAAAGGTACTGCCACCGACGAATATGAAATCATTTGGCCGACATTCCTGCAGCGCTTCAGAATAAGCCTCTCTTACCGAAGAATAAGCTTTTCCGGACAATCCGTACGATTGGGCCTTTTGTTGCATTTCTTGAGCCGGTAATGCTCTGGGAACGGAGGCTTGCGTAAAATAATATACCGCATTTTTCGGCAGCAGCGAGAGAACGCCCCCGATATCTTTGTCATTGACCATGCCCATTACGATGCGCAGCGTGTCGCAGGATTGGGCAGCCAGCTGCTGTACGATATACTGCATGCCTCCCGTGTTGTGTCCGGTATCGCAGACCGTTCGGGGAGCATCCTGTATCTGTTGCCATCGGCCTTGCAGTCCGGTAAGCGAAGTAACGTGCGCAAAACCCTCGTAGACAGCATTTACAGGCAGATGATAGCCTTGTCTGGCCAGCACTTGCAGGGCCGTCAATACGGTAGCGGCGTTCTTTTCCTGACAATAGCCCCCCAGTTACCCGATAAGATGAGGATATGTTTCGGTCTCGAACAGCCATTTGCCGTTTTCAGTCAGCCGGGCCTGCTGTACCGGATGCTCCTCTTCGGCAAAAAACAGGGGAGCGTTCATTTCTTGAGCCTTGTCGGTAAATACCTGCTTTACCGCCCCTGCAGCTTCGCCGACAACGACAGGAGTGCCGTTTTTGATAATGCCGGCCTTTTCTCCCGCAATAGCGGTCAGAGTATCTCCTAAAAATTGAGTATGGTCAAAACTGATATTTGTAATAACCGATAAATCGGGACAGATGATGTTCGTACTGTCCAGTCGGCCGCCCAGCCCCGTTTCGATGACCGCCACATCCACCCGACAGCGGGCGAAATAATCGAAAGCCATCAAAGTGGTCAGTTCGAAAAAAGAGGGTTGTATATCCCGTATATGCGGCAGGTGCTTTTCGGTAAAATCGATGACATACGAGACCGGAATCATCTCACCGTTGACCCGTATTCTTTCCCGGAAATCGAGGAGATGAGGCGAGGTGAACAACCCGGTTTTGTATCCGCTTCGCTGCAGTATGGCGGCCAGCAGATGGGAGGTGGAACCTTTCCCGTTGGTACCCGCAATATGTATGGTTCTGAATTGTCGGTGAGGATGTCCCATATACTGGTCCAATGCCTCGCAGTTCTGCAATCCCGGTTTGTATGCTCCGGCACCGATGTGTTGAAATACAGGCAATTGGTTGAACAGAAAATCCAGTGTTTCTTCGTAAGTCATGGCTTGAGTATTAATAAACCAAAAATCCGGTGATACCGGCTATAACGATAATCCAGATAGGGTGCATACGGGTGTACCGTACCAGAAGAAACGCTCCGACGGCAATGGCGATGCTGAACGTATAGTCCGGGAAGTTCTCCCGGTTCATTAAAATAAGAGCCGCCGATGCGATAAGGCCGACCACGACCGGTCGGAGCCCCGAGAGAATATACTGTATATACCGGTTCTCTTTATGTCGCAGGAGAAATCCGCTGATTAAAAGTACAAGAACAAACGACGGAAGACATACGGCCGTTGTCGCCAGAACCGAACCCCATATGCTCCCGCCGGTAGCAACATAACCGATATAGGTGGCGCTGTTGATGCCTATCGGGCCGGGTGTCATTTGGGAAATAGCCACGATATCGGTGAACTCTTTCGACGTGAGCCAAGGCGCCGATTCGCCCATATGAACGACCTCTACCGCCTCATGCTGTATCAGTGACAGCATGGCATAGCCGCCTCCGAATCCGAACAGCCCTATTTTAAGATAGGCGATTAAAAGATTAAGATAGACCATGATTGCCTCCGTTGTTTTGTTTCCGGTTGAAATAGCTGAAATAGACGATACCGCCGATACCGCCGACCAGAATAAAATAAATGGGTGAAATTCCGGCCCGCCAGATGAGCAGAGCTGCTGTTATGGGAATCCAGATGTTTTTTATATTGATTCGGGCCGATTTAGCTGTCGTCAGCACCGGAGCTACAATTAACGCCACTACAGCCGGTCGAATCCCTTTGAAAATGCGTTCGACCGTCGGATTGTCATACGATTGAGCGAAAAAGGTTGCAATCAGCAGGATGAGAATAAAAGAGGGCAGAACCGTTCCCAGTGTGGCGGCAATGCTGCCTTTGACCCCTTTCAGCTTGTTGCCGACCATAATGGATATATTTACGGCCAATATGCCCGGCAACGACTGGGAAATAGCCAGCGCATCCACGAATTCCTCTTTGGTGAGCCAGTTGTATTTGTCGACCACTTCCCGTTCTATAATCGAAATCATGGCCCAGCCTCCACCGAACGTGAACGCTCCGATTTTGAAAAATGTCAGGAATAACCGCAGATACAAATTCATAACAACCCGATTGTTGGCGCAAAGGTAGTTAAAAACAAAACGAATGCCAACTGTTGCAGGAACAAGTGTAAGAGATTATCGGTATTTTTCGAGCAATTCTTTCAGAGCCGCAGTTTGCATTACGCCCGATTGTCGCCATACCGGTTCCCCCTTTTTGAAAATCATGAGGGTAGGGACTGCCTGAATTCCGTATCGGGAGGCAACCGCTTGATTTTTGTCGATATCGACTTTCAGTATGGTCGCCGAATCTCCGATTTGGCTTTTGAGATCTTCCAATATCGGTTTCATCATTTTGCAGGGGCCGCACCATTCGGCGAAAAAGTCGATCAATACCGGCTTCTCTCCGGCTATAATTTCGTGAAAACGATTCATAATACACAGTTCTATAGTAGGGGACTATTCCCTTGTCTACAAATATAAAAAGAAGATGAGAGACCAAATGGTAAATTAGGAAAAGAAAATAAAATAAAAATAATCGGCGTAAGATACGATATCCTGTCTGTTGACTGAAAAAAGGAGATTAAAATTTGTAAGACAAAAAAAAATGGCTACCTTTGCACCACTTTCTTAATGGATATACTTTTTTAGGAGAGATGGCAGAGTGGTCGATCGCGGCGGTCTTGAAAACCGTTGTACTGAGAGGTACCGGGGGTTCGAATCCCTCTCTCTCCGCAAAAAAGGGAGTTGCGCTATGAGGCGCAGCTCCCTTTTGCGTTTTGAGAGAAATGGATGAGAACCCCTGGGTTCGTAATCGCAAAAGCGCTTTCGGAGCGAAGCGGAGAAAGAATCCCTCTCTCTCCGCAATACCAAGAAGAAAAATCCGTGTAAATCAAAAGTTTACACGGATTTTTTTTATCAACATACGATTCCCATACAAAAATAGCCTCAAATATCAGCTCTACGAACGGATTCTGGAAAGGTATACCGACCATATAGAATCCAATAATTGGTTATTCTGTTATCCTCGTCGAAACATTCGTGTCGAGATATAAGTAATCGGCAATACAAACCACAGCAATATAAATAGACAGGCAATACTCCACGACACTCCCAACAATATCATTGCAACGGGCCTCCACTCAACATTTACCGAGAAAAATGAGAAAATGGCAAATATTACCTGCGAAAACGTCAGGAAGGTCAATAACCAATTCGTTCGCTTGGCGATTTTTTCCCGATTGAGTCCTTGCATATAATTGTAATTCTCGTCCAATGTTTTGTACAATGCGGTCAAACCTGTATTTTTTATAATAGTGTTGTAAAACTGATTGATATGCATATGTCGCGAGATATTCACAAACATATATTTCTTTATTTTCCACAAGGAGGCAAGATTACGGTCTATATCGATAGCGTTTATATTGCCGTACATCCGGTTTGTGAGATGAATCATCGCATAATATTGCATGACGACAAATGTGTAAATCCACAGATATTCCGCAACAAATTTGTTGGACTTGTATTCTTTGATAAAAGGCAGTGCATCTCCATCTGGCGTAACCACAGCCATTACTCCGCCTTCGCTGTGCGAACACAGGCAGATATTTCGGAACATCTCGACACGGGAGTTTTTGTTGGTATTCGTTTGGTAATTCTCGGTCTGTACGCTTGCTAACCGTACAAGCAGCGAATCGAATTCCTCTTGTGTGTTGTCTTTCTCGCTGAGTCGGATGTAGCTGAACGGATGCATGCGTTTCGGTTCGAGGAGCGTGATTTTCGACCACACCTCATCGGTCAGCAGCATGCGGCAAAGGTCGAGCAGGCAGATGCCTTTCTTGCCGACACCGAACAGACTCTCGGCCGCCCGTTCGTTTTCCAGTTCCAATAGTAGTTGCTGGCTGTCTATTTTGTGGATGTGATAGTTAAACTCGGTCATATGTGCCGTAGTCCAATCCTTGTCGGCAGGCTCGACTCCCACCACCAAAACCCCGATAGGACAATGCGGATAGATTATTATGTGGAATGTATTCAGATTATTTTTCTCAAAACAAAATTTGAAGCGGAATTTGCGGCCCGACTTCGTTGTCATCACATATATTTTTTTATTGACGAACTTTTCGGCCTTGTTCGTCAGACGATAAATCACAGCTTTGTCTGCATTCGGCACTTCGCCGCTCATAAAATTGGCGACATAGGGATAGAGACAGTCGGTATCGATTTTCACATTGTCCTGCGTTTCCCAATATGGAGATTGTGCCGGCAACTGCCGTGCATCCGCAGAATCGGGTAAGGCAAACGGCAAATAGAGAATGGTTAATGAGTCTGTCAGTTTCATGATATATTACAAATTTATAGATGATTACAAAGATAGTATTTTTTTTAATCCGTTATGTTTTACGCCATAATTGTAACCGTTTTTGCGCTATTCTGTTTTTCGGGAATATATGTGATTTTGAAAGTTAGTAATAATTCTTGTGCTCTGGAAATGAATGTGTTGTGAAATCAATTTTTTTTATTCTTATGAATAAGTTTCGCAAAAGGGAATGTTGGGACAACACACAAGATTCTTTTGCGAATATTTGTCTGTAAAAAGGCCGTTATTAAAGTTGTTTTTTTCGAAACAGTGATTACAGTCTTTTATTTAGGACTCGTTTGCGATGAAATAAAGTGTTCTATAGATGGATTTTAGGTAAAAAAAGGATAGAAATATCATGAATAGAAACAAAAAAAAGTATACATTTGCGAAAAATAAATCTAAAACACTTTTGTTATGAGCATGAGTATGTTAAAAAATCGAGGAAAAATCGAGAATTTGTACTTTGCTGAAGATGAAGCGGTTTTAGAAGCCTGCATTTGAGTGGGTATGGAAACTGCACCGTCGCCCAGGACAAGTGTGGACAAGTGTTTTAGAAGCCTGCATTTGAGTGGGTATGGAAACAATAAATTACGTGTTGCCATTTTTGTTTTTTTGTTTTAGAAGCCTGCATTTGAGTGGGTATGGAAACTGCAAAGCCGTAGCCTTTTACAACTGTAGATTGTGTTTTAGAAGCCTGCATTTGAGTGGGTATGGAAACTTTTTAGCGCAAGCCTCAGCGTTTTTTCCGTCGTTTTAGAAGCCTGCATTTGAGTGGGTATGGAAACTTCCTTCAATCCGGTGCCAAATTTTTCATAAGGTTTTAGAAGCCTGCATTTGAGCGGGTATAGAACCTTTTGGTAAAAAAATGAAGTGATGTGTTAAGAATAAAAAAGGAATTGCTATCTTTGGGGATATTAACCCAATCAGTAATTCTTTATGGCACAGCAACAATACAAACAGAGTAAGACTCCGGATTTGAAGCCGGTGATGGCGGCCTATTTGAATATGGCCCGGCACAATGTCTATCGGACGTTAATACATCTTTCGAAACTGATGCAGGTGCAAGAAGATAGTAGAGAAGAGTCTCAGGTTGCCGGTTTGGCTGTATGGGAAAAACTGAGTAAGAAGGGAACAGCTTCCGAACAGATGAAGATGATAAAGCTGCTACAGAAGCATTTCCCGGTTCTCCAGGCCATATTTGATGTTGAAAAAAAGAAAGGGAATATTACGATTGCCTCCTCTCCGCAAAAAATCAAAAACTTATTTACTCAACAGCTTATTCCGATATTGAATCGTTTAAGGAATGAGTATTCACATTATGCCCCCGAATTGCGCAAAAAAGAAACAGAAAAAGAGTTGTTTCCATATTTATATCGTATTTTGGACGGGGCTGCGAGAGAAATTCGCTCCCGCTTTCCGCTGACGAATGATTCGAAAAATGCCTCCCCAAAAGATAAGCCGAAGGTAAATGGCCCGAAACAAAACAAAGAAGAAGGTGACCGGATATCTGCTATAAACAAGGCGGTGGAATATATTTTTCAAGGTGGTTTCCGTAAAGAACAAGTTTATAAGTTGGATAAAAACGGGGCTGTCGTGAAAGATAAGAAAGGAAAGAAGATTTCGGAATTTAAGGATAAGAGTGATTATTTTTATGCGCTCGGAACATCCGATCGGACACTTTCCGATATCGGTATTATATTTTTTACCTGCTTGTTCCTTGAGAAGCGTTATATCGCCATGTTTTTGGAGGCGATGAAACCGTGGCCCAAGGATTTTGACGAGATAAAGCAGAAAGCGGTGCTTGAAGTCTTTTCCGTTTACCATATTCGGTTGCCCCGTGAAAAATATGATTCTACCCGTCCCGATTATGCGTTGGGATTGGATATGATTAACGAATTGCAGAAATGCCCGAAAGAGTTGTTTGATATCTTGTCGGTCGAGCATTGCAATGCCTTGAGTGTCGATATCAAGGCCGAAGGAAAGGATGTGGTGCGGGATGATGGGGTTACGGTAAAAGACGGAAAGGTGCAGATGCGGAGAGTGCGAGACCGTTTTGCCCCGCTGGCATTGCGATATCTCGATATGCAAAAGGCATTTGAGGATATACGTTTTATGGTGCATTTGGGCAATTACCGGTTTAAGTTTTATAAGAAGCAGTGTCTGGCCGATAACGCCCCCTATACTTTGCGTGTTTTGCAGAAAGAGATTAATGGTTTTGGCCGTATAGACGAAATAGAACTGGAACGCAAAAAACAATACTCCTCTTTGTTCAAGGCGACCGTTAAGAGGAGAAATGACAAGGATGTGGAAATAGAGGAACTGCTGCCGGACACGCCCGATTCGTCACCATACGTGACAAATACCAAAGCGCATTATTTGATTGACAACAACAGAGTGGGTCTCCGAATGGATCAGTCATTGTATGTGCCTTTATTGAAAGAAGGAGGAGTTCCCGTAACAGCCTCCGCTCAAATTAAACTTTACTCTCCTCAGGCTTGGTTAAGTGTTTATGAGTTGCCGGGATTGCTTTTTTATCTGCATTTGTGCAAGGCGTATCCCGATGCGGCGAAAAAGCAAGACAGTGCCGAGACGGTGATAAAGAATTATATTCAGGCGTATCAGAAACTTTTTGAAGATATTAGGACAGGCGATTTTCAGGGATGGGATGAACGCAGGTACGCTCCCCTTGAAGAGAACGATTTGCCGGTAAAGATAAAGATGTTCATTCAGTCGCCGGATAGGTGTGTAAATCCTTTATTTGCCCAAAAAGCGCAGAATTGTATTCGTGAAATGATTGCGTGGACAGAACGGGAAATAAAAGGTTTCAAAACCAAAGTGGCCAAAATGTCCGCCAAAGACAATAAGTTGAATAAAAAAAGGTATGTGGATATACGGCCGGGAGCTATCGCTTTAAAACTGGCTCGGGATATCCTCCGTTTTACACCGCCTTCTGATGCCAAATCAAGAATGACGTCGGCCAATTTTAACTCGTTGCAGAGTGCTTTGGCCCTATCGAATATTTCTGTTGGCAGGGTAAAGGAAATGGTAAAGGATTTGAACCATCCGTTTATCGGGAATGTTTTTCAGAACTACAAATCCCAAGACTTCAGAATCTTTGATTTTTACCGGGCTTATTTGGAAGGTAGACTTCAGTATCTGAAATCCAAAAATAGTTTGAACAAAGCCTCGCTTAAAGAATTGCCTTTTTTGCATTCCGGCCGTGTCAGATGGCAGACTCGGAATAAAGAGTATATTATGGCTTTGGCCGGGCGGTATTTAGAGGGCGATTTTTCGCATGGATTCGAACTTCCCCGAGGGCTGTTTACCCGGAGGGCAGAATCATTGATGCGTGCAGCCGGAGTGCCGTTGGCTGAATCAACAGATGTCCGGGGCTGGAGTATGTCGAACTTGATTAATGCCTATTTTGCAGAAAAACTGGGTGATGACAACCAGATATTCTATCAATGGGCGAGACACTACGATTTGTTCGATAAATTGTCGGGCGAGATGAATGGCAATCGCTTGGTTCATAAATTTCTGGAGCCGGAACAGTTGAAGCAAAAGATGAGCGGACGCAAGAATCTGCTCCCAAGTGAATATATGCTTAAAAAGGCGGTTAATTCGCTTAACCAGACGCTTGAAGGAAAAGACCGTCTGAATATTCATTCAAAGGCGAGTCTAAACGATACCAGAGTTATCGAACTGGCCGAAAAAATGTTGAAAAAGGATTATCAGGTTTACGATGATAATGAACGCCTGCTCCGCCGTTTGGCTGTTCAGGACAAGATGATGTATCTCATGGCCAAGGATGTTCTTTTGAACATTGACGGGATAGACAAAGATTCTTTGCAGGAATTTAAGTTGAGGGATATTTGTCTGAGAGAAGAAAAATCTTCTATTCTGGAATTGAGAGTTCCTTTCCGCATAGAACTTCAAATCGACGATATTACGCTTACAATCAAGCAGAAAGAGCTGATTAAGATTAAACGTTATGGAGAGTTTTTCCGATATAACAGCGATACACGGCTTCGTTCGTTGTTGCGTTATCTGGCGAAGACGGAGAAAGAGGGCAAGATAAGCGTTGAGGTGGATCGTGATATGTTGGAAACGGAGTTGTCAGGTTACGACCGGCAGCGGATAACGGTCATGAAGTTGGTGCAGGCGATGGAGCAAAGTATCCTGAGTCGGGTAAAATGGCCCAAAGAAACGGCCGTTTCACCGGCTGTTCGCCAGAACTTTAATACACTGATAACCGATGTGGGTAAGATTCCGTATGACGAACAGGGGAAAATACTGATTAGTATCCGTAATTCATTTTGTCATAATTAATATGCCAAAAATAACGTAATACCGGAT